>NZ_JBJGYU010000039.1:0-43480 GCF_054050155.1 Geodermatophilus sp. SYSU D00703 | reverse complement strand
TGTTGAAGCAGTACTGCAGCGCGCCCTTGAGGCAGGCGCGGCACTGGCCGCAGACCGCGCGCCAGTTGAGGACCACGTAGTCGCCGACGGCGACGTTGGTGACGCCCGCGCCGACGGCGGAGACCACGCCGGCGGCCTCGTGGCCGAGCAGGAACGGGAACTCGTCGTTGATCCCGCCCTCGCGGTAGTGCAGGTCGGTGTGGCAGACCCCGCACGCCTGGACGTCGACGACGGCCTCACCCGGGCCGGGGTCGGGGACGACGATCGTCTCGACGGTGACCGGAGCACCCTTGCTGCGGGCGACGACGCCCTTCACCTCATAGGCCATGCGGGGAGCCTAGAACGGGGCCTGCGCGCTCCGACGCCCGCTCCCGACGGGCGGAAGCGGCACCCCGGGTGGTTGATCGCGCAACGATCCGGTCACGCTCGCCGCGCGGTACGCCCGAGCCGGACGTAGCGTTCCCGCTGGTCCGTGACCTGGGGCACGAACCCGCCCGCCGGGACGACCCGGCGCCCACGAACCGGAGGTCCGCCCGTGGCTGTACCGAACTTCCTGGCCCGAGAACGCATCGTGGCCCGTCCCGGCTTCAACCGGTGGCTGATCCCGCCGGCGGCGCTGGCGGTCCACCTGTGCATCGGGCAGGCCTACGCCACCAGCGTCTACAAGACCGCGCTGGTCGAGGACTTCGGCACGTCACAGACGGCGATCGGCATCGTCTTCTCCATCGCCATCGTGATGCTGGGCCTCTCCGCCGCCCTCTTCGGGACCTGGGTCGACCGCAACGGGCCGCGCGCGGCGATGTTCACCTCGGCGTGCTTCTGGGTGACCGGCTTCCTCGTCGGCGGGCTGGGCATCGAGACCCGCCAGCTGTGGCTGCTGTACCTGGGCTACGGCGTCATCGGTGGCATCGGCCTGGGCATCGGCTACATCTCGCCGGTCTCCACCCTGATCAAGTGGTTCCCGGACCGCCCGGGCCTGGCCACCGGCATGGCGATCATGGGCTTCGGTGGCGGTGCGCTGATCGCCTCACCGCTGTCCCGCCAGCTGATGAGCTGGTACGACCCGGGGTACGACCCCTCGGTCTCCGGGTCGGTGCCCAACGGGGGCGCCGTCTCGGCGCTGTTCTTCACCTTCGCCGCGGTCTACCTGGTGTTCATGATGTTCGGGGCCTTCATCGTGCGGGTCCCGGCCGACGACTGGGAGCCCGCGGGCTTCGACCCCTCGTCGGTCAAGCAGAAGGCGCTGGTCACCACGGAGAGCGTCTCGGCCGCCAACTCGATCAAGACCCCGCAGTTCTGGCTGCTGTGGGTGGTGCTGTTCTGCAACGTGACCGCGGGCATCGGGATCCTCGAGCAGGCCAGCCCGATGATCCAGGACTTCTTCCGCACCGGTGAGACCTCCACCGTGGCGACGGCCGCAGCGGCCGGCTTCGTCGGCCTGCTGTCGCTGTTCAACATGGCCGGCCGGTTCGTGTGGTCGTCCACGTCGGACTTCATCGGGCGCAAGCCGATCTACATGGTCTACCTGGGCGTCGGGCTGGTGCTCTACGTCTTGCTGGCGACCATCGGCAGCAGCGCGACCTGGGTGTTCGTCATCCTCGCCGCGGTGATCATCTCCTTCTACGGCGGTGGGTTCGCGACCGTCCCGGCCTACCTGCGCGACCTGTTCGGCACCTACCAGGTGGGTGCGATCCACGGCCGGCTGCTGACGGCGTGGTCGGCGGCGGGCGTGGCCGGGCCGCTCATCGTCAACAGCGTCCTGGACACCCAGGGCACGCCGGGCCAGCTGGTCGCGGCCAACTACCGGCCCGCGCTGCTCATCATGGTCGGGCTGCTCGCCGTCGGGTTCGTGGCGAACCTGCTGGTCCGGCCGGTCGCCAGCAAGTGGCACGAGCCGCAGCGGACCACCCCCGCCACCGCACGAGCCGACCGCGAACGGAGCGCCGCCTGATGAGCACCCCGCGCAACGAGCAGCCCACCCACACCCCGACGGGGCTGATCGCGTTCGCCTGGACGCTGGTCGGTGTCCCGTTGGTCTACGGGCTCTACCAGACGGTGAAGACCGCGATCACGCTCTTCACCGGGGGCTGAGCGAGAACTCCGGGCCCCGGCTGCTCTCGAGCAGCCGGGGCCCTGTCGCGTCCGGAGGCGCCCGGCTAGCGCCGGCGCAGGGGCGGCAAGGGGAGGTGGGGGCCCAGGTCGGCGCGGTTGCCGCTGGCGGACAGGCGCCCCTCGGCGACCGCGGTGGCCCAGTCCAGCCGGCCGCTCGCCAGCCGCAGCCACGTCGCCGCGTCGGTCTCGACGACGTTGGGCGGCGTCCCGCGCGTGTGCCGCGGTCCGGGCACGCACTGGACGGCGACGTGCGGCGGCACCCGCAGCTCCACCGACCGGCCGGGCACCTGCTGGGCCAGCCACCGGGCGCTGGTCTTCACCGCGGCGCCGACGACCGCGCGGCCGGGCTGCTCCTCCTCCCCGGCCAGCCAGGCCAGCACCGGCTCGACCGCCGCCCGCAGCTCCTCGGCGGAGATGGGGGCGGCCATCAGCTGGTCGGGACGGTCCCCGCGGGCACGCTGCCCACCGTGGCCTCGGGCGTGCCGAACAGCGCCGGCAGCGTCGCGCTCCAGGCGGCCCGCAGCTCGGTCAGCGACAGCTCGGCGACACCCTCCACCGTCAGGGCGTCGCCGCCCGTCGTCCCGAGCTCGGTGACGGCCACACCCGCCTCCGAGGCGGCCCGCCGGACCGCCTCGTGGTCGGACGTCGTGACCACCACGCGCGCGGCCGTCTCGCTGAACAGCGCGGTGAACGGGTCGTCCCCGAGCGCGAGGCGGGCGCCGGTGCCGTACCGCAGCGCCGACTCGGCCAGGGCCTGGGCCAGGCCGCCGTCGGCGAGGTCGTGCGCGGAGCCGACCAGCCCGTCCCGGCCGAGCGCGGCCAGCAGCTCGCCGAGCGACCGCTCTGCCGCCAGGTCGACCGCCGGCGGGCGGCCGCCGAGGTGGCCGTGCACCACCGACGCCCACGCCGAGCCGCCGAACTCCGGCTTCGTCTCACCGAGGAGGAGCACCGTCTCCCCCGCCGTCCGCCAGCCGGTCGGGACCCGCCGGCGGACGTCCTCGTGCACCCCGAGGACGCCGATGACCGGGGTCGGGTTGATCGCGACGTCGCCGGTCTGGTTGTAGAGGCTGACGTTGCCGCCGGTGACCGGCAGGCCCAGGTCGCGGCAGGCGTCGGCCAGCCCGCGGACGGCCTCGGCGAACTGCCACATCACCTCCGGCTCCTCCGGTGAGCCGAAGTTGAGGCAGTTGGTGACCGCCAGCGGGCGGGCGCCGGAGACGGCGACGTTGCGGTAGGCCTCGGCGAGGTTGAGCTGCGTGCCCGTGTAGGGGTCCAGCCGGGCGTAGCGGCCGTTGCCGTCGAGGGCGAGCGCGATGCCCCGGTGCGTCCGCTCGTCGATGCGCAGCACGCCGGCGTCGTCGGGCTGGGCCAGCACGGTGTTGCCGCGCACGTAGCGGTCGTACTGCTCGGTGACCCAGGTCTTCTCGGCGCCGTCCGGGCTCGCGACGACGGCGAGCCAGTGCGCCTGCAGCTCCTCCGGCGTCCGCGGGCGGGGCAGCGCGGCGGGGTCGTCGGCCTGCAGGTCGTCGAGGTCCACGGGGCGCTGCGTGGGCCGCTCGTAGACCGGGCCCTCGTGCGCGACGGTCCGCGGCGGGACGTCGACGATCCGCTCGCCGTGCCAGTCGACGGTGAGCCGGTCGCCGTCGGTGACCTCACCGATGACGGTGGCCAGCACGTCCCACTTGCGGCAGACGGCGAGGAACGCGTCCACCTTGCCCGGCTCGACGATCGCGCACATCCGCTCCTGCGACTCGCTCATCAGGATCTCGGCCGGGGTGAGCGTGCTGTCCCGCAGCGGCACCCGGTCGAGGTCGACGTGCATGCCGCCGGTGCCGGCGCTGGCCAGCTCGGACGTCGCGCAGGACAGGCCTGCGCCGCCGAGGTCCTGGATGCCGGTGACCAGGTCGGCGGCGAAGATCTCCAGGCAGGCCTCGATGAGCAGCTTCTCGGTGAACGGGTCGCCCACCTGCACGCTCGGTCGCTTCGCCGGGCCTTCGGCGTCGAAGGTCTCGCTGGCCAGCACGCTGACGCCGCCGATGCCGTCGCCGCCGGTGCGCGCGCCGAACAGGATGACCTTGTTGCCGACGCCCTCGGCCTTGGCCAGCCGGACGTCCTCGTGCCGCATGACGCCGACGCACAGCGCGTTGACCAGCGGGTTGCCGGCGTAGCAGTCGTCGAAGAGCAGCTCGCCGCCGATGTTGGGCAGGCCCAGGCAGTTGCCGTAGCCGCCCACGCCGGCGACGACGCCGGGCAGCACCCGCGCGGTGTCGGGAGCGTCGGCGCGGCCGAAGCGCAGCGAGTCCATGACGGCGACCGGCCGGGCGCCCATGGTGAGGATGTCCCGGACGATGCCGCCCACCCCGGTGGCCGCGCCCTGGTAGGGCTCGACGTAGCTCGGGTGGTTGTGCGACTCGACCTTGAAGGTGACCGCGTAGCCGTCGCCGACGTCGACCACTCCGGCGTTCTCGCCGATGCCGACCAGCAGCGCCTCGCTGCGCGGCAGGTCGCCGAACCGGCGCAGGTGCACCTTCGAGGACTTGTAGGAGCAGTGCTCGCTCCACATCACCGAGTACATCGCCAGCTCGGCGGTGGTGGGCCGGCGGCCGAGGATGCCGGTGATGCGGGCGTACTCGTCCGACTTGAGGCCCAGCTCGCTGTAGGGCTGCTCGACGTCCGGCGTCCGGGCCGCGAGCTCGACGGTGTCGAGCCGGGTGTGCAGCGGGCCGGGCCCGGTGTCGAGGTCGGAGAGCCCCTGGGTCGCGCTGTCCTGGCTCACGCTGCGACGACCGCCTTCAGCACGGAGGTGAAGAAGCCCAGGCCGTCGGTCGACGGCCCGGTGAGCTCCTCGACGGCGTGCTCGGGGTGCGGCATGAGGCCGACCACGCGGCCGTCCTCGCTGGTCACCCCGGCGATGTCGTTGGAGCTGCCGTTGGGGTTGCCCTCGACGTAGCGGACGGCGACCCGCCCCTCGGCCTCCAGCCGCTCGAGGTCGGCCGGGGCGGCGACGTAGCGCCCCTCCCCGTTCTTCACCGGGACGACGATCCGCTCGCCCTGCTCGTAGGACGCCGTCCAGGCGGTGTCGGCGCGCTCGATGCGCAGCGCCTGGTCGCGGTTGCGGAAGTGCAGGTGGCTGTTGCGGGTCAGCGCGCCGGGCAGCAGGCCGGCCTCGCAGAGGACCTGGAACCCGTTGCAGATGCCGAGGACCGGCATGCCCCTCCGCGCCCGGTCGACGACGTCCTGCATCATCGGCGCCCGCGCCGCGATCGCCCCGGCCCGCAGGTAGTCGCCGTACGAGAAGCCGCCGGGGAGGACGACGGCGTCGACGTCCTTGAGGTCGTGCTCGGCGTGCCAGAGCGCGACCGGCTCGGCACCGGCGAGCCGCACCGCGCGTGCGGCGTCGACGTCGTCCAGGGAGCCCGGGAAGGTGATGACACCGATGCGCACGGGAGGGGTTCTCTCTCAGTCGGTCGGCAGGTGGAGCTCGACGTCCTCGATGACCGGGTTGGCCAGGAGCGTCTCCGCGATCTGCTTGAGCTCGGCCTCGTCAGGAGTGCCCTCGACCTCGAGGACGAAGTGCTTGCCCTGGCGGACGCTGGTCACGCTGCCGTGGCCGAGCCGGCCCAGCGCTCCCAGGACCGCCTGACCCTGGGGGTCGGAGATCTCCGGCTTCAGGACGACGTCGACGACCACCTGGGGCACGCGGACGAGGGTACCGGGGTGGCGCAGCCCACTGGCGGGGAAGCCGGTGACGCTCCCCACGCTCCGAGGCACCCCTCCCCCGTCGAGATCGCGTGATCTCGTACGTTTCGGGGCCGCCGCGCGTACGAGATCACGGGTTCTCGTCAGCGGAGGGCACGACGGATCTCGGCGATCACCTCGTCGGGACGGCCCAGGACGTCAGCGGACGTGAACCGCAGGACGGTCCAACCGGCCGCGACCAACCGGTTCTGGCGACGGACGTCGTTGACGAAGACGTCCCGCTCCCGGTGGACGTCGCCGTCGAACTCCACGATCACCCGGTGCTCCGGCCAGGCGAGATCGGCGCGACCGAGCCAGCCGCCCTCTGCGTCCCGCACGACGTTCTGGATCTCCGGCGTCGGCAGTCGCGCCGCGTGGACCAGCCACCGCAGGACCGACTCCATCGGTGACTCGGCACGAGGATCTCCGACAGGCAGCACCTCCCGCGCACGCGCGGACCCACGGCCGGTGGGACGGCTGGCCAGTTGCTGAGCCAGGTCCGCGCGGGAGCACCGCCCGTCGAGCAGTTGGTCGGTCACGGCGAGGAGCGCGGGTGGCTGGAGCACCCCGGCCAGGTCACGCCAGGTGCGGGCGGGCGAGGTCACCAGCGCCGCCCCGCGGTGGGTCACGTCCGCATCATCCAGCGCCACGCGGTGGACCCGCCGGTCGCGTCGGCTCTCCACCCGCGCGGTCGGCGGCACGGTGAGATCGACGCGGCGGTCGTCCCGGTCGTCGAGTGGGATCTCGACACCCCACAGGGCGGCAGCCGTCCGATGACTGGCGACAGCCCCGGGCGGGGCGGTCAACAGGACGGCGGCCAGCCGGGCGCGCACGTCGTCGCCCATCGACAGGGGCAGGTAGGTGTCTCGGGACAGCCGGAGCATCCCGGGCTGCCGGAGGTGGGGGTCGGTGAGCCCTGCGGCGCGAGCGACGGCCCGGGTCATGGGTCCGGTGATCTGGCGACGCGGTCGGCTCGGCACCGGGGCACCCTGCCGTGACCGCGGACCCTCCCGCTGCCGCCGTCCACAGGTCCGTCGAGATCCGTGATCTCGTATCTACCGGCGGGCGAGAGCGTGTGAGATCACGGGATCTCGACGGTGGAGGGCGAGGGCCTGTTCAGCCGTCCAGCAGGGACCAGACCGCGTCGGGCGCCTCCCAGTGGGCGTTGTGGCCGGCGCCCTCGAGCAGCACCGCGCCCGGGTCCACGCGCCGCATCGCGGGCAGGCCCACCATGGGGTCCGCGGAGCCGGCGGCCAGGCGCAGCGGGGCGACCGCCCGCGACAGCACCTCCTGCACCGGGGGGCCGACCGCGCCGAACGCCCGCGGGTCCAGGGCGGGCGTGAACCCGCCGTCCACCTCCCGGACCCCGGCCAGCGCGACCGGGTCGTCCGGCGTCACCAGCCCGCTGAGCCCGGCCAGGCGCAGGTGCCGCTCGGCGGCCTCGCCGGCGGTGCCGAACACCGAGGGCGGGCGGACGGCGAGCGACCGGGCGCGGGCCACCTCGTCGTCCGTCCAGTCGATCTTGACGCCGACGGCGACGACCCGCTCGACCTCGACCCCGTACCAGCCACCGGCCAGCACCGCGCCGACCACGCCGCCGAACGAGTGGCCGAGCGCGGTCACCCGCGCGGCGCCGAGCGCCACGGCCAGCTCCGCGACGTCCGCGGCGTGCACGGCGTAGCCGTACGGCGGCTCGGCGACCGACCGGCCGTGGCCGCGCAGGTCCGGCACGGCCCACGACCCCGGCCAGGAGCGCTCGACCAGTGGCAGCAACCGGTCCCACACCGCGCCGGTGGCGCCGAGGCCGTGCAGCAGGAGGAGCAGCGAGTCCCCGGAACCCCCGGAGCGGTACGCGATGCCCGAACGCGTTCGCATCACCGGAAGGTGCTGCCGGTGAGCGTCTCGTACGCGGTCACGTACCGCTCGCGGGTGGCCTCGACGACGTCCGCGGGCAGCTCCGGCGGCGGGGAGGTGCGGTCCCAGCCGGACGACGTCAGCCAGTCGCGCACGTACTGCTTGTCGAACGACGGCTGCGGCGCGCCGGGCGACCAGGTGATCGCCGGCCAGAACCGCGAGGAGTCGGGGGTGAGCACCTCGTCGCCCAGGGTCAGCCGACCGTCGGCGTCCAGCCCGAACTCGAACTTGGTGTCGGCGAGGATGATCCCGGCCTCTCGCGCCAGCTCCGCGCCGCGCCGGTACAGGGCCAGGGTCAGCTCCCGCAGCTCGGCAGCCCGCTCCGCGCCCACGGCCGCCTCCACCGCGGCGAAGTCGATCGCCTCGTCGTGCTCCCCGGCCTCGGCCTTGGTGGACGGCGTGAACACCGGCTCGGGCAGCTGGGAGCCCTCGACCAGGCCGGCCGGCAGCGCGACGTCCCGGATGGACCCGGTGCGCCGGTACTCCGCGGTGCCCGATCCCGACAGGTAGCCGCGGGCGACGCACTCGACCGGGAACATCGACAGCCGGCGCACCAGCATCGCCCGCCCCGCCACGGGATCGGGCACGTCGTCCGCCGAGAGCAGGTGGTGGGCGGCGCCGAACGACGACAGCACCGGCGTCAGCTGCTCGAACCACCACACCGACAGCGCGGTGAGCACCCGCCCCTTGTCGGGGATCGGGGTGGGCAGCACGTGGTCGTAGGCGGAGATGCGGTCGGAGGCGACCAGCAGGAGGCGGTCGGGGGCGGCGGGGGTGGAGGCGTCGTAGACCTCCCGCACCTTGCCGCGGGCGACCAGGGGCAGGTCCACGCTCACTTCAGCGCGGCCAGCCGCTCGAACAGCGCGTCCAGGTTGGCCACGTACCGCTCCGGCCGGCAGATCTCGTCCAGCCGCGCCTCGTCCAGCTGCACGTCGGACGCCGCGGCCCGCGCCCGCAGCGTCTCCCGGAACGGCGTCCCGGTGTTCCACGTCTCCATCGCGGCCGACTGCACCAGCGCGTAGGCGTCCTCGCGCGACAGGCCGCTCTCCACCACCTCGAGCAGCACCGAGGAGGTGTAGATCAGCCCGCCGGTGGACTCCAGGTTCGCGCGCATCCGGTCGGCGTCCACGACCAGGTTCTCCACCAGGCCGGTGGTCAGGTGCAGCAGGTAGTCGGTGGCGATCGCGGCGTCGGGCAGGAACACCCGCTCGGTCGAGGAGTGCGAGATGTCCCGCTCGTGCCACAGCGGGATGCCCTCCATCACCGGGACGACGGCGGCGCGCACCACCCGGGCCAGGCCGGCGATGCGCTCGGAGCGGATCGGGTTCTTCTTGTGCGGCATCGCGCTCGAACCCTTCTGGCCCGAGCCGAAGGCCTCCGACAGCTCCCGCACCTCGGTCCGCTGGCCGTGCCGCACCTCGAGCGCGACCGTCTCGCAGACCGTCGCGACGATCGCCAGCGCGGCGACCCACTCGCTGACCGAGTCGCGCAGGACGACCTGCGTGGAGGCGTCGGCCGGCCGCAGGCCGAGGGCCTCGGCCACCGCGACCTCCACCGACGGGTCGATGAGGGAGTAGGTGCCGACGGCGCCGGAGATGGCGACCACGCCGACCCGCTCGCGGGCGGCGCGCAGCCGGTCGCGGGAGCGGGCCGCGGCGAAGGCGATGTCGGCCACCCGGTGGCCCCAGACGTCGGGCTCGGCGTGCACGCCGTGCGTGCGGCCGACCTTGATGGTGTGCCGGTGGGCCAGCGCGTGGTCGCGCACCACCGCCACGAACCGGTCGAGCCGTTCCAGCAGCAGGTCGGTGGCCTCGGTCAGCTGGACGGCGAGCGCGGTGTCCAGCAGGTCGGACGACGTCATGCCGTGGTGCACGTAGGCCGCCGCCGACCGCGGGGTGGTGTTGTCGGCCCACGCGGTGAGGAAGGCGATGACGTCGTGCTGCGTCGTCTCCTCGATCTCGGCGACCCGCTCCGGCGCCGGCGGGAGCGCGTTGCGGACCGGCTCCACCACGTCCGCCGGCACCCGGCCCGCGGCCGCGTGTGCCTCGAGGACGAGGGTCTCGACCCGGCACCACAGCTCGTACTTGTGCTGGTCGCTCCAGACCCGCCCCATCTCGGGCAGGGTGTACCGCTCGATCATGCGGGTACCGCCCGCACCCGGTCAGCTCGTCGCACCACGGGGACAGTGTCCCGCAGGACTAGCGTGATCATGGACGGCCCCCAGGACGCGGGCGGAGGTGGGCATGCTGCGACGAGCGGGCGCTCTCGTGACGCGGGCGCGCGAGCGCATCCGGGCCGCCGCCGAGCACGACCCGCACGGCTGGCCCGAGCGGGACGACGACCGCGCGATCCTCGTCCACGACGACGACCCGGCCGACCCCGACCTCGAGCCCGCCGAGGACGGCGAGCCGCCGCTGGGCAGCCCGGAGCCGGGCGCCCCCGACCTGGACGGCCCGATCGGCCCCGGCGGGGTCAGTGGCCCGCCGTCGGGCGGGCGGCCGGGCCGCACGGGCCCCAACGCCCGACGGCTCACCGGGGTCACGCGCCGTCCCGCCGACGACGCCGTCCCGACGGCGCTGCGCGTCGCCGCCTCCTGGTCCTGGCGGCTCATCGTCGTCATCGCCGGCGTCTACGCGCTGCTCTACGCGGCCGCCTACGTCGCCGTCGTGGTGGTGCCGGTGTTCGTGGCGCTGCTGCTGGCCGCGCTGCTGCAGCCCGGCGCCGCCGCGCTGGTCCGGCACGGGTGGCCGCGGTCGCTCGCGGCCCTGGCCATGCTCATCGTCGGCCTGGGCGTGGTCGCCGGGATCATCACGCTGGTCGTCAACCAGTTCATCGCCGGCTTCCCCGACCTCGCCGACCAGGTCAGCCAGGGCCTCACCCAGATCCGCGACTTCGTCGTGGACACGTTCCCGGTGTCCGAGCGGCAGATCGACGAGGCGCTGACCGCCGCGCAGGACGCGCTGGTCGCCAACCGGGACACGCTGACCACGGGCGCGCTGACCACCGCCGCCACCGTCGGCGAGGTCTTCACCGGCATCGTCCTGGCGCTGTTCACGCTGTTCTTCTTCCTCAAGGACGGCCGGTCGATCTGGCTGTGGCTGGTCGGCCTGTGCCCGGCCGGCGCCCGCGCCTACGTCGACGAGGCGGCCCGCCGCTCGTGGCGCACCCTCATCTCCTACGTCCGGGCAACGGTCGCGGTGGCCCTGGTCGACGCGATCGGCATCGGCATCGGGCTGGCGGTCCTGCAGGTCGAGTTCGTCATCCCGCTGGCCGCGCTGGTGTTCCTCGGCGCGTTCATCCCGATCATCGGGTCGTTCCTCGCCGGCTCGGTGGCGGTGCTCGTCGCGCTGGTGACCAAGGGGCCGGTCACCGCGCTGATCGCGCTGGCCATCGTCGTCCTGGTCATGCAGCTGGAGGGGCACGTCCTGCAGCCGCTGCTGCTGGGCCGGGCGGTGCGGGTGCACCCGCTGGCCGTCGTCCTCGCGATCGCCGCCGGCCTGCTCGTCGCCGGCATCTTCGGGGCGCTGATCGCCGTTCCGCTGGTGGCCTGCGCGAACGTGGCCGGGACCTATCTGTCGCGGCGGCATGACGGGCCGCGGCCGCCCGAGCCGCGCCCGGAGCGGGCGCGGCCGGTGGTCACGGCCGAGTAGCCGGAGGGGCGACCCGGCCCTCGACCGCCGCCAGCGCGATGTCGGTGCGCCAGTGGGCGCCGGCCAGCCGGACGCCGGCGACCCGCTCGTAGGCCCGCTGCCGGGCCGCGGCGAGGTCCTCACCGACGGCGGTCACGGCCAGCACCCGCCCGCCGGCGGACCGGACCGTCCCGTCCGCGTCGACGGCGGTGCCCGCGTGCAGCACGCCCTCGGCGCCGGCGCCGGTGATCGGGTCGCCGGTGCGCGGCCGCCCGGGGTACCCCTCGGCGGCCACGACGACCGTGACCGCGGCGCCGGGTCGCCAGCGCAGCGGCGGGTGGTCGGCCAGGGTGCCGGTGGCCGCGGCGTGCAGCAGCCCGCCCAGCGGGGTCTCCAGCAGCGGCAGCACCACCTGGGTCTCCGGGTCGCCGAAGCGGGCGTTGAACTCGACCACCCGCACGCCGCGCGAGGTCAGCGCCAGGCCCGCGTAGAGCAGGCCGGCGAACGGCTCGCCGCGGCGGCGCATCTCGTCGACCGTCGGCTGCAGGACCGTGGCCAGCACCTCGTCGACCAGGCCGGCCGGCGCCCACGGCAGCGGGGCGTAGGCGCCCATCCCGCCGGTGTTGGGGCCGGCGTCGCCGTCGTCGCGCCGCTTGAAGTCCTGCGCGGGCACGAGCGGCAGGACCGTCGTCCCGTCGGTGACGGCGAACAGCGACACCTCGGGACCGTCGAGGTACTCCTCGACCAGCACCGCCCCGCCGGCGTCGAGCACGCGGTGGCCGTGGGCGACGGCGGCGTCCCGGTCGGACGTGACGACGACGCCCTTGCCCGCGGCCAGCCCGTCGTCCTTGACCACGAACGGTCCCCCGCCCACACCGCCGGCCTCGTCGAGCGCCGTCTCCAGCTCGGCCCGGCCGCCGACCGGCCAGGAGCGCGCGGTCGGCACCCCCGCGGCGGCCATCACGTGCTTGGCGAAGGACTTGCTGCCCTCGAGCTGCGCGGCCTCCGCCGACGGGCCGAAGCAGGCGATGCCGGCGTCGCGGACGGCGTCGGCGGCCCCGGCGACCAGCGGCACCTCCGGTCCGATCACGACGAGGTCGGCGCCCCAGCCGGTGGCCGTGGCGGCCACCGCGACCGGGTCGCCGACGTCGACCGGGAGGGGCTCCGCGACCGCCCGCGTGCCGGCGTTGCCCGGCGCGCAGGCCAGAGCGGTCACCCCCGGGTCGTTCTGCAGAGCGACGCACAGGGCGTGCTCCCGGGCTCCCGAGCCGATCACGAGCACGCGCACGGACGGCGACCCTACCGTCGAGGGACCCCGCCCTCCCCGAGCCCTCGACGGGGCCGGGCCTGTCGGGGACGGTTGGGTTGAGCGCGTACGGCGCGGGCGAAGGCCCGGACCCGGGCGTGCTCGGCGGCCCGCGCCCGGGCGTCGGCGCGGAGCTCCTGCCTCCGCGCCTCGGCTTGCAGCTTGCGCCACGCGGTGTAGCGGGCGGGGTCGAGCCGGCCGTCGGTGATGGCGGCCCCGACCGCGCAGCCGGGTTCGGTGCGGTGCGCACAGTCGCGGAAGCGGCAGCCGGCGGCGAGCTCGGTGACGTCGGCGTAGGTGGTGTCGATGCCCTGGTCGTCCACCAGGCCGAGCTCGCGCATGCCGGGGGTGTCGACGAGCAGGCCCCCGCCGGGCAGCAGGTGCAGCTCGCGGGCGGTGGTGGTGTGCCGGCCCCGGCCGTCGCTCGCCCGGATCTCGCCGGTGGCGATGACCTCCTGCCCGAGCAGCGCGTTGGCCAGGCTGGACTTCCCCACGCCGGAGGGCCCGACCATGGCCGCGGTCCGCCCCGGGCCGACCAGCGCGCGGACCGCCTCGACGCCCTCCCCGGTCACCGCGCTCACGGCGAGGACCTCGACCCCGAGGGCGTCCTCGGCCACGGCCCGCACCGCGGCCGGGACGTCGTCGCAGAGGTCGGCCTTGGTGAGGACGACGACCGGCGCGGCCCCGCTCCCCCACGCCACCGCGAGGTACCGCTCGACCCGCCGCAGCCGCGGGGCCTCGGCCAGGGCGTCGACCACGAGGACCGTGTCCAGGTTCGCGGCGACCACCTGCTCGGCCGAGGCGCGTCCGGCCACGACGCGGGTGAACGCCGTCCGCCGCGGCAGCACCGCCACCGCCAGCTCCCCGCGCAGGGCCACCCAGTCGCCCACGGTCGGCCCGGTGTCCTCGTGCACCCGTGCCCCGAGGGCGGCGCGCACCTCCCCGCCGGCGGTGAGCACGGTGAGGCGGCCGCGGTCGACGCGGGCCACCCGCCCGGGGACGGCGTCCGGCGGGAGCTCGGCCGCCCTCTCCGGCGTCCACCCGAGGAGTGGGAGTTCGGTCACGGCGGCATGGTCCCGTGCAGGTCAGCCGCTTGTCGTCCGAATTGTCAGCGAACCACCGGGCGACGTTCGCGTTCCGTTCAGGTGGCTGCGGTGTCGTGAGGGACATGCACGCGAGTGAGTCGCTGGCAGTCCGACCAGCGGCCGTCGTCCGCCGTCCCGTCGTCGTGGGCCACCGCGGCGCCCCGACCTACCGTCCCGAGCACACCGCGGCGAGCTACGAGCTGGCCATCGACCTCGGCGCCGACCTCATCGAGCCCGACGTGGTGGTCAGCCGCGACGGCGCGCTGATCGCCCGGCACGAGAGCGAGCTCTCGCACTCCACCGACGTCGCCACCCACCCGGAGTTCGCCGACCGGCGGACCACCCGCGAGGTCGACGGCCGCGAGCGCACCGGCTGGTTCGCCGAGGACTTCACCCTCGCGGAGCTGCGCACCCTGCGCGCCGTCGAGCGCATGCCGGCGCTGCGGCCGCTCAACACCACCTACGACGGGCGCTTCGGCATCCTGACCCTCGCCGAGGTCGTGGAGATCGCCCGCCGGCGCTCGACCGGTGGCCGGCAGATCCGCGTGCTGGCCGAGCTGAAGAAGCCGAGCTGGTTCGAGGCGCACGCCGTGCCGATGACCGACCTGGTCGCCGCCGAGCTGCGGCGCCTCGGGTCGGCCGGTCCGGACGGGACCGTCGTGGTGCAGTCCTTCGACGCCGCGGCGCTGCGCCGGCTGCGCGCGGACCTGGGGCCCGAGGGGCCGACGATGCTGCAACTGGTGGACGACGCCGCCTCCGACGACCGGCTGGTCACCCCCGTGGGGCTGCGCGAGGTCAGCACCTACGCGCAGGGCATCGCCCCGAGCCGGCACCGCATCCTGCTGCGCGACGAGGACCAGGCCCTCACCGGCGTCTCGGACCTCGTCGCGCAGGCGCACCGTGCCGGCCTGCTGGTGGTGCCGTGGACGCTGCGCCCGGAGAACGCCTTTCTGCCGAGGCACCTGCGCCGCGGGGAGGACCCCGCTGCCCCCGGCGACGCGCAGAGCGAGGCCCGCCTGCTGATGGCGCTCGGCGTCGACGGCGTCATCAGCGACGCCCCCGAGATCGCCGTCCGCGCCCGGGCCGAGCTGGAGTCCGCCGCCGCCGTCCCGATCCGCCGGGGTTGACACCCCGGTCGTCCGGGCCACCCCGAGCCCGCCGGCGGGCTCGCGTCCACGAGCCCCGCAGGACACCTTCCCTCGATGCTCGTGCCCTGCCCACCACCGTGGGCAGGGCACGAGCACACCGAGACGCGGGGGAGGGGTCAGCGAACGCCGGGGACGGTCCCGGCCCCTCTGCAGGGTCCCGCCGCGAGCCCGCGAGCGGTGGGGGCGGAGGGGTCCTCAGCCGATGAGGTCGTGGACGACGACGTTCTCGTCGCGGCCCGGGCCGACACCGATCACGCTGATCCGCGCCCCGGAGAGCTCCTCCAGCCGGCGCACGTAGGCCTGCGCGTTGGCCGGGAGCTCGTCGAAGCGGCGGCAGTGCCGGATGTCTTCGAACCAGCCGGGCATCTCCTCGTAGACCGGCTTGGCGTGGTGGAAGTCGGTCTGCGTCATCGGCATCTCGTCGTGCCGGACGCCGTCGACGTCGTAGGCGACGCAGACCGGGACCGTCTCCAGGCCCGACAGGACGTCGAGCTTGGTGAGGAAGTAGTCGGTGATGCCGTTGACCCGGCTGGCGTAGCGCGCGACGACGGCGTCGAACCAGCCGCAGCGGCGGTCGCGGCCGGTGGTGACGCCCACCTCGCCGCCCTGCTTGCGCAGGTACTCGCCGTTGGCGTCGAACAGCTCGGTCGGGAACGGCCCCGAGCCGACCCGGGTCGTGTACGCCTTGAGGATCCCGACCACCCGCTCGATGCGGGTGGGCCCGATGCCCGAGCCGGTGGCCGCGCCGCCCGCGGTCGGGTTGGACGACGTCACGAACGGATAGGTGCCGTGGTCGACGTCGAGCAGGGTGCCCTGCGAGCCCTCCAGCAGGACCCAGTCGCCGGCGTCGAGGGCGTTGCCCAGCAGCAACCGGGTGTCGGCGATGCGGTCCTTGAGCTGCTCGGCGTACCCGGCGTACTCCTCGACGACCTCGTCGACGTCGATCGCCTTGCGGTTGTAGACCTTGACCAGGACCTGGTTCTTCTCCTGGAGCGTGCCCTCGAGCTTCTGCCGGAGGATCGACAGGTCCAGCAGGTCGGCCACCCGGATGCCGGTGCGGGCCACCTTGTCGCCGTAGGCGGGGCCGATGCCGCGGCCGGTCGTGCCGATCCGGCGCTTGCCCAGGAACCGCTCGGTGACCCGGTCCAGGGCGCGGTGGTGCGGCATGATCAGGTGCGCGTCGGCGGAGATGACCAGGCGCGAGGTGTCCACGCCGCGGTCCTCGAGCCCGGCGAGCTCGCCGATGAGCACCTGCGGGTCGACCACGACGCCGTTGCCGATGACCGGCGTGCAGCCCGGCGTGAGGATGCCCGAGGGGATCAGGTGCAGGGCGTACCGCTCCCCGTCCGGGGTGATCACGGTGTGGCCGGCGTTGTTGCCGCCCTGGTAGCGCACCACGAAGGGCACACGGCCCCCGAGCAGGTCGGTGGCCTTCCCCTTGCCCTCGTCGCCCCACTGGGCCCCGATCAGCACGACTGCCGGCATCTCGCTGTCGATCCCCTTCCGCCTCGGCACCGGCGGATGACCGGCTGGCAGGTGGCAGGGTATCCGCATGTCGCTCGTCGAGTTCGACCTGCGCGGCCTGGAGCCGGGGCAGGCGCCCTCCCGTGAGGCGGTCGCCCCGGCCGCCGAGGCCGAGGCGCTGCTGGTCCGCGGCCCGGTGCCCGCGCTCGCGGCCGTGCTGGCGAGGCTGCACAAGGCGGGCCGCACCGCCGAGGTCCCGGTCTCCTGGGAGCCGGCCGACGACACCCCGTCGGTCGGGCTGGCCCGGGCGCTGGGCGTGGGGACGGGCGAGGAGCGGGAGCTGAGCCTGGTCCGCGACGACCACGGCGGGGTGCTGCTGCACCACGGCCGGGTCGAGGCGGCCGGCGACGACCGGCGCGGGATCCTCGGCCGGCGGTTCGGGGCCCAGGCCCACAACGACGCGGTGAAGGTCGCCGACGGCGACATCACCCGGATCGACGTCCGGCCCGACTGGCGGGCCGTGGACACCCTCGGCGTGGTCGTGGTGACGCTGCCGCTGCGGCCGGCCCGGCGCACCACCGGCCGGGCGGTGCAGATCGCCTGCGACCCGGCCCGGGTCATCCGGGACGGCGTCGTCCACCCGCGGCCGGTGAGCCGGTGGACCTGGTACGCCGACGACCGCGTCCGCTGGCGGCTGCGCCCCTGAGGTGCGACCCGGGGGCTGCACCGGTCGTGGACACTGGGACCACCGCCGCCCGGAGGAGGCCCCGCTGCCGACGTCCCGCACCCGACCGTGACCGTCTCCGGCCTGCCCTCCTTCGGGCCCCAGCCGGCCACGCTGGCCCCTGCCCGGGGACGGCGGCTGCTCGGCCGGGCGCTGGCCCGCCCCAGCCTGGCGGCCTTCGTCGGACTGGCCGCCGTCGTGCTGCTCTTCGGCTCGCTGGCCCCCGGACTGCTCAGCAGCGGCGGGCTGGCCAGCGTGCTGGACTCGGCGGCGCTGCTGGGCATCGGCGGGGTCGCGGTCGCGATGCTCCTGATCTCCGGCCACTTCGACCTGTCGATCGGCATGGTGGCCGTGGGCAGCGCGCTGCTGACCGGGCTGCTGGTCGACCAGGCCGGCTGGGGTGCCTGGCCGGCGCTGGCCGCCTCGCTGGCCGCCGCGCTGCTGGTGGGTGTGGTCAACGGCGGGCTGGTCGCGGCCTCCGGGTTGCCCAGCTTCCTGGTGACGCTCGCGACCTTCCTCGTGCTGCAGGGCGTCGCCCTGGCCGGTTCCCGGGCGCTCACCGGTTCGGTGCGCATCGAGGGGCTCGCCGACGCCCCGGGCTGGTCGTCGGCGACGGCGGTGTTCGGCTCCACCGCGCAGCTGGGGGACGGCCGCTTCCGCATCTCGCTGGTGTGGTGGCTGCTGCTCACCGCGTGGGCGACGTGGGTGCTCTGGCGGACCCGCTTCGGCAACGCGGTCTTCGCCGTCGGCGGAGCCCGGCGGGCGGCGCAGGAACTCGGCGTCGCCGACCGGCGGACGACGACCGTCCTGTACTGCTGCACCGCGGCGGCCGGCTGGCTCATCGGCACGCTGAGCCTGGTCCGGCTCGGCGGCGTCCAGGCCACCACGGGACTGGGGACGGCGGTCGACTTCGTCGTCGTCGCGGTCATCGGCGGCTGCCTGCTGACCGGCGGCTACGGCTCCGCGGTGGGCGCCGCCGTGGGGGCTCTGGTGTACGCCGTGGCCGAGCAGGGGGTCACCCTGGCCGGCTGGGACCCGCGCTGGTTCGAGGCGTTCCTCGGCGTGCTGCTGCTCGTGGCGCTGCTGGCCAACAGCGTCGTCCGGGGCCGGTTGCGGGCGGTGCCCCGGTCGTGAGCGAGACGGTCCGTCCCCCGGTGCTCCAGCTGCGCGCGCTGAGCGTGCACCACGGCAGCGTGGCGGCGCTGGCGCGGGTGACCGCCGCCTTCCGGCCCGGCGAGATCACCTGCGTGCTCGGGGAGAACGGGTCGGGCAAGTCGACGCTGGTCTCGGTGCTCTCCGGGCTGGTCCGGCCCGACGAGGGCGAGCTGCTGCTCGACGGCCGGCCGGTGCGGTTCCGCTCGCCCAAGGCCGCCCGTGCGGCCGGCATCGCCACCGTCTGGCAGGACCTCGCGGTCGCGCCGCTGCTCTCGGTGTGGCGGAACTTCTTCCTCGGCGCCGAGCCCACCCGCGGGGCGTGGCCGCTGCGCCGGCTGGACCTGGCCACCGCGCGGGAGACCACCGTGCAGGCGATGGCGCGGGTCGGTGCGCCCGGCATCGACCCGGACCTGCCCGCGGCCGCGCTGCGCGCCGGGGAGCGGCAGAGCCTGGCGATCGCCCGGGCGGTCCACTTCGGCGCGCGCGTGCTGGTGATCGACGAGCCGTCGGCGCCGATGACGATCGGGCAGCACACCCTGATCGGGCAGGCGGTGCTGTCGGCCCGCGCGCAGGGGCTGGCCATCGTGGCGGTGACCAGCAACCCGCGCTACGCGCACCTCATCGGCGACCGCTTCCTGCTGCTGGCGCACGGCCACGTGGCCGGCGACCTGACGCGTGAGGACGTCGACGCCGACGTCCTCACGCGTCTGATGGCCGGGGGCGACGAGCTGAACTCGCTCACCTCACGCCTGCGTCAGCTGCACCCCGAGCTCGACGACCGCTAGTCGACCCCGTCCCGAGGCTCGCCCCGAGCATGCGAGGGGCAGGAGGACGGGGCCTCTCTCAGGTGAAGACGCTCACCCCGCCGGGCCCGATGAGCAGGCCGACGACGATGAGCACGATGCCCCACAGCAACTGCCGCCGCAGGATCGCGACGATGCCGGCGACGACGAGGATCACGGCGAGGATCCAGAGAAGCGTGGCCATGCAGCACCTCCGGTGACGGGCGTCCCTCGTGGACGCCGTCAACAGAGCGTAAGCACGCGCCGGAGAAAGCGCACGTCGAACGATCACTGTGCGTGAAACCGCGCCACCGTCGGGCCGCACCCCCAGCTCTGAGGGGGCGGGGCCGCGGAACCCGGGCGCGGGCGGGTCGACCAACCCTCCAGCGGCCGGTCGTCGACCGGCTGGCCCGAGACCTCGAGGAGTCTCGATGCACACCCGCCTCCGCACCGCCCGCCCGGAGCACCGGGCCGGGCGGCGGCGCGGCTCGGCAGCACGGCGGACGCCGGCGCCTAGGGTCTGCTCCTCGTGGGCCGACTGGTCGAGGCGGTGTTCCCGGCCCGGATGGGTCGCTCGTTCCGGTGGTTGGTCGCCTCGTCCTGGACCAGCAACCTGGGGGACGGCATCGGCCTGGCGGCGGGGCCGCTGCTGGTGGCCTCCGCGACCCGCGACCCCGTCCTCGTCGCCCTCGCCGCCCTCCTGCAGTCGCTGCCGTGGCTGCTGTTCGGGCTCCACGCCGGCGCCTTGGCCGACCGAGTGGACCGGCGGCGCCTGGTGGTCGCCGTCGACCTGGCGCGCGCCGCGGTCCTCGCCGTCCTCACGGTCACCCTGGTCACCGGCACGGTGAACGTCCCGGTCGTGCTCACCGCGATGTTCCTGCACGGGACGGCGGAGGTGTTCGCCGACACCACCGCCGGCACGCTGCTGCCGATGGTCGTGGCGCAGGCCGACCTGGGCATCGGCAACGCCCGGCTGTCCGCCGGCGCGCTGACGGCCAATCAGCTGGTCGGCCCTGCCGTCGGCGCGGCCCTGTTCGCGGCCGGGGCGGCCTGGCCCTTCGCCACCCAGGCGGCGTGCGTCGCGCTCGGCGCGGTGCTGGTCGCTCGCCTGCGGTTGCCGCCGGTCGAGCGACCGGGCGCCCGCCCGCACCTGCGCCGGGACGTCGTCGAGGGGCTGCGCTGGACGTGGCAGAACGCCGCCGTCCGCACGCTGACCCTCACGATCGTCGGCTTCAACGTCACATGGGGTGCGGCGTGGTCGGTCCTGGTGCTCTACGCGGCCGAGCGCCTGGACCTGGGGCCCGTCGGGTTCGGGCTGCTCACCACCGTGTTCGCCCTCGGCGGGCTGGCTGGGACGGCGTCCTACGACTGGCTCGAGCGGCACGCCAGCCTCGCGGCGATCATGCGGGTGGGGCTGCTGCTGGAGACCCTCACGCACCTGGCACTCGCCGTCACCACGACCGCCTGGGTGGCGATGGCGATCCTCTTCGTCTTCGGCGCGCACGCGTTCGTCTGGGGGACGACCTCGCGCACCGTCCGCATGCGCGCGGTGCCGACCGAGCTGCAGGGCCGCGTCGGCAGCCTGTACTCGATCGGCCTGTTCGGCGGGCTGGTGGTGGGCCAGGCGCTCGGCGGCGTCCTCGCCCGCGCCTGGGGCGTCACGGGCCCCTTCTGGTTCGCCTTCGTCGGCTCCGCGGTCGTCCTGGCGCTGATCTGGCGGGAGCTGGCGCACATCGCGCACGCCGACGAGGCCGTCCGGGACGCCGCCTGACCCCTCAGGCAGCGGGGAGCAGCCGCTGCAGCAGGTCGACGTGCCAGTCGACCTGGACCCGCCGGCCGGCGTGCCCACCGGGTCGCACCAGGTCGAAGCGGGTGAGGACGGCACCGGCGTCGGCCCACAGCAGCGCGAGGTGGCCGGGCGCCGGGCGGGTCTCGTCGGGCCGGTCGTCGAGGTGGAGTTGCAGCTGCCGGCTCGGCGCCTGCCGGTAGAAGGCGCGCAGGCCGTCGGTGGCCGCCGCGGGCAGCTCCCCGTCGTCGGACCGCCAGACCCGGACCACGTCGGTGGGGGTGCGCAGGATGAGCCCGCTCATCGGCAGGCCGAGGTTGTCGGTGCTGGTGTCGACGAACTCCAGCTGCCGGGTCAGCAGGGGGTCGGAGGGCTCGTCGTCCTCGGGCCGGGCACCCCAGGGCTTGAGCCGCTCCATCGCCTCGCGCCGGACCAGCTGGTGGTCGAGGTGGCGGTCGGCCGACGGGTTCCAGCCACGCTCGGCGTGGATCGCCGCGCTGACCCGGACGCCTGCGGACAGCGCCTGGTGCACGGCCAGCAGCAGCGGCCGCAGCCGGTCGACGACGGCGCGGGGCGAGTGGTCCGGGGTCATGCCGTCGTCCTACCGGACGACGCCGGGGTCCCGTGCCCGCCCCGCGGGAGCCGGGGGGCGTCCTCCGCGCGGCGGACGGCGGGACGGCGGATGAGAGGCTGCGGAGGTGACCACCCTCGGCTCGCTGAGTGCGGTCACCGTGGTCCTCCTGGTCCTCGCCGCGTTCGCCGCCGGCTGGATCGACGCGGTGGTCGGCGGCGGAGGACTCATCCAGCTGCCCGCGCTGCTGCTGGTGCCCGGGCTGGAGACGGTCCAGGCGCTGGCCACCAACAAGATCTCCAGCGCGATGGGCACCGCGACGAGTGCGGCCACCTACTACCGGCGGGTCCGGCCGGGGCTGGCGACGGCGTTGCCCATGGCCGCGGTGGCGGCGATCGGCTCCGCCGCGGGTGCGCTGTCGGCAGCGGCGGTGCCCGACGGCGTGCTCGAGCCGATCGTGCTGCTCGCCCTCGTGGTCGTGGCCGTCTACACCCTGCTGCGGCCGAGCGTCGGCGACGTCACCGCGCTGCGGTTCAGCGGTCACCGGCACACGGTGGTCGCGGGCCTGGTGGGGGCGGTGATCGGGTTCTACGACGGCATCGCCGGCCCCGGCACCGGCGCGTTCCTCGTCTTCGCCCTGGTGGGGCTGCTCGGCTTCGCGTTCCTCGAGGCCAGCGCCACCGCCAAGATCGTCAACCTGGCCACCAACGTCGGCGCGCTCGTCGTCTTCGCGATCGACGGGTCGGTGCTGTGGGCGCTGGGCCTGGTCATGGGCGTGGCCAACCTCGCCGGCGGCTACCTCGGGGCCAGGACGGCCGTCGGCGCGGGCAGCGGCTTCGTCCGGGTCGTGTTCCTCGCCGTCGTCGGGGTCCTCATCGTCCGGCTGGGCTGGCAGCTGCTGCAGGGCTGAGTCCGCCCCGGAGGGGCGGAGACTCCCGTCTCCGCCCCTCCGGGCCCCCGGGCTCAGGGCGCGAGGTTCGGGTCGCTGTCGCGCAACAGCTCGGTCAGCCGCTCCTGCTCCGCGGTCTCGCCGATGGCCTCCGCGGCCCGGGCCAGCGCCGTCACGCAGCGCAGGAAGCCCCGGTTGGGCTCGTGCGACCACGGCACCGGGCCGTGCCCCTTCCAGCCGTTGCGGCGCAGCGCGTCCAGCCCGCGGTGGTAACCGGTGCGGGCGTAGGCGTACGCCTCGATCGTGTCCCGCAACTCGCGCTCCGGGCGGTCGAGCGCCTCCTCGGCCAGCGCCGCCCACGCCGCGCTCACCGTCGGGTGCCGGGACGCGACCTCGGCCGCCGGGGTGCCCTCGGCCAGCTCGGCGTCGGCCTCCGGGTTCGCCGGCAGCAGCGTCGCCGGGGGCTCGCCCAGCAGGTTGACGTGCGGGTGCACCATCAGGCGCCCTGCGACTGGCCGGCCGACAGCAGGTCCTCGCACGCCTCGACGACGCGCGCGGCCATGTTGGTCTCCGCCAGCTTCATGTAGGTGCGCGGGTCGTAGGCCTTCTTGTTGCCGACCTCGCCGTCGACCTTCAGGACGCCGTCGTAGTTGGTGAACACGTGCCCTGCGATGGGGCGGGTGAAGGCGTACTGGGTGTCGGTGTCGACGTTCATCTTCACCACGCCGTAGGACAGCGCCTCGCGGATCTCCGACTGCAGCGAGCCCGAGCCGCCGTGGAAGACGAAGTTGAAGGGCTTGGCGCCGTCGCCGAGGCCGAACTCCTGGGCCACGACGTCCTGGCCCTGCTTGAGGATCTCCGGGCGGAGCTTGACGTTGCCCGGCTTGTAGACGCCGTGCACGTTGCCGAAGGTGGCCGCGAGCAGGTAGACGCCGCGCTCGCCGAGGCCGAGCGCCTTGGCGGTGGCGACGAAGTCGCCGGGGGCGGTGTAGAGCTTCTCGTTGATGTCGTGCGCGACGCCGTCCTCCTCGCCGCCGACGACGCCGATCTCCAGCTCGAGCACGATCTTGGCCGCGGCGGCCTTGTCGATCAGCTCCTCGGCGATGTGCAGGTTCTCGTGCAGGTCGATGGCCGAGCCGTCCCACATGTGCGACTGGAACAGCGGCGCCTGGCCGGCGTCCACCCGGTCCTTCGACAGCGCGATGAGCGGCCGTACGTAGGCGTCGAGCTTGTCCTTGGGGCAGTGGTCGGTGTGCAGCGCGACGTTGACCGGGTACTTCTCGGCCACGACGTGCGCGAACTCGGCCATGGCGACCGCACCGGTGACCATGTCCTTCACCCGCGTGCCGGAGGCGAACTCCGCGCCGCCGGTCGAGAACTGGATGATGCCGTCGCTCCCGGCGTCGGCGAAGCCGCGCAGGGCCGCGTTGACCGTTTCCGAGGAGGTGCAGTTGATCGCCGGATAGGCGAAGCCGCCCTCCTTGGCCCGGCGGATCATGTCGGCGTAGACCTCTGGGGTCGCGATGGGCATGCGAGGCACTCCTCTGCGTCGGGGACGGCGCTTGCTCGGCGGCCAGTATCCCGCCGCCGCTGCGCGCGGCGACACCCGCTACTCGTCCGCGGCGGGCTCCACGCGCAGGCCGAGCGCGGTCACCAGCGTGACCGCGCCGACGACGTCGACCCGCGCACCGGTCAGCTCCACCCGCCGGGGGTCGACCGCGGACAGGTCGCTGCCGCGCAGGTCCGCGCCGGAGAGGTCGGCGCCGTCGAGGTCGGCGGCGGAGAGGTCCAGGTGCGTCAGCGTCGCCCCGGCGGCGCGCAGCCCGGTCAGGTCGGCCTCCCGCATGCGGGCGCCGGTGAGGCCGGCGCGGCGGAGGTCCGCCTCCGGCAGGGCGACGAACGACCAGTCGCCGCCGGTCACGGTGAGCAGGTCGAAGGTGCACCGCTCGAACCGCGAGCCGACGAGCTTGCAGTCGGTGAGGGTGGCGTCGAAGAACGAGCAGCCGGTGAACGTGCAGTTCACGAACGCCGCGTCGGTGAGGTCGGCGACGTTGAACCGGCAGTCGCGGAACACGCAGTCGGTGAAGGCCGCCCCCTCGCCGGTGGTCTCGGACAGGTCGACGTCGCTCAAGACCACGCCGGTGTGCACCCGGCCGGAGAGGTCCTCGCCGTACCAGTCGGCGCCCCGGACCTCCTCGGCGGTCGTCACCCCCGCTCCGACCGGCTGGCCACGCGGGCGGCGACGAGCACGGGGTCGTGGACCGGGGAGAACGGCGGCGCGTAGGCCAGGTCGGAGCCGGCGAACTCCTCCGCCGTCAGGCCCGCCCAGATGGCCGTGGCCAGGACGTCGATCCGCTTGCCGCTGCCGGGCCCGCCGACGACCTGGGCGCCGAGCAGCCGGCCCGGGTCGCGGTCGCTGACCAGCTTGACCGCGATCGGCTCCGCCCCCGGGTAGTAGCCGGCGCGGGTGGTGCTCTCGATCGTCTCGGTGCGGACGTCGTAGCCGGCCTGCTCGGCCTGGGTCGTGCACAGGCCGGTGCGGCCGATCTCCAGGTCGCCGATCGTCGTCAGCGCGGTGCCGAGGACGCCGGCGAACCGGGCCGGCCGGCCGCCGATCACCGAGCCCGCGACCCGGCCCTGCTTGTTGGCGTGCGTGCCGAGCGCGACGTGCACCGGGTCGCCGGTGAGCCGCGAGAAGGTCTGCGCACAGTCGCCCGCGGCGAACACCTCCGGGTGCGAGCGGGAGCGCTGCGTGCGGTCGACGTCGATCGCCCCCGTCGGGCCCAGCCGCAGGCCGGCGTCCCGGGCCAGCTCCACCTCCGGGCCCATGCCCAGGCCGAGGACGACGAGGTCGCAGGGGTAGCTGCCGGCGTCGGTGCGCACCGCCCGGACCACCCCGTCGGCGTCGGTCTCGATCTCGCGCACCGGCTGGTTCGGCTGGACGTCGATGCCCATGTCGCCCATGGCCTTGCAGACCCGCTCCCCCATGTCGGCGTCCAGCAGCGCCATCGGCAGGGGGTCGGCGAGGACGACGGTGACCGCGAGGCCGCGGGCGGAGAGGACGTCGGCCATCTCCAGGCCGATGTAGCCGCCGCCGAGCACCACCGCACGGCGGGCCCCTGCGGCGACCGCGGCCCGGATGGCGGCGCCGTCGGCCAGCCGGTGCACGCCGTGCACCCCGTCGGCGTCCAGCCCGGGGACCCCCGGCCGCAGCGGCCGGCCGCCGGTGGCGACGACCAGCGCGTCGTAGCCCAGCGTCTCGCCGGTGCCGGTGCGCACGGTGCCGGCATCGAGGTCGATCGCCGCGGCCCTCGTGCCGGTGCGCACCTCGATGTCGTGCGCGGCGAACTCGTGCGGCGTGCGCGCGATCAGCCGGTCCCGGTCCGGCACCACGTCGCCCACCCAGTAGGGGATGCCGCAGGCGGAGTAGGAGACCTCCGCGCCCTGCTCGAGGACGGTGATCGCGAGGTCGGTGGGGCTGCGCAGCCGCCGGGCCTGCGCGGCCGCGGACATCCCCGCGGCGTCCCCGCCGACGACGAGCAGCCGTTCTGTGCTCATGGGGTCAGCGTGTCACCCGGGGCGCTCAGCGGCGTCGCAGCACCTTGCCGGGGTTGAGCAGCCCGGCCGGGTCGAGGGCGTCCTTGATCGACCGGTGCACCTCCAGCGACACCGGGCCGACCTCCCGCTCCAGCCAGTCGACCTTGAGCGAGCCCACGCCGTGCTCCCCGGTGATCGTGCCGCCGAGGGACAGGCCCAGCTCCAGGATGTCGTCGAACGCGGCGAACGCCCGGTCGCGCTGGGCGGTGTCTGCCGGGTCGAAGCAGATCGTCGGGTGCATGTTGCCGTCACCGGCGTGCCCGACGACGCCGACGGTCAGCCCGCGCTCGCCCGCGATCGTGTCGCAGCCGTCGATGAACGCGGCGACCCGCGAGCGCGGCACGGCGACGTCGTCGATGAGCGTGGTGCCCAGCCGCTCCAGGGCCGGGAGCGCCATGCGGCGGGCGGCCAGCAGCAGGTCGCCCTCGGCGGGGTCGTCAGTGGTGTGCACGAAGTCGGCCCCGGCGTCGCGGCACAGCTGCGCGAGCGCCTCGATCTCCCGGACGGCGGCCTCCCCGCCGGTGTCGGACTGGGCGACCAGCAGTGCGTGCGCGTCGCGGTCGAGGTCGGCGCGCAGCAGGTCGTCGACGGCGCAGATGCAGGTGTTGTCCATGACCTCCAGCAGGCTGGGCACCAGGCCGCTGGTGACCACCCGCTCGACGACCTGCCCGGTCCGGGCGGTGGTGGCGAAGGTGGCGGCCAGGGTGACCGGCTGCTGCGGGGCCGGGCGCAGCGCGAGCGTGGCCTCGGTGATGACGCCGAGGGTGCCCTCCGAGCCGACGAACAGCCGGGCCAGGTCGTAGCCTGCGACGCCCTTGACGGTGCGCCGCCCGGTGCGCAGCACCCGCCCGTCGGCGAGGACGACCTCCAGGCCGAGCACGTAGTCGGTGGTGACGCCGTACTTGACGCAGCACAGCCCGCCGGAGTTCGTGGAGAGGTTGCCGCCGATGGTGCACCAGTCGTAGCTGGAGGGGTCCGGCGGGTAGAAGAGCCCGGAGCCGGCCACCGCGTCGCGCAGCTGCTTGTTCACCACCCCGGGCTGGACGACGGCCAGCCGGTCGCCCGGGGACACCTCCAGCACGGCGTCCATGCGGGTCGTCACCAGCGTGATCGCGCCGTCGACGGCGTTGCCGGCCCCGGCCAGGCCCGACCCGGCGCCGCGCGGGACGACCGGGACGCCGTGCCGCGAGGCCACCTGCATGACCGCGGCCACCTCGGCGGTGCTGCGGGGGAAGACGACCGCCGCGGGCGTCCCGGACTCGGCGAGCATGGCCTGGTCGCGGGCGTAGGAGGCGGTGACGTCGGGGTCGGTCAGGACGCTGTCGGAGCCCAGCGCGTCGGCCAGCTCGGCCACCCACGCCGTCGTCACCGTGGTCATCGCCACACCGTACGGCCCCGCCGCCCGCCCACCGCCGGCCGAGGCCGGAGCCCCGTCACCGCAGGCCGAGGTCCGCGAGGGTGAAGGCGGCGCGGTACTCCAGGCCGGCCTCCTCGACCGCGGCCCGCCCGCCCCGGTCGACGATCACGGCGACCGCGATCGGCTCCGCCCCGGCCTCCCGGAGCGCCTCGACCGCGGTCAGCGGGCTGGAGCCGGTGGTGGAGACGTCCTCCACGACCAGGACGGCGCGGCCCTCGACGTCCGGCCCCTCGATCCGCCGCTGCAGCCCATGCGCCTTGCCCGCCTTGCGGACGACGAACGCGTCGAGGAAGCCCTCGCCGGCGGCCGCCGCGTGCAGCATGGCGGTCGCGACCGGGTCCGCGCCGAGGGTGAGCCCTCCGACGGCGTCGTAGCGCAGGTCGCCGGTGAGCTGGCGCATCACCCGCCCGACCAGCGGGGCGCCCTCGTGGTGGAGGGTCAGCCGGCGCATGTCGATGTACCAGTCGGCCTCGCGCCCCGAGGAGAGGGTGACCCGCCCGTGCACCACGGCGAGTTCGACGATGAGCTCGAGCAGCCGGTCGCGGTCGGGCGTGGTGGCCCCGCCCCAGGGGCCCGCCCCGAGGGACGAGGGGTGGGGAGGGACGGGGTCCTTTCTCATGCGCCCGACCCTACTGAGGGACCACGATGGGACATGGCGCTCTCCCGGACGCGACTCGCCGCCGCTGCCGGCCCGCTGGCCGCCGCCGTGCTGGGCGGGCTGGCCACCGACCCCGGCAGCCGGTGGTTCCGCCGCCTGGACAAGCCGTCCTGGTACCCACCGCCGCAGACCTTCGGCATCGTGTGGACCGCCCTCTACGCCGCGATGGCCTGGGCCGCCGGCGAGGTGCTCACCTCCGCCGGGGAGGGACGCCGTCCCTTCGCCCGCGCGTACGCGCTGAACCTGGTCCTCAACGCGGGGTGGACGCCGCTGTTCTTCCGGGCGCACCGGCCGTGGGCCGCCGCAGCGGAGTGCGCCGTCCTCACCGCCTCCACCGCGGACCTGGTCCGTCGCGCGGCCGCGGTCAGCGGCCCGGCCGCGACCGCCCTCGCGCCCTACGCGGCGTGGACGGCGTTCGCGACCGCGTTGAACACCGCCGTCGCCCGACGCAACTGACGGCGGGCGGTCCGCGGCTCAGTCGGCCGGGGCGAGCACCTCGTCGACCAGGTAGACGGTCGCGTTCGCCGTCTGGAGGTTGCCGCACAGGACCGTGGCGTCCTCGGCGCCGACGAGCGTCTGGTCGGCGGAGACGGTGAAGAGCTCGCCCGAGCCCTCCACCGTCACCTCGTCACCGGCCAGCGTCGCGTGCGTGCCGGCGAGCTCCTCCGGACCGAGCCGGCCCGCGATGACGTGGTGGGTGAGGACGGCGGTCAGTCGGGCGGTGTCGCTCTGCAGCGCGGCGATCTCCTCCGGCGGCACCGCCTCGAACGCCTCGTTCAGCGGGGCCAGCACGGTGATGTCCTCCGTCGTGTTGAGCGAGTCGACCAGCATGGCGGTCTGCACGGAGGTGGTCAGGTGCGTCAGCAGCGGGTTGTTGCCGGCCGCGGTGGCCAGCGGGTCGTCGGCCATGCCGGCGACGCTGCTCTCCCCCTCGGCGGGAAGCGCCGCACAGGCCGCACCGATGGGCCCGGTCACCGGCGCCGCCGTGGTGGTCGCCACCGGGGCGGGGGGCCGCTCCGCGGCGGGGTCGTCGGCCGGAGCGGAGTCGCCCGAGCCGCAGGCGCCCAGCGGGACCGCCAGGGCCGCGACGGCGGCGAGCAGGGCGCGGCGGGAGGGGGTGCGCTTCACGGGGATGGAGCTCCTTCGTCCTGGACGCCCGTCATCATCCCCGCCCGCTGCGGAGGCGCCGGGCACCACGCCCGCCCGGCGATCAGGTGACGACCACCCGGATCGAGTGCAGGCCGGTGGCGCCGGAGGGGAACGGGTCGGCCCGGTCGGCGGTCTGCACCTCGCCGTCGGCCGTGGTCGCGCGCACGGTCAGCTGGTGGGACCCCGGCGCGAAGTCGTACGGCAGCACCCACTGGCGCCAGACGTCGGCGTCCACCTGCGGGGAGAGCCGCGCGGGCAGCCACTCGCCGTCGTCCACCCGGACCTCGACGGCGGCGATCCCGCGCGTCTGCGCCCAGGCGACCCCCGCGATCGCCCGGCGCCCGGCCGGGAAGCCGCGCAGCGGCACCGGGGTGTCGATGCGTGAGGCCACCCGGATCGGCCCCTCGGCGGCCCAGCCGCGCTGCACCCAGTACGCGGCGGACGCGGCGAAGGTGGTCGCCTCCATGCCGGTCAGCCACTTGCAGGCGGAGACGTAGCCGTAGAGGCCGGGGATGAGCATCCGCACCGGGAAGCCGTGCTCGACCGGCAGCGGCTCGCCGTTCATCCCGACGGCGAGCATCGCGTCCTCGACGGCGAGCGCCGACCGTGTCGGGGCGCCGATGGTCATGCCGTCGGCCGACCGGCAGAGCAGCTGGTCCGACCGCGGCGAGACGCCGTGCTCGCGGAGGAAGGCGCCGAGCGGGACGCCGAGCCAGCGCGCCGTCCCGGCCAGGCCGCCGCCGACCTCGTTGGAGACGCAGGTCAGCGTGACGTCGCGCTCGATCAGGTCGCCGCGGCCGAGCAGTTCGTCGAGCGTGTGCGTGCGCGGGGCGTCGACCATGCCGGTGACCGTCAGTACGTGGTCGGCCGGGCGGACCTGCGGCACGGTCAGCGCGGTGTCGATCCGGTAGAAGTCGCGGTTCGCGGTGACCAGCGCGGTCAGGCCCTCGACCTGCCGGGCCAGGTCGGCACCCGGGGGCAGCGGGGCGGCCGGGGAGGCGGGGTCGGGGAGGACGAGGTCGGCGCGGGCGTCGCCGACGTCCAGGCGGCGAAGCAGCAGCCGCCCGACGCCCCCCGCGACGACGGCGGCCCCGAGCGCGGCCGCGCCGGTGAGGACGAAGCTGCGCCGGTCCAGCCCCTCGCCCGTGCGCTCGCCTCCGGTGGGGCCGGTCAGCGCGGCCAGCAGGAGCCGCAGCGCGCCGATCCCGGCCGCGGCGCCCACCAGCGACGGCAGGGCGTCGAGCGGTCCGCCCGCGGGGCCGGTGGCCGCGGCGAGCGCTCCCAGGACGCCGAGCAGCGCGATGCCGGCCTCCCCGACCGACCGGCGGTGGAGCGCGGCGACGCCCAGCCCCGCGGCCACGGCGGCGATCACGAGCAGGGTGCCGCCGACGAGGACGGCCTTGTCCCGGTTCCCGAAGGTCTCGATCGCGAACCGGGTGACCGGCTGTGGCACCAGGGTGACGACCCGGTCCCCGACCGCGACCACGGGCGAGGCCTGCGGGCCGACCAGCCCCGCCGCCAGCTCGCCGACCCCGAGGGCCACCGCAGCGGCCAGCAGGCCGGCGAGGGCGGCGGGGGCGGTGCGGCCCCGCCGCCCGCCTGGGGGCGGCGCGTCGGTCAGCGCAGTCCCGCGGCCCGGCGCCAGCCCATGGTGCGGTACCACTCGGTGGACTGCGGCCGGGCCAGCAGCACGATGCCGACGATCGCCAGCAGCATCTGGAAGACCGAGAGCGCGGTGAGGAAGCCGGTCGTGGGCTGGGCCAGCGCCGACAGCCCGCTGATGATGCCGAGCGCGCCGAGGACGAACAGCACGATCCGCGCCCAGTTGCGGCCGTTCCACGCGAACCAGATGAACAGCGCCTCGAGCGCGACGAAGAGCAGCCCGATGACCGCGCTCACGACCAGCACCCCCTGGACGGCGTCCGCCGACACCTCGACGCCGGAGTTCGCCAACTCGTCGTCGATCAGCGAGTCGATGGTCGAGAACACCACCACCGAGCCGACCAGGCCGAGCAGCAGGTTGGCGATGAAGGCGCCGACGCCGAAGCGCACCGAGTCCGGCCGCGGCGGGGCCGCCTGGGGTGTGTGCCCGGGGGCGGGCGGAGCCGGCGCGTAGCCGTACTGCGGCGGGGGCGGGGCCTGCCACCCCTGCGGGGGCGGCGTCTGCCAGCCCTGCGGGGGCGGCGTCGGCCAGCCCTGCTGCGGCGGCTGCCAGCCCTGCTGCGGCTCCTGGCCGGCCGACCCGCCCTCACCAGCCGAGCCACCCTGGCCGCCCTGACCTGAGGTCATCTCCTGCGCTCCCTGTCCGTCCGCTGTGTCGGCGGAATGATCACCCACGCGGCCGGACGGGGCCAGGCTCCGGCGCCCATCGAGACCGGAACGACGCAGGGCCCGCCGTCCCGGGGAGGGACGGCGGGCCCGTGGTGCGGTCCGTACTAGCCGCGGGAGACGGTCAGCCCGTCGACGGAGAGGTCCTCCGGCGCGTCGACGACGACCTCGTCGCCGTCCCGTATGTCGCCGGCCAGCAGGGCCTTGGCCAGCTGGTCGCCGATGGCCGACTGGACCAGCCGCCGCAGCGGCCGGGCGCCGTAGACCGGGTCGAACCCGTTGATCGCCAGCCACTCTCGGGCGGCGTCGGTGACCCGCAGGGCCAGCCGGCGGGCCGCCAGCCGGCGGGCGAGCACGCCGACCTGGATGTCGACGATGCCGGCCAGCTCCTCGCTGCCCAGCGCGCGGAAGACCACGACGTCGTCGAGCCGGTTGAGGAACTCCGGCTTGAAGTGCACCCGCACGACGTCGAGCACGCCCTCCCGCCGCCGCTCCTCGGGGAGCGCCTGGTCGGCGATGATCTGCGACCCCAGGTTCGACGTCAGGATCAGGATGGTGTTGCGGAAGTCCACCGTCCGCCCCTGGCCGTCGGTGAGCCGGCCGTCGTCCAGGACCTGCAGCAGCACGTCGAAGACGTCCGGGTGGGCCTTCTCCACCTCGTCGAGCAGGACGACCGTGTAGGGCCGCCGCCGCACCGCCTCGGTCAGCTGACCGCCGGCCTCGTAGCCCACGTAGCCGGGCGGGGCACCGACCAGCCGGGCCACCGAGTGCTTCTCGGAGTACTCGCTCATGTCGATGCGGACCATCGCCCGCTCGTCGTCGAACAGGAACTCCGCCAGCGCCTTGGCCAGCTCGGTCTTGCCGACGCCGGTGGGGCCGAGGAACAGGAACGAGCCGGTGGGCCGGTCGGGGTCGGACACCCCGGACCGCGCGCGCCGGACGGCGTCGGAGACCGCCCGGACGGCGTCGGGCTGGCCGACGACCCGCCGGCCGAGCTCCTCCTCCATCCGCAGCAGCTTCTGGGTCTCCCCCTCGAGCAGCCGGCCCGCGGGGATGCCGGTCCAGGCCTGGACGACCTCGGCGATGTCGTCGGGGCCGACCTCCTCCTTGAGCATCGAGTCGCCGCTCGCGACCGACGCCTCGGCGTCGGCCAGCGCCTTCTCCAGCTGCGGCAGCCGGCCGTAGCGCAGCTCGGCGGCCTTGGCCAGCTCGCCGTCCCGCTCGGCCCGCTCGGCCTCCAGGCGCGCCCGCTCCAGCTCCTCCTTGATCTGCTGGATGCGGACGATCGCGTTCTTGTCCTGCTGCCAGCGGGCGGTCAGCTCGTCGAGCTGCTGGCGCTTGTCGGCCAGGTCGGCGCGCAGCGCCGCCAGCCGCTGGACGGACGACGGGTCGTCCTCCTTGGCCAGCGCCATCTCCTCGATCTCCAGCCGGCGGACGGCGCGCTCCACCTCGTCGACCTCGACCGGCCGGCTGTCGATCTCCATCCGCAGCCGGCTGGCGGCCTCGTCGACCAGGTCGATCGCCTTGTCCGGCAGGAACCGGGCCGTGACGTACCGGTCCGACAGGGTGGCGGCGGCGACGATGGCGGCGTCGGTGATCCGGACACCGTGGTGCACCTCGTAGCGCTCCTTGAGGCCGCGGAGGATGCCGATGGTGTCCTCGACGCTCGGCTCGCCGACGAAGACCTGCTGGAAGCGCCGCTCGAGCGCCGGGTCCTTCTCGATGTGCTCGCGGTACTCGTCGAGCGTGGTCGCGCCGACCATCCGGAGCTCGCCGCGGGCCAGCATCGGCTTGATCATGTTGCCGGCGTCCATCGCGGAGTCGCCGGTCGCGCCCGCACCGACGATCGTGTGCAGCTCGTCGATGAACGTGACGATCTCGCCCTCGGACTCGGTGATCTCCTGGAGGACGGCCTTCAGCCGCTCCTCGAACTCACCGCGGTACTTCGCGCCGGCGACCATCGAGGCCAGGTCCAGCGCCATGAGTCGCTTGCCCTTGAGGCTCTCGGGGACGTCGCCGGCCACGATCCGCTGCGCGAGGCCCTCGACGATCGCCGTCTTGCCGACGCCGGGCTCGCCGATGAGCACCGGGTTGTTCTTGGTGCGCCGGGACAGCACCTGCACGACCCGGCGGATCTCGGTGTCGCGGCCGACGACCGGGTCGATCTTGCCCTCGCGAGCCCGCGCGGTCAGGTCGACGGCGTACTTCTCCAGCGCCTGGAAGGTGCCCTCCGGATCGGGCGAGGTGACCCTGCGGTTGCCGCGCACGGTGCGGAAGGCGGCCAGGAGCGCGTCGCGGGTGGCGCCGGCGCTCTTCAGCACCATGGCGGCCTCCCCCTCGACCTCGGCGAGGCCGACCAGGAGGTGCTCGGTGGAGACGTACTCGTCGCCCAGGGCGCTGGCCTGCTCACCGGCGGCGTTGAGCACCCGCAGCAGCTCGCGGGACGGCGAGGGCGCGGGCACGGTCGCACCGCTGACGCTGGGCAGCCGCCGGATGGCGGCCTCGGCCTTGGCGCGGACGTCGGCAGCGTCGGCTCCCACGGCCTTGAGCAGCGGGCCGGCGATGCCGTCGGACTGCTCGAGGAGGGCGACGAGCAGGTGCAGCGGCTCGAGGGCCGCCTGGCCGCGGTCGACCGCCAGCCGCTGGGCGGCCGCGATCGCCTCCTGCGAACGGGTGGTGAGCTTGCTCTGCATGGTCGGTGGGGACGGTCCTCTCCGGGAGGGGCCGGTGGTCCCGGCCGGGGTTGTCGCCTCGTCCAACGTACGCGGAGTTGAGTCTGTTCCACTCAACCTCGCTGCGCGTCCTCACCGCAGGAGCCGGGCGGCTCCCCTCCGCCGAGGTCATCCCGGGGGCAACCCTGGGTAGCGACCTCGGTGGACGGCCTAGACTCGCCGGCGTGACCCGACTGCCGGCACCGAGCGCTGTCCTCGAGGACCAGCTGTGTTTCGCGCTCTACGCCGCCTCCCGGGCGATGACGGCGCGTTACCGCCCGCTCCTCGACGCGATCGGGCTGACCTACCCCCAGTACCTCGTCATGATGCTGCTCTGGGAGACCGACAACCAGACCGTCGGGCAGCTCGGCGCGCGCCTGTCCCTCGACAGCGGCACGCTCTCCCCCCTGCTCAAGCGGCTCACCGCCGCCGGCCTGGTGACCCGTCACCGGCGGGTGGAGGACGAGCGCTCGGTCTCCATCGCCCTGACCGACGCCGGCCGGACCCTGCGGGACCGCGCCGAGTCGATCTCCGGGGAGATCATCTGTGCGCTCGACCTCGACCGCGAGGAGTTCGCCGACCTGCGGGCCAAGCTCAACCTGGTCACCGAGCGCGTCAGCACCAACTGACCAGGGTGGTTGCGCCCGACCGACCCGGGTAGCCGCTCCTCGACGACCCGCACGAGGAGGAGGGACGACATGCCCGCCCGCACCGCTCGCACCGCCTGGAACGGCACCCTGCAGGAGGGGTCCGGCCAGGTCGAGCTGTCCAGCTCGAAGGTCGGCACCTACGAGGTCTCGTTCCCGAAGCGCGCGGCCGAGGACGCCGGCGGCACGACCAGCCCCGAGGAGCTGATCGCCGCGGCCCACTCGTCCTGCTTCGCGATGGCGCTGTCCAACGAGATCGGCAAGGCCGGCGGCACCCCGCAGGCCCTGGAGATCACCGCCGAGGTCACGCTGGGCCAGAAGGACGGCGGACCGCACATCACGAAGATCGCCCTCACCGTCCGCGGTGAGGTGGAGGGCCTCGACGCCGCCGGCTTCGAGAAGGCCGCCCAGGCCGCCAAGGTCGGCTGCCCGGTGAGCAAGGCGCTGGCCGGCGTCGACGAGGTCACCCTCGACGCGGCGCTCGAGTAGTAGAAGGACCCCCTGCCCCCACCGCTCGCACGCTCGCGGCGGGCCCTGCAGGGGGCCTGGCGGCCCGCCCCTCTGCGTGAGGGGCGGGCCGTCGACGTGCGTGCGCGGTCTTCAGCGGCCGCCGCGCAGCCGCTCGTCGCCGCTCTCGGTGCGCAGTGCCACCTCGCGGATGAAGAGGATGGCCAGCACCGCCACGACCGAGATGACGGCGGAGATGAGGAACACCCGACCGGTCGCGTCGCCGTAGGAGACCTGGATCAGCGAGCGGATCGCCGGCGGGGCGTCGGCGAGGTCGGCCAGCCCGACGTCGCCGGACCCGGCGGCCTGCGCGGCGCCGGGGACGCCGGCCAGGCCCTGTGCGATCAGGTCACCGACGCGGGAGCTGAGCACCGCACCGAGGACCGAGACGCCGATCGTGCCGCCCAGGCTGCGGAAGAAGGCCACCGCCGAGCTGGCCGCGCCGAGGTCGCGGGCCGCGACGGTGTTCTGCACCGCCAGCACGAGATTCTGCATCGTCATGCCGATGCCGACGCCGAGCACGAAGAGGAAGACGCCGAGCAGCACCATGTCGGTCTCGTGGTCGACCGTCGCCAGCAGCCCGAACCCGCCGACCACCAGCAGCGAGCCGGCGACCAGGAAGCGCTTCCACCGCCCGGAGCGGGTGATGAGGAGGCCCGAGACGGTCGAGGAGAGCAGCAGCCCGGCCACCATCGGGATGGTCAGCAGGCCGGCCGCCGTGGGCGAATGGCCGCGGGAGATCTGCAGGTACTGCCCGAGGAAGACCGACGAGCCGAACATCGCCACACCGATCGCGATGCTGGCGACGATCGCCAGCGTCGTCGTCCGGTCGCGGAACAGCCGGAGCGGGACGATCGGCTCCGCGGCGCGCAGCTCGGTCACGACGAAGGCCGCGATGGCCAGCAGCCCGCCGGCCACGAGCAGCGCCGACTCGCCCGACCACCAGGCGAAGCTCCCGCCCGCCAGGGTGACCCAGATCAACAGCGCGGAGACGCCGGCGGTCAGGAAGGTCGCGCCGAGGTAGTCGATGCGGACCGCGCGCTTGGTGACCGGCAGGTGCAGGGTCCGCTGCAGCAGGACCAGGGCGACGACGGCGAACGGGACGCCGACGTAGAACACCGACCGCCAGCCCAGCCACTCGGTGTCGACGAGGACGCCGCCGATCAGCGGACCGCCGACGGTGGCCACCGCCATCACCGCGCCGATGAGGCCCGAGTACCGGCCGCGCTCCCGGGGGCTGATCATCGCGGCCATCGCGATCTGCACGAGCGCCTGGATGCCGCCGAGCCCGAGACCCTGCAGCACCCGCCAGGCGATGAGCGTGTCCACCGACTGCGCCAGCCCGGCCAGCATCGAGCCGACGATGAAGACCACGATCGAGATCTGGATCAGCAGCTTCTTGCTGAACAGGTCGCTGAGCTTGCCCCAGATCGGCGTGCTCGCGGTGCTCGCCAGCAGGGTCGCCGTGACCACCCAGGTGTACTGCCCCTGGGTGCCGCGCAGGTCGGTGATGATCGTCGGCAGCGCGTTGGAGACGACGGTCGAGGACAGGAACGCCACGAACATCGCCAGCAACATCCCCGAGAGCGCCTCGAGGATCTGCCGGTGGGACATCCGCCCCTGCTGCTCGACGGGAGCCGTCGCGACGGCGGGACGGACGGCCGCCGAGGGCTCGAGGGTGGTGGTCACGCTTCTCCTGGACGGTTCGAGGGCGGGGAGGGAGGGCGAGGCGCCGGCGAGGGGGACGGTCACGACGCCACCCGGCCCGAGGACGCGGCGACCGACCGCTCGAGCTCGGTCGCGAGGCGGTCGAGGAGGTCGGTGAGCCGCTGCGCGTCGTCCTCGTCCCAGCCGGCCAGCGCGGTCGTCGCCCACTGCGAGCGCACCGCGCGGCTGCCGGCGAGGGCGGCGGCACCGGCGTCGGTCAGGTGCAGCAGGCTCGCCCGCCCGTCGTCGGGGTCGGGACGGCGCTCGACGCAGCCGGCGCGCTCCAGGGCGGCCAGTTGCCGGCTGGCCACGGAGACGTCGATGCCGGCACGCGCGGCGAGGGCGCTGCAGCGCTGCTCGCCGTCCTGCTCCAGGGGCGCGAGCAGCGCCCAGCCGGAGGACGGCAGGTCGCCGTGGGCGCCGTCGACGGCGCGGGCGCTCAGGTGACGGCCGCTGCGGACGATGCGCGACACGCCGGCGGTCAGCCGGTCGCAGGTCTCGGGGGTGATGGGCACGGGGTTCCTCGCCACGGGAAGTATGTGCAGACTGCAACCATACGATTAGATGGTTGCTTCCAGCAACTTCTCGTGACGAACGGAACACCGACGCGAACGACACGGACCCGCGGTCGGCGGCGAGGCCGACCCGCGGGTCCGGGGTGGGAGGGGGACGCGGTCAGCGCCGGACGGCGCTCTCCCGGGTCTCGGCGTCGTCCCGCGCCTCGCCGAGGCGGTTGAGGCGCGCCAGGAGGTCGCCGAGCAGCGCGATGTCCTCGCTCGGCCAGTGGGCCAGGTCGGCCTCCCAGCGAGCCCGGCGCGCCTCCCGGATGCGGGTGAGCCGCGCCGTGCCCTCCTCCGAGGTGCGCAGCACCTGCGCGCGGCCGTCGGCCGGGTCGGCCTCGCGGGTCACCAGCCCCAGGTCGACCAGCGAGGCGACCTGACGGCTCACCGTGCTCTTGTCCAGCCCGAGCCGGGCCACCAGGTCACTGGCCCTCAGGGGGCCGGTGTCGTACAGGAGGGCGAGCAGGCCGTAGGCCGCGCCGTCCAGGTCGGGGTGCAGCTCCCGGGAGAGTCGGGCGGAGATGGCCCGGGAGCGGCGCAGCAGGAGGCCGATCTCCCGCTCCACGCGCACGATCGCGTCGTGCGGGTCCAGTGAGGTCACCGTTCCTCCCGGGGGCGCCAGACGACCAGCGCCGAGGTCGAGGGCCGCAGCGGCACCAGGTCACGACCGTATCCGGCCTGGACGGCGGCCTCCGCGGCGATCCGCCGGGCCTCGGCGAGCTCGAGTTCGGTGAGCAGCTCCTGCACCCGCTGCTGGAGCGCCTCCACCTGCGACTCGAGGTCGATGATCCGCTTGATGCCGGCCAGGTTGACGCCGTCCTCCTGCGAGAGGCGCTGGACCTCCCGCAGGAGGGCGACGTCGCGCGGGCTGTACCGCCGGCCGCCACCGGGGGTGCGCCCGGGGCGGACCAGCCCCAGCCGGTCGTACTGACGCAGGGTCTGCGCGTGCATGCCGGCGAGCTCGGCGGCCACGGAGATGACGAACACCGGCGCGTCCTCGGCCACGGACCGGCCGGTCTCCTGCCGCTCGCGGCCCCCGTTCGGCGGCGCGGTCACCGGGCACCCCCCTTGACCGCCGCGGTGATCTGCGGCCGCGGGTCACCGAGCTCGGCGTCGAGCACCTTGACCGCGTCCTCGGCCGCCGGCGACAGCCGCTTGGGCACGGCCACCTCGACGGTCACCAGCAGGTCGCCGGCCCGGCCCTTGCCGTGCACGCCCCGGCCGCGCACGCGCAGCGTCTGACCGCTGGCCGTGCCCGGCGGGACCTTCAGCGAGACGTTCCCGTCCAGCGTGGGCACGGTCAGCGTGGTGCCGAGGGTCGCCTCGGGGAAGGTGATCGGCACGGTGATCGTGAGGTCGTTGCCCTTGCGGCCGAACAGGTCGTGGTCGGACACGTGGACGACGACGAACAGGTCGCCCGCCGGCCCGCCGCGCCGCCCGGGCGCACCCTTGCCGGCCAGCCGGATGCGCTGGCCGTCCTTGACCCCGGCCGGGATCCGCACCGTGATGGTGCGGGTCTGCGTGGTCACGCCGTTGCCGGCGCAGGTCGGGCACGGGTCGTCGATCACCGTGCCGGTGCCGCGGCAGTTGCGGCACGGCTCGGAGAACGCGAACGCGCCCTGGCTGCGGCTGGTGACCCCGGCCCCCTGGCACACCGGGCAGGTGTGCGGCGAGGTGCCCGGCCGCGCGCCGCTGCCGGCGCACGTCGGGCACGTGCCGGGGCTCTGCATGCGCAGCGGCACGGTCACGCCGAGGACGGCCTCCTCGAACGACAGCGTCGCCTCGGTCTCGACGTCCTGTCCGCGGGCCGGCCCGGACGCGGCCTGGCTGCGGGCCCGCGCCGAGCCCGCTCCCCCGCCGCCGCCGAACAGCCCGCCGAACAGGTCGCCGAGACCGCCGGTGCCCGAGCGCCCGCCGCCGGAGGAGCCGAACAGGTCGCCCAGGTCGAACGGCTGACCGCCGCCGCCCCCGCCGGGGAAGCCCCCGGGGAAGCCGGCCCGCGCACCGGCCCCACCCGCACCGAACAGCCGGCGGGCCTCGTCGTACTCGGCCCGCCGCTTCGGGTCGGAGAGCACGTCGTAGGCCTCCGAGACCTCCTTGAACCGGGACTCGGCCTCGGCGTTGCCGGGGTTCTTGTCCGGGTGGAGGTCGCGCGCCAGCTGGCGGTAGGCCTTCTTGATCGCTGCCGCGTCGGCGTCCTGGGAGACGCCGAGAGCGGCGTAGTAGTCCTTCTCGATGAAGTCCCGGGTGCTCATCGGGCGCCCCCTTCCTGCATCAGTCGGACGCCGGTGCGCCGTCGCCCGGCTGCGCCGGGGCCGCCTCGGCCGCCTCGGCCGCCGCACCGTCGGGCGAGACGGCGGGTCCCGGGTGCTCGGGGTCGGTGACCGCGACCATCGCCGTCCGCAGCACCCGGTCGCCACGGCGGAAGCCCTGCCGCAGCACGGTGGTGGCCGTGGGGACGTCGACGTCGGCCGAGGTGTCGTGCATGACCGCCTCGTGCAGCGAGGGGTCGAACGGGTCGCCTGCCTTGCCGAACGCCTCCACGCCCAGGCCGTCGAGCAGGCCCAGGACGCGGTCGGCGACCACCTTGAAGGCACCGGTCAGGTCGCCGTGGTCCCGCGCCCGCTCGATGTCGTCGACGATCGGGAACAGCTGCGTGGCGAACCGCTCGGCGGCCTGGTCGACCACGAGCTGACGGTCGCGGTCCACCCGCCGGCGGTAGTTGGCGTACTCGGCGGTGACCCGCTGGAGGTCCTCCGTCCGCTCCGCCAGCTGGCGGGGAAGGTCGTCGTCCGCCGGGGCCGGCTGCTGGCCGGCGACGGTCTCCTGCTCGCTCATCTGCTCCCCTTGCGCCGGGCCCGGCGCGGTCGAGGTCGGTCCGGGTGCGCCCGTGCGGGCGCCGGCCGGCTGCTCGCCGGCCGGCTCCCGTACGGTGCCGCTGATCGGGTCGATGCGCCGCTTGTCACGGATGACGACCCGCGGCTCCTCTTCCCTCTGTGTCACTGTCGACCTCCGCGAGCGTCGGTCGTCGATGTCATCGGCGGTCGTTGTCCTCGTCGACGATCTCGGCGTCGACGACGTCGTCGTCACCCGTCGTCGTACCGGACGCACCGGCGTCACCCGGGGTTCCCGCGCCGGTCGCACCGGCCGCGCCGGCCGCGTTCTGCGCCTCGGCCTGCTGCGCGTACAGCGCCCCGCCGACCTCCTGCGAGACGCGGGCGACCTTCTCCTGCGCGGCCTTGATCGCCGCGATGTCCGAGCCGCCGAGAGCCGAGCGCAGCTCGGTGAGGGCCTCGCCGAGCTCCTCCTTCTTGTCGGCCGGGATCTTCTCGCCGTTCTCGGCCAGGAACTTCTCGGTCTGGTACTGCAGCGACTCGGCCAGGTTGCGGGTCTCGGCCTCCTCGCGGCGGCGCTTGTCCTCCTCGGCGTGGGCCTCGGCGTCGCGCATCATCCGCTCGATGTCGTCCTTGGGGAGGGCCGAGCCACCGGTGATGGTCATCGACTGCTCCTTGCCCGTGCCGAGGTCCTTGGCGGTGACGTGCACGATGCCGTTGGCGTCGATGTCGAAGCCGACCTCGATCTGCGGCACGCCGCGCGGCGCCGGCGGCAGACCCGTCAGCTCGAACATGCCGAGCTTCTTGTTGTAGGCGGCCATCTCGCGCTCGCCCTGGAAGACCTGGATCTGCACCGACGGCTGGTTGTCGTCGGCCGTCGTGAAGATCTCGGAGCGCTTGGTCGGGATCGTGGTGTTGCGCTCGATGAGCTTGGTCATGATCCCGCCCTTGGTCTCGATGCCCAGGGACAGCGGGGTGACGTCGAGCAGCAGGACGTCCTTGACCTCGCCCTTGAGGACGCCGGCCTGCAGCGCGGCGCCGACGGCGACGACCTCGTCGGGGTTGACGCCCTTGTTGGGCTCCTTGCCGCCGGTCAGCTCGCGGACCAGGTCGGTGACGGCCGGCATGCGGGTCGAGCCGCCGACGAGGACGACGTGGTCGATCTGGCCGACGGTGATGCCGGCGTCCCGGATGACCTGGTTGAACGGCGCCTTGGTGCGGTCGAGCAGGTCCTGGGTCATCCGCTGGAACTCGGCGCGGGTCATCGTGACGTCGAGGTGCAGCGGGCCCTCGGCGCCGGCGGTGATGTAGGGCAGGTTGACGTTGGTCGACTGCGCGCCGGACAGCTCGATCTTGGCCTTCTCAGCAGCCTCGCGGAGCCGCTGCATGGCCAGCTTGTCCTTGGACAGGTCGATGCCGTTGGACGCGTTGAACGTCTGCACCAGGTGCTTGACGATCCGCTCGTCCCAGTCGTCGCCGCCGAGGTGGTTGTCACCGGCGGTGGCCTTCACCTCGATGACGCCCTCACCGATCTCCAGCAGGGAGACGTCGAAGGTGCCACCACCGAGGTCGAAGACGAGGATCGTCTGCTCGGTCTCGCCCTTGTCCAGGCCGTAGGCCAGCGCGGCCGCGGTCGGCTCGTTGACGATGCGCAGGACGTTGAGGCCCGCGATCTCGCCGGCCTCCTTCGTGGCCTGGCGCTGGGCGTCCTCGAAGTAGGCCGGGACGGTGATGACCGCGTCGGTCACGGTCTCACCCAGGTAGGTCTCGGCGTCCCGCTTGAGCTTCTGCAGGATGCGGGCGCTGATCTCCTGGGGCGTGTAACGCTTGCCGTCGATCTCCGGCGACTTCCAGTCGGTGCCCATGTGCCGCTTCACGGAGCGGATGGTGCGGTCGACGTTGGTGACCGCCTGGTTCTTCGCCGACTGGCCGACGAGGACCTCGCCATTCTTGGCGAAGGCGACGACCGAGGGAGTGGTGCGGGAGCCCTCGGAGTTGGCGATGACCGTCGGCTCGCCGCCCTCGAGGACGGTGACGACGGAGTTGGTGGTGCCGAGGTCGATACCGACCGCTCGAGCCATGGGGCTGGCCTCTCTTCCTGTGTGCCGGGGTGTTCCGTGGTGTCTCGGGGAGTCGAGTACCCGACTTGCGCGGGGTGCACTCAACTTTCCTGCCCAGCCTAACGGCAGCCCCGCCCGGAGTGTTCCCGGGCCCCCGGATGACATCCGGCTGCCCCGCCGTCCCGCGGACCTCCCTCGGGTCGTTGCAGCCACCCCCGCCGCACAGCACGCGGATGGCTGCCACAGCGCGAAGGAGGCGCCGCCGTCCACAGATCCGCCGACGGGACCGCGCCCACTGCCGCGGGCCGGGTCGTCACTGGAGACCCGGGGCCGGCTGTGCAACGCCGGCACCGGGCTGCCGACCCCGGAGCTGCAGGTCGAGATCTGCGCCGACGGGCGGCTGCTGGCCGTCGGCGACGCCTGGTTCGAGGACGCCGCCGTCGCGGTGGAGTTCGATGGCAGGTCGAGTACCGGGACCCCTGGGGCGGGCGCACGCCGGAGCGCGTCCTCTGGGACGAGGAGCGACTCGAGGACGACTTGCGGGCGCTCGGCATCCGGGTCGTGCGGGTCGTCGAGGCGGACCTCGGCGGCAGGTGGGCACGGATCGAGGACCGACGGCGCGCTGCTGTGGTCCGCGGCCCCTCCGACCGCGGGTTCACGGCGACCCCGCGCACGCGGGGCCGGCGTCGGGAGCGCCCGGACCGGCCGCGCCCGAGGCAGCGGGCGAGCGACCCCGACGGGGCGGGTTACCGGCGAGTAGCCTGCCGTCGCGGCAGCTATGGTGCCAACCGCGGGAAGCGCCCTCCCGCCCTGCCGGCGGGCGGCGGATCAAACGGACGTCGACCGGCGTCCGGGAGGGAATTCGATGGGCCCCTTGCAGATCGTCCTGGGGACGATCAGCGTGATCTTCCTGGTCGTCGCGGTCGTGTTCGCCTACCGGGCGGTGCGCGCGATGATCCGGATCATCCGGACCGGGCAGCCGGACGGCACCCGGTCCGGCCC
>NZ_JBJGYU010000038.1:0-44291 GCF_054050155.1 Geodermatophilus sp. SYSU D00703 | reverse complement strand
ATTAATGCCGAGGCGCTTCCAACCCCCGTCGCCCGGGCCGACACGGACCCCGGCACCGTGCGCACCGGCGCCGTGGAGCTGGGGGGGCGGGCGGCAAGCGCGCGGGCCGACCTGCGCGGGCTGGTGTTCGAGCTGCGCCCGCTGGACCTGGCGGAGAACGGCCTGGTCGAGGCGGTCACCGCGCACGCCGCCGGCGTCGAGGCGCGCACCGGGCTGGTGGTCGACGTCGACGCACCCGACGACCCCGACCTCGACGTCGACGTGGAGGTGCAGGAGGACCTCTACCGGATCGTCCAGGAGGCGCTGCACAACGTCGTGAAGCACGCGCACGCCACCGAGGCCGTGGTGCGCATCCGCCGGCCGGCGACCGGCGGCGGGCTGGTGGTCGAGGTGACCGACGACGGGACCGGCGCGCTGCCCGACCGGGGGCCGGGGGAGCCGGCGCCGGGCTCGGGCAGGCTGGGGCTGGTGTCGATGCGCGAGCGCGCCGAGCGCTGGGGCGGGCGGCTGGTCGCCGGGCCCCGCCCGTTCGGCGGCTGGCGCGTGGACGTGACGCTGCCCGCGCCGGGCGGTGAGGGGAGGAGCCGATGAGCACCGGACCGACCGACGCCGCGCCGTCGACCGGGCAGATCGGCGTCCTGCTGGTCGACGACCACGCGATCGTCCGCCGGGGCGTGCAGGCGTACGTGGCGGGCGTGCCCAGCCTGCAGGTGCTGGGCGAGGCCGGGGACGGCCAGCAGGCGGTCGAGCTGCTGCGCCAGTGGGAGACCACCGGCCGGCCGCTGCCCGACGTCGTCCTCATGGACCTGCAGATGCCGCGCATGGACGGCGTCGCGGCGACCGCCGCGATCGTGGGGGCGCACCCGCAGGTGAAGGTGGTCGTGCTCACCAGCTTCGGGGAGGTCGAGCGGGTGCACGCCGCCCTGGCCGCGGGCGCCGCCGGCTACGTGCTCAAGGACGCCGACCCCGCCGAGGTGGCCACCGCGATCACCGCCGCCGCCGCCGGCGAGGTGCACCTGGACGCCGCCGTCGCCCGCCAGCTGGCCCGCCGGATGGCCGCGCCGCAGGCCGGCCTGACCTCGCTCACCGCCCGCGAGCGGGAGATCCTCGCCCTCGTGGCGCAGGGCCACTCCAACCGCGACATCGCCGACCGGCTGGTGATCAGCGAGCGCACCGCCCGCACCCACGTCAGCAACGTGCTGAGCAAGCTGCAGCTGTCCAGCCGCACCCAGGCGGCGCTGCTGGCCATCCGCGAGGGGCTCATCGCACCGCCGGCCTGAGCCCGGGCCCGCCGGCGCCTACGACGGATGACGTAGTCGGGGCGGGCCGTCCCGGCCGTTCCGGTGCCGACGCAGCGCCGATCCGCGCAGGTCGGTCGCTCCATACGGTGGACGTGAGCGTGGTCACCCGGCTGCGCCGAGCCCGCCGGAGTCGTTGGAGGCCGATCTCGTGACGTCCGTCCTCGAGCGGAGCGCACCCACCCGGACGTCGTCGGACCGGACCGCCGAGGTGGTCGTCGCGGGCCCCGGCGCGCTGCACGTCGAGCGGTCCACCGCCGCCCCGGTCGTCGCCGACGGCACGGACACCGCGGTCGAGGTGGTCCTCCAGCGGACGACGACGAGCGCGCGGCGGGCGACGTGATGATGATCTGTGTGTCGCGTTGTCGTGGGCCGCGCCTCGTGCTCGAGCTCTGACCCTCCCCACCCGGCCGGCCAGGCCGGGAACCGAACCGAGACACCCACCGAGGAGTACCCGTGGCAGCCAACCCCATCGTCATGAACGGCTGGTACATCGGCGCCTGGTCCGACGAGGTCGGCCGCACGCTCATGCAGCGGTGGATCTGCGGCCGGCCGGTGTGCTTCTACCGGCTGTCGGACGGCAGCGCCAACGCGATCGAGGACCGCTGCCCGCACCGCCGCTACCCGCTGTCGCTGGGCCGGCTGGACGACGACGTCATCACCTGCAACTACCACGGCTACAAGATCGACGGCTCGGGCCAGTGCGTCGGCGTCGCCGAGCAGCCGGACATGCCCAAGGGCGCCACGGTGCACCGCTTCCCGGTCGTCGAGCGCTACGGCATCGTCTGGATCTGGCCGGGTGACGCGGACGAGGCGGACCCGGACGACATCCCGGACGTCTCGTGGCTCGAGGACCCGAACTGGACCCACGTGCAGGGCTCGGTCGGGCTGAAGGGCCGCCAGGTGCTGCTCGTGGAGAACCTGCTCGACCTGACCCACGAGACGTTCCTGCACCCGACGTCGATCGGCAACGCCGCGGTCGCCGCCACCCCGATCGACGTGATCGGCGAGGGCAACAAGGTGTCCTTCGTCCGGCACATGATCGACATCGAGGCCCCGCCCTTCTACCAGTCCTCGATGGGCGTGACCACGAACATCGACCGCTGGCAGGACGGCGACTTCTACGCGCCGGGCATCTTCATCCTCAACATCCGGATCGCCCCGACCGGCACCGAGGAGCCCGAGGGCTTCCACATGAAGGTCATCTACGGCATGACGCCGGAGACCGAGACCACCACGCACGACTTCTTCGCCCTGGGTCGCGACTACAAGATCGACGACCAGGAGCTGTCGGAGTTCCAGCTCAAGCAGCAGCTGGCGGTCATGAAGGAGGACGTCGACGCCCTGGAGATCCAGGAGAAGATGGTCGCCACCGACCCGGGGATGATCGAGTCCTCGATCCGCTCCGACGTCGCCGGCATCCGCGGCCGCCGCCTGCTGGAGAAGATGGCCAAGGCCGAGGCGGCCGCCCGCGGCGAGGCCCCGGCCCGCCCGGCGCGCCCCGTGCGCCCGGCCGCCGCCCAGCCCGCCGCCGCGCAGCCCGCCGCGGCGCAGCCGGCCGGCCAGGCCTGAGAGGCTGAGACCGTGGCGACCTTCGTCCTCGTCCACGGGGCCTGGCACGGCGGCTGGTGCTGGGACCGCGTGGCCCCGCTGCTGCGCGCCGCCGGCCACGAGGTGCACGCCCCCACGCTGACCGGGCTGTCCGAGCGCGCACACCTGCTGTCCCCGCTGGTGGGCCTGGACACCCACGTGGAGGACGTCGTCCGGCTGATCGACACCTTCGGCCTGCGCGACGTCGTCCTGGTGGGACACAGCTACGCCGGGCAGGTCGTCACCGCGGTCGCCGACCGGCGGCCCGACGCGATCGCCCGGCGGGTCTACCTCGACGCCTTCGTCGGCTCCGACGGCGAGGCCGCGCGGGACCTGCTGCCCGAGCAGGTGGAGCACCACTGGGCCGAGTCGGCGGCCGAGCAGGGCTTCGGCTGGCTGGTGCCGGTGCGCAAGCTGTCGGTCCTCGGCGTCACTGAGCAGGCCGACGTCGACTGGCTGACGCCGAAGCTCACGCCGCACCCGTGGAAGACCTACCTGGACCGGCTCGACCTCACCGGCGCCGTCGACGCGGTGCCGGCCGCGTTCGTCGAGTGCGTGACCTGGATGCGGGTCTTCCAGGCCCAGGCCGAGCGGGCGCGCGAGCGCGGCTGGCCGGTGCACGAGCTCGACACCGGTCACGAGGCGATGGTCACCGCCCCCAAGGCGCTGTCCGACGTCCTGCTCCAGCTCGCCCGCTGACCCCCGATCCGACAGGAGACCACCGTGGAGTTCCTCGTCCGCTCCGAGAACCGCCTGCCCGCCGAGACCCCGGCCGAGCGGCGGGAGGAGCTGCGGACCGCCGAGCGGGCGCGCGCCATGGAGCTGCGGGCCGCGGGCGTGCTCAAGCGGCTGTGGCGGGTGCCCGGGCGCAACGCCACCATCGGCCTGTACGAGGCCCCCGACGCCGCGGCCCTGCACGACGCCCTGGTGTCCCTGCCCATGTCCCCGTGGCTCGACGTCCACGTCGAGCCGCTGGCCCAGCACCCGCAGGAGCGGGCATGACCACCTCCACGCCCGCCGGGCAGCAGCTGCGGATCACGTTCCGCCAGTTCGACGGTGAGATGCTCGGGACCTGCTGGTGCGGCCGCACCCGTCACAGCGCGCACCCACGCCAGCTGTGGGAGTGGCTCGACGACCACGAGCACCTCACGGGCGAGGAACGGAAGGGCACCGATGAGCACTGACACCCCGGCCGGCAGGTTCGACCTGCCGGGGACGCCGGTCTTCGACGGGCAGACCAGCCGGCGCGGCTTCCGCATGAACAAGCTGTTCATGAGCCTGCGCTCGGCGGAGGCGCGGGAGCGGTTCCTGACCGACGAGGCCGCCTACTGCGACGAGTTCAAGCTGACCCCGGAGCAGAAGCAGGCCGTCCTCGACCGGAACTGGCAGGCGATGATCGACCTGGGCGGCAGCATCTTCTACGTCTACAAGCTGGCGATGATGGACGGCCGGTCGATGCAGTACCTCGGTGGTGTCTTCAGCGGCATGACCGAGGAGGAGTTCGTGGCGGCGATGCGGGCAGGAGGACGGCGTGGCTGAGGTGATCTGGGGTCTGGCGACCTCGCACGTCCCCTCCATCGGGGCGGCGATGGACCGCGGCAAGACCGAGGACCCCAACTGGAAGGGCCTGTTCGACGGCTACGCCCCGGCGCGGGAGTGGCTCAAGGAGCACCGGCCCGACGTGGCGATCGTCGTCTACAACGACCACGCCAACGGCATCGACCTCGACATCGTCCCGACGTTCGGCATCGGCACCGCCGAGCGGTACGAGGTGGCCGACGAGGGCTTCGGCAAGCGCCCGGTGCCCGACGTCGTCGGGCACCCGGAGCTGTCGCTGCACCTGCTCGAGAGCCTGGTGGACGACGGCTTCGACCTCACCGTCTTCCAGGAGCTCGACGTCGACCACGGGTTCACCGTGCCCCTGTCTGTCTGGACGCCGGACCCGGGCGAGGCCTGGCCGTGCCCGGTGATCCCGCTGCTGGTCAACGTCATCCAGTACCCGCAGCCCACCGCGGCTCGGTGCTACGCCCTGGGCCAGGCCCTCGGGCGGGCCATCCGCAGCTACCCCGAGGACGTCAAGGTGGCGATCCTGGGCACCGGGGGGATGTCCCACCAGTTGGCGGGGGCGCGGGCCGGGTACATCAACCCCGAGTTCGACCACATGTTCCTCGAGGCCATCGAGAAGGACCCGGCGAAGCTGACGCAGCTCTCCCGCGAGGACTACATCCGCGAGGCCGGTTCCGAGGGCATCGAGATGATCATGTGGCTGATCATGCGCGGCGCGATGAACGAGCAGGTCACGAAGGTGCACTCGCACTACTTCGTGCCGGCGTCCAACACCGCCGCCGCGATCGCGCTGTTCGACAACCGGGTGCCCCAGCCCGCCTGACAGAGGCCCCCCTGCCCCCCACCGCTCGCAGGCTCGCGGCGGGCCCTGCAGGGGGGCCGCCGTCCCATGGTGGGCCCCTGGACGGGGCCGTGCGAGGAACGGGCCGTGCCACCCCTGCTCCGGGGCGGCACGGCCCGTTCCGTCGTCTCAGGGGGCGGTCACCAGTCGACGCCGGCCCGCTCGCTGCCGGTGCGGACCAGCCCGCCCCGGTCCACCCGGTAGGTGTTCATGACGGTCAGCCGCGGGCTGTAGACGTGCACGCTGACCGCCGGTTCGTGGGCGGCATTGGTCACCCGGTGCACGTGGTGCGGACCGAACGGGCGCACCCGCCCGGCAGCGAGCTGCCGGGCCTCCGGCAGCGCCCCGACCTCCTCCGACAGCGTGCCGCGGACGACGGCGAAGGCCCCGGAGGAGCCGCCGTGGTCGTGCAGGTCGGTGCCCTGGCCGGGCAGCCAGGACAGCAGCCACACCTGGGCCCCGGCGAGGTCGGCGTGCAGGTCGAGGTCGAGGGCGTCGGCGGCCAGCCCGGGGTCGAGCAGGTGGGTCCAGCGGTGCTCGGCGCGGAACTCCACCAGCGGGGACCAGCGGTGCTCGACCGCGGCGAGGGCGGCGGCCAGCGCGGCCGCGCCGGTGCGGCGGACGGTCGGGTCGATGGGCAGGGCAGGGGACAGCAGGGAACGGGTCATGACGGGGTCCTTCGCGGGCTGAGGGGGAGTGGCGCGGTCGTCAGTGACGGCGACATCGCGCGCTGGCCACCCGCAGCAGGTCCACGGCGGCGCGCCGGGTGAGCCGCGTCCGGGACGGCGTCACGCCGGGCCCCGCCGGATGGGGCGGGCGGCCGCGACCTGCGGCCGCGCGGCGGCCAGCCAGACGTCCAGCGGCGCGGGGTCGTCCCACGTCCTGTCGAGCAGGTACAGCCCGCGAGTGGGCGCGGTGGCGCCGAGCTCGACCAGCACCGGCTTGAGCAACAGCTCGGGAGCCAGCGCGTGCGCCGGCCCGCCGCCCAGCATGAGCGGGACCGCCACGACCCCGGCGAGGTCGCCGGTGCCGATCTGGTCGAGGAACAGCTCGAGCAGGCCGGTGTAGGTGGCCTTGTAGGTGGGGCTGGCGACGACGGCGACCTCGGCCGCCCGCACCGCGGCGACGGCCTCCTCGACGGCGGGGTCGCCCCAGCCGAGCAGCCCGGCGCCGAGATCGACGACGTCGACGACCCGGTCGGCCGGGGCGCCGGTCAGCCGCTCGACGACCAGCTCGGCCGCGGCGCGGGTCCGGGAGTGCGGCTTGGGGTTGCCGACGACGGCGACGGTGGTCATCGGGCGGGTCCGTCGTCGGCGGCGGTGCCCGGGAGCTGGATCGGCACGGGGGTCCTCGCAGGAGAGGGGTGGCCGCGCGGGACGGGCGGCCGGGAAGAGGGACGCGGGGCGGCGTCAGCGACAGCGGGCGGACCAGACGCGGCCGAGGTCCACGTGCACCCGCCGGACCAGCCGCGGCGCGGCGGCGGTCGAGGCGGCGAGGGCGGACACGGGTGTATCTCTACCATCTCGATCGGGTTTGACGGGATACCGGGGGTCGTGCCACGCTCCCCGGCAGGTCATGAGTGCCAGCGACAAGCCCCGGCTCGCTGGCCGGCAACCCTTCCTCCGCGATGGGGTGCCCCGGGTGACGACCAGGCGGGTGCCGACCGGCCCCCGCAAGCGCGGACCCGCCAGTGGGTCCCCGAAACCGAGGAGCCTGCGTTGACCGGCGCCGTCCTGTCCCGTCCCGTCGTCCTGCCCGTCGCCCCGGAGCGGCCGTTGCTGCCGGTCGTCGGCGCGGGCACCGAGGTGCCGCTCGTGCCGTCCGGCCGCGCGCGCTACGCCGACCTCGACACCGCGGCGAGCACGCCGGCGCTGGTCGCGGTGGCCGACCGGGTGGCCGAGGCGCTGCCGCTGTACGCGAGCGTCCACCGGGGTGCGGGCTACCTGTCGCAGGTGTCGACGGCGCTCTACGAGTCGGCGCGGGACACCGTCGCCGTCTTCGTCGGCGCCCGCTCCGACGACGTGTGCGTGCTGACGCGGAACACCACCGACGCGCTCAACCTCCTCGCAGGGTGCGTGCCACCGGGAGAGCTGGTGCTGGTGCTCGACTGCGAGCACCACGCCGACCTGCTGCCGTGGCAGCGCCGCGCGACGACGACCGTGCTGCCCACCGGGCCGACGGTCCCGGCGACGCTGCGGGCGCTGGGCGCCGAGCTCGCCGCCCGGCGGTACGCCCTGGTCGCGGTCACCGGCGCCTCCAACGTCACGGGGGAGGCGCTGCCGCTGGCCGACGTCGTCGCGCTGGCGCACGCCGCCGGCGCCCGTGTGGCCGTCGACGGCGCCCAGCTGGTGCCGCACCGCCGGTTCTCCCTGGCCGCCACCGGTGCCGACTTCGTCGCGTTCTCCGGGCACAAGCTCTACGCCCCGTACGGCACCGGGGCCCTGGTCGGCCGCCGTGACTGGCTGGACGTCGCGCCGGCCCACCTCGCCGGCGGCGGGGCGGTTCACGCGGTGACCGTGACGGAGACGACCTGGGCCGCGGCGCCGCACCGGCACGAGGGCGGCTCGCCGAACGTGCTCGGCGCGGTGGCCCTGGCGGCCGCGTGCGAGGCCCTGGCCGCGCTGCCGGAGCAGGCCCTCGAGCGCCACGAGCAGGCGCTGCGGGCCCGGCTGGAGGCCGGCCTGGACGCGCTCCCCGGCGTCCGGCGGCTGCGGGTCTGGCCGGACTCGGTCGCCCCCACCGGCGTCGTGGGCTTCACCGTCGAGGGCGCCGACCCGGGGCTGGTGGCCGCCGTCCTCTCGGCCGAGCACGGCGTCGGCGTCCGGGACGGCCGGTTCTGCGCGCACCCGCTGCTCGCACGGCTCGGCGCAGGCGACGGGGCGCTGCGGGCCAGCGTCGGCGTGGCCACCACCGCCGCCGACGTCGACCGGCTGCTCGACGGCCTGGCGGCGTTCCTCGCCGACGGGCCGGGGACCGGGTACGTCGTGCGGGACGGTCGCTGGCAGCCGGCCGACGACCCGCGGCCGCTGCCCGGGCCGGCCGGCGCCGACCTGCGGGCGGTCGCGCGCGGCGCCGGCTGCGGCCCGGCGGGGCGCTGACCGTGTCAGCCCGGGAGCAGCACCGTGCGCAACTCGTGGGCGCCGTCGGCCCGCGTCGCCTCGTAGAACCAGCGGACGCCGCCCGGCACGACCACCATGTCGACGTAGCGCAGACCGCCCGGCGGGTGCGGGCTCTGCAGCAGCGGGCCGCCGGGGGCGGCGGTGAAGCGGCCGCCGCCGTCCCCCCAGCCGTCGGCCACCGCGAGGCCGGTGCGCTCCTCCCAGTTCTCCTCCGCCGTCCCCCGGCCGTCGTAGAGCGCCCAGGACCCGGCGCCGTCGAGGAGAACGGCGGCGAACCGCACCCCGCGGGCGTCCCAGGTGCCGGGGGTGCCGGCCAGCGCGGTGCCGCGCCAGGTCCAGGTGACGCCGTCGTCGCTGGTGGCGTGCTCGGTGGTCATCCGGTCGGTGGCGTCCGGGTCGTCGAGCGGGTGCACGCTGGCCCACAGGTGCCACCGCCGCCCGTCGTGCCGGACCACCGGGTCCTTGACCGCCTCGGCGTCGCTGCCCGGGAGCACCGTGCGCGGGGTCGCCGTCCCCAGGCCCTCGACGGTGTCGGCCTCCAGCAGGTCGACCCGCCAGTGCTTGCTGCCGGGCGTCGCGCAGCTGACGTAGAGCCGCCAGCGGCCCTCGGGGGTGTGCACCAGCGCCGGGCGCTCGAGCGACTCGGCGCCGAACGCGTCCTTGCCGATCCCCACGACCGGGGTGAACCGCACGCCGTCGTCCGAGCGGGCGACGACGTTGGCGAAGCCGCGGCCCTCGCCGAGCGGCCGCCGCAGCCGGTAGGCCAGCCACCACGTCCCGTCGACCAGCTGCGCCGACGGCCCGCCGGCCCACGAGCCCGGGCGCGGGTCCTCGGGGGGCAGCACCACCTCGGCGTCGGCCCAGAACCGGTGCGGGTCGGGGTGGCGGGCGGGATTCTCGGGCACGCGGCGGCTCCGGTCTCGGGCGACGGGGACGGCGCCCAGTGTGCACACCGATCCAGGAAGGGGTCCGCATGAGCGGCCGACTGCCGCAGTTCGTCATCGCCGGCGCGCCCAAGGCGGGGACGACGGCCCTGCACGCCGCGCTGGCCACGCACCCGGGGTTGTACCTCTCCCCGGTCAAGGAGCCCAAGTACTACCTGACCGACGGCCGGCCCCCGCCGCGCAGCGGGCAGCGCGGTCCCGGCGACGCGCACAGTGCGCAGGAGTGGATCTGGCGGCGGGAGCAGTACCTCGCGCTGTTCGCCGCCGCCCCGGAGGACGCCGTCCGCGGCGAGAGCACGCCGTTCTACCTCTACGACCGCGGCGCGCAGCAACGCCTGGCCGCCGACGTGCCCGACGTCAAGGTGGTGGTGGTCGTCCGCGACCCGGTGGACCGCGCCTGGTCCAACTGGGTGCACCTGCGGGCCGACGGGCTGGAGCCGGTGGCCGACTTCCTCGCCGCCGTCCGGGCCGAGCAGCAGCGGATCGCCGAGGGCTTCGCGCCGTTCTGGCACTACCGCGGCCTGGGCCGCTACGGCGAGCAGCTGCGCGACCTGTACCGCTGCGTGCCCCGCGAGCAGGTGTTCCTGCTGCGCTACCGGCAGCTGGTCGACACCCCGCGGGAGACGCTGGACCGGGTCAGCACCTTCCTCGGTGTCGAGCCCGGCGTCGCGCACACGGTGGCCCCGGAGAACGTCAAGCCCCACGTGGCCGACACCCCGCGGTACCGCGCGCTGTCGCGGGTCGTGCGCGCCGGGGCGGCACTGGGCGCCTACGCGCCGCCGCAGGTGTGGCGCCAGGCCAGCCGCCCGCTCGTCGCGGCGCTGCACGCCGGGCGGGCCCCGCGGCCGGCGATGCCGGTCGAGGTCCGCCGCGAGGTGCTCGCCCCGCTGCTCGACGACATCGCCCTGCTCGAGGAGCTCACCGGCGAGTCCTTCGCCGACTGGAAGGGCGACACCGGCCGCGGCGACTTCCGGTCCCGCTCCGCCGGCTCGGCCCAGACCTGACCTGACCTGACCCAGGAGAGGAACCCCCATGACCGTCACCGACGACCTCGTCGCCAACGACGCCCGCTACGCCGAGACCTTCGCCGGTCCGCTGCCGCTGCCGCCCGCCAAGCACGTCGCCGTCGTCGCCTGCATGGACGCCCGGCTCGACGTCCACCGCGCCCTGGGCCTGGCCGAGGGGGAGGCGCACGTCATCCGCAACGCCGGCGGCGTCGTCACCGACGACGAGATCCGCTCGCTGGCGTTCAGCCAGCGGCTGCTCGGCACGCGGGAGATCGTGCCCGTCCACCACACCGAGTGCGGGATGCTGACCTCCACCGACGAGGACTTCCGCGCGTCGATCGAGCAGGAGGTGGGCACCCGGCCGCACTGGCACTCCGAGGCGTTCCCCGAGCTGGAGGAGGACGTCCGGGCCCAGCGGCAGCGGGTCCTCGACAGCCCGTTCATCCCGGGACAGGACAGCGTCCGCGGCTTCGTCTTCGACGTGGCCACCGGGCAGCTCTCCGAGGTGCACCGACCATGACCACCGTCTCCACCCCCGCCGTCCCCGGCACCGACGACTTCGCCCGCGACTGGGCCGACTGGCACCGCCGGCACGAGGCCGTCCGCGCCGATCCGCACGGGTTCCTCGCCGTCACCGGGCTGCACTGGCTGACCGGCGACCCGCAGCGGTTCCCCGGAGTGCCCGGTGCGTGGTCGACCGGCCCGCGCGGCGTCGTGGTGAGCCTCGACGACGGCGAGGAGCTGTCGGTCGACGGCATGCCGGTGACCGGGGAGCACGTCTTCGGCCACGTCCCCGAGCGCGGCGGGGTGCTCGCCACCTCCGGCGACCTGGTCGTGGAGGTCGCCCGCCGGGGCGGGCACGACGTCGTCCGGCCGCGGCACCCCGACCACCCCCTGCGCACCCGGTACGCCGGGACGCCGGCGTTCCCGCCGGACCCCCGCTGGGTCGCCTCCGGCCGGTTCGTGCCGTTCGCCGCGCCACGGCCCACCACCGTCGGGGCGGCCGTGGCGGGCCTCGAGCACGTGTACGACGCCCCCGGCGTGGTCGAGTTCGCGCTGGCCGGACGGTCGCTGTCGCTGACCGCGTTCAACGGCAAGGACCCCGGCAGCCTGGTCGTCCTGTTCACCGCCTCGACCTCCGGCGCAACGACCTACGCCGCCAACCGGTCGCTCGCGCTGGGCGTGCCGGACGCCGACGGGCGCGTCGTCCTCGACTTCAACCGGGCGGTCAACCTGCCCTGCGCCTACACCGACTTCGCGACCTGCCCGCTGCCCCCTCCGGAGAACCGGCTGCCCGTGGCGGTCGAGGCCGGCGAGCAGATCCCGCTCGAGCGCCGGGCATGAGCGTGCCCGCCCGCCTCCACCTGGCCGTGGCCCTGGACGGCGCCGGCTGGCACCCGGCGGCCTGGCGCGAGCCGGACGCGCGCCCGGCCGAGCTGTTCACGGCCGGCTACTGGGTCGACCTCGTGCAGGAGGCCCAGCGTGGGCTGCTGGACCTGGTCACCTTCGAGGACGCCCTCTCGCTGCAGTCCGCCGACCGCGAGGGACCCGACGAGCGGACCGACCAGGTCCGCGGCCCGCTCGACGCCGTGCAGGTCGCCGCGCGGGTCGCGCCGGTCACCGAGGGCATCGGGCTGGTGCCGACGGCCGTCGTCACGCACACCGAGCCGTTCCACCTGTCCAAGGCGATCGCCACCCTGGACTTCGTGAGCGGCGGCCGGGCCGGGGTCCGGGTGCGCGTCTCCTCGAGCCGGGCCGAGGCCGCGCACTTCGGCCGGCGCACCCTGCCGGAGCTGCGCAGCTCCGACCGGCACGACCCCGCAGTCCAGGCGGCGCTGCGGGACCTGTTCGACGAGGCCGCCGACTGGGTCGAGGTGGTCCGCCGGCTGTGGGACAGCTGGGAGGACGACGCCGAGATCCGGGACGCCGCCACCGGCCGCTTCGTCGACCGGGAGAAGCTGCACTACATCGACTTCACCGGCCGCTGGTTCTCGGTGAAGGGGCCGTCGATCACCCCGCGGCCGCCGCAGGGCCAGCCGGTCGTCTCCGCACTGGCCCACCAGACGATCCCGTACGAGCTCGTGGCCGGCAGCGCCGACGTCGGGTACGTGACCCCGGGGGACGCCGTGGACGCCGCGGCGATCGTCGGCGAGATCCGCGCGGCGCAGGTCGCGGCCGGCCGGGCCGAGGAGACCGTGCACGTGTTCGGCGACCTCGTGGTGTTCCTCGACGCGACGGCGGAGGCGGCGGCCGCCCGCCGGCGGCGGCTGGACGACACCGCGGGCAGCGAGTACGTCTGCGACGCGCGGGTGTTCGCCGGGACACCGGCCGAGCTGGCCGACCTGCTGACCGAGTGGTCGGACGCCGGGCTGACCGGCTTCCGGCTGCGGCCGGCGACGCTGCCGCACGACCTGGTCCAGGTCACCGGGGGCCTGGTGCCGGAGCTGCAGCGGCGCGGCCTGTTCCGCACCACCTACGAGGCGACCACGCTGCGCGGCCTGCTGGGCCTGCCCCGCCCCGCCAACCGCTACGCCCCGGTCCGAGGAGACCAGCGATGATCAAGCAGATCCACCTGGCGGCGCACTTCCCGGGGGTCAACAACACCACCGTATGGAGCGACCCGGCCGCCGGCAGCCACATCGAGTTCTCGTCGTTCGTCCGGTTCGCGCAGGCCGCCGAGCGGGGGAGGTTCGACTTCCTGTTCCTGGCCGAGGGCCTGCGGCTGCGCGAGCAGAACGGCCTCATCTACGACCTCGACGTCGTCGGCCGGCCGGACACCTTCACCGTGCTGGCCGCCCTGGCCGCGGTGACCGACCGGCTGGGGCTCACCGGGACGATCAACTCGACGTTCAACGAGCCCTACGAGGTGGCCCGCCAGTTCGCCACCCTCGACCACCTCTCCGGCGGCCGGGCCGCCTGGAACCTGGTCACCTCCTGGGACGCCTTCACCGGCGAGAACTTCCGGCGCGGCGGGTTCCTGCCGCAGGACCAGCGCTACGAGCGGGCCCGCACGTTCCTGCAGACGGTGCTGGAGCTGGTCGACACCTGGCGGGGCGACGAGGTGGTCGCGGACAAGGAGCGCGGGGTCTTCCTGGGTGACCCGCAGGCCGGCCGGTTCGCCCACCGGGACGCGCACTTCGACATCGCCGGGCGCTTCGACGTCCCGCGGAGCCCCCAGGCCCGGCCGGTCGTCTTCCAGGCCGGCGACTCCAAGGAGGGCCGGGAGTTCGCCGCGTCGAGTGCGGACGCCATCTTCAGCCGGCACAGCACGAAGGAGGCGGGCCAGGCGTTCTACGCCGACGTCAAGGGCCGGCTCGCCAGGTACGGCCGCACCCACGACTCCCTGCTCATCCTGCCGGCGGCCACCTTCGTCATCGGGGACACCGACGCCGAGGCCGCGGAGCTGGCGCACGAGGTACGACGGCAGCAGGTGTCCGGGCAGACGGCGATCCGGTTCCTCGAGCAGGTGTGGAACCGCGACCTGTCCGACCACGACCCCGACGGGCCGCTGCCGGACGTCGACCCGCTGGTGGGGGAGGACCACGTGGCCAAGGGCCGGGCGCAGGTGCGCGCGTACCGCGACCCGCTGGCCACCGCGCGGCAGTGGCGGGAGCTGGCCGCGGAGAAGGGCTACTCGATCCGGGAGCTGATGATCGAGGTGCAGAGCCGCCAGTCGTTCATCGGCAGCCCGTCGACGGTCGCCGCGACCATCGACGACCTGGTGCAGTCCGACGCCGCGGACGGGTACATCCTCGTCCCGCACATCACCCCCGGCGGGCTGGACCCGTTCGTCGACCGCGTGGTGCCGCTGCTGCAGGAGCGCGGGGTCTTCCGGACCGACTACGCGGGGACGACGCTGCGCGACCACCTCGGCCTGCCGCCGGTGCCCCCGCGCCCCCGCTGAGGATGCTGCCGCGGTCGTTGCGGCTGCGCGTGTGATCGAGGAGGGTGTCCCGCGCGACCGGACGAGGGGGCGCGCGATGGCGACCACCGGAGCGGGCGACGGCCCGGGCTTCCCCGGGGTCGGGCGCGTGGCGGTCAACGGGGTGCCGCTGGCCTGTCGGGAGCTGGGGCAGGGCGAGCCGGTCGTCCTCGTGCACGGCGGGATCAGTGACCTGCGGTCCTGGTCACGGCAGCTGGGACCGGTCGCCGCGCGGTACCGGGTGATCGCCTACAGCCGCCGGTTCGCCCGGCCCAACGCCGACGTCCCGTCGGGCGCCGCCGACCCGATGCCCACCCACGTCGACGACCTGGTCGCCCTCCTCCGCGAGCTCGACGCGGCGCCGGCCCACCTGGTCGGCAACTCGTGGGGGGCGTTCATCTGCCTGCTCACCGCGATCCACCACCCGGACGCCGTCCGCAGCCTGGTCCTCGAGGAACCACCGCTGCTGCCCCTGGTGCTCGGCCCCGGCTCCCGCCCGCACCCCCGGGTGCTCGCGCGCAGCCTGTTCCGGCACCCGGGCGCCACGCTCGCGGTCCTGGCGTTCGGCCTGCGCACCTTCGCGCCGATGGCCTGGGCCCACCGGCGGGGGGATGCCGAGCGCGCCTGGCAGGTCTTCGCGCGCGGCGTGCTGGGCCGGGAGGCGTTCGGCAGGCTGACGGCCGACCGGCAGCAGCAGATGCGGGACAACGCGAGCACGCTGGCGGCCGCCCTGCGGGCCGGCTTCCCGCCGCTGCCCGAGTCCGCCGTCCGGGGTGTCCACGTGCCTGCCCTGCTGCTGACCGGCGCCCGGAGCCCCCGCGTCGTGCGGGCACTGAGCCGGTGGCTGGGGACCCTGCTGCCCCGGGCCGAGCAGTTGACGGTCCCGGGCGCCTCGCACCTCCTGCACGAGGACCAGCCGGAATTCGTCAACGACGCGATCCTGCGGTTCCTGGACCGGTGCCGGCCGGGCGACTGATGCCGTCCGGCCGGCACCGGCCCGAGGTCAGGAGCCCACCGCCGGGTTGACCACCGGCTCGTCGACGGCCTCGTCCGACAGACCCCACCGCTCCAGGGTCTGCGCGTCTGGTTGGTGCCGGACCCGACGGCCACGGTGAGGCCGGCGATGTCCTCGGCACCGGCGATCGACAGCCCGCTGCCGGGCTTCGCGGTGAACGCCATGACGCCCTCGCGGTAGGCGGCGAAGTCGAACAGCTGCAGCCGCTCGTTGTTGACGCCGACGTTGCTGAACACCGCCTCGAGGTCGCCGCTCTGCACGCCGAGCGGCCACTGCTCCCAGGCCACGTTCACCACCTCGAGCTCCAGGCCGAGGGAGTCGGCGACCGGCGAGGCGATGTCGACCTCGCTGCCGACGACGGTGCTGTTGTCGTCGGCCAGGAAGCCCAGCGGCGGCTCGCCGGTGCCGACGACGCCGACGGTCAGCTCCCCGTCCTCGGCGATGTCGGCCGGCACGAGCGCGGCGGCACCGGCGTCCTCGTCGGTGTGGACCCGGCCGGCCTGCTCGGGGCTGGTGTCCACCTCCAGGACCGAGGCGGTCCCGCCGGCCTCGGAGGTGGCCGCGGCGGTGTCGGCGCGCTGCCCGGCCTCGATCTCGGCGGAGCTGGTGCAGGCGGAGAGGAAGACGACGGTCGACAGGGTGAGGGCGGTCCGCAGGGGGAGCGCGGCCGGGCGGACGGCGCGGCCGCGGGTGCGGGTGCGGGTCATCGGGGTTCTCCTCGAGTCCTCGTTCAGGCGCCCAGGCCGGGCGGGTTGGTCTCGGACCGCTCGATCGCCTCGGCGCCCAGGCCCCAGCGGTCGAGGACCTGCTGGTAGCTGCCGTCCTCGATGGCGGAGTTCAGCGCGGCGGTGAAGGCCTCGGCCAGGCCGTTGCCCTTGGCCGTGGCGACGGCGATGCCGGCGGTGTCCGGCCAGCCGCCGTTGACCGTGCCGGCGACGGTGACGTCGTCCGGCGAGACCGCGGCGCTGTAGGCGGCGATGGCGTTCGGGCCGACGTAGGAGTCCAGCCGGCCGGACTGCAGGGCGAGGACGGCGTCGTTGTAGGACTCGTAGTAGTCGATGGTCACCGGCTCCAGGCCGGCGTCGGTGTTCTGCTGGTCCCAGGCGAGCAGGATCTGCTCCTGGTTGGTGCCCGAGCCCACGCCGACGGTGAGCCCGGCGATGTCCGCGGCCTCGTCGATCTGCAGGTCGCTGTCGGCCCGGACCAGCCAGCCGAGCTGGTCGACCCGGTAGGACGAGAAGTCGAACAGCTGCTTGCGCTCCTCGGTCACCGTGACGTTGGAGATGGTGGCGTCCACCTCGCCGGACTGGGTGGCCAGCGGCCAGTTGGACCAGTCGTTGACCACCAACTCCAGGTCCAGGTCCAGGTCGAGCGCGTCGGCGACGAGGGTGGCGATGTCGGTCTCGCTGCCGATCACGGTGGAGTTGTCGTCGGCGGAGAAGGCCGGTGGCACCGCGCCCTGGGTCACCGAGACCCGCAGCACGCCGTCGGCGAACGCGCCCTCGGGCAGCAGGGCGATCGCCTCCTCGCTGGGCGTGGTGTGGATGCGGTCCTGCTCCGGACCGGTGTCGACGGACAGGGCGGTGCGCTCCCCGCCCTCGTCGGCGCGGGCCTGCTCCTCGATCTCCGCGGAGCTGCTGCACGCCCCGAGCGCCAGCAGCGACACGGCGGCGAGGACGGGGACGAGGCGGGCTCGTCGGGTACGGGCGGTCACGGGCGTTCTCCTCGGGCAGGGCACGCGGGCGCGTGCCATCGACGGGCGGCGCGGGCTGCGCCTGGAAGGACCCCGTCCTCCTCACCGCTCGCGAACTCGCGGCCAGCCTCTGGACGGGGCCGGGTTGGGGCTACAGGACCTTGGCGAGGAAGGCGCGGGTCCGTTCGTGCCGCGGGGCGTCGAGCACCTGCTCGGGCGGGCCGGCCTCGACGATGCGGCCCTCGTCCATGAAGACCACCTGGTCGGCGGCCTTGCGGGCGAAGCCGACCTCGTGGGTGACCACGACCATCGTGGTGCCGTCGCGGGCGAGGTCCTCGATGACGCCGAGCACCTCGCCGACCAGCTCGGGGTCCAGCGCCGAGGTGGGCTCGTCGAACAGCAGCACGGCCGGCCGCATGGCCAGCGCGCGGGCGATGGCGACCCGCTGCTGCTGCCCGCCGGACAGCTGCCGGGGGTGGGCGCCGGCCCGGTCGGCCAGGCCCACGCGGGCGAGCAGCTCCCGGGCCTCGGCCTCCACCTCACCACGCCGGCGGCCCTGCGCCGACACCGGCGCCTCCACCACGTTCTCCAGCGCGGTCAGGTGAGGGAACAGGTTGAAGCTCTGGAAGACGAAGCCGAACCGGGTGCGCTGGCGCAGCAGGTCCTTCTCCGGCAGCTCGTGCAGCCGGTCGCCGTCCCGGTGGGAGCGGCGGCGGTACCCGACGACCTCGCCGTCGAGCGCCACGAAGCCGCGGTCGACCTTCTCCAGGTGGTTGATGCTGCGCAGCAGCGTCGACTTGCCCGAGCCCGACGGCCCGAGGACGACGGTGACGGTGCCCGGCTCGACGACCAGGTCGACGCCGTGCAGCACCTCGACCCCGCTGAAGGACTTGTGCACGCCGTGCACCTCGATGCGGCCGGGACGGACGGCGGGAGCGGCGGTCACCGGGACACCTCGCGGACGGGACGGACCCGGGCGAGGCCCGCGGTCAGGTTGGCGCGCAGCCGCTGCAGCGGCGTCGGCGGGAGGGTGCGGACGGCGCCGCGGGCGTAGTAGCGCTCGACGTGGTACTGGATCCCCGTGACCACGGTGGTCAGGACGACGTACCAGACCGCCGCGACGACGAGCATCGGCAGCACCCGCTGCGTGCGGCCGTAGATGACGCTCACCGTGTAGAACAGCTCGCCGAGGGCCAGCACGTAGACGATCGAGGTGCCCTTGAACAGGCCGATCACCTCGTTGACCGCCGTCGGGACGATCGAGCGCATCGCCTGCGGCAGCACGATCCGGGTGGTCTGCCGGCGCCGCGGGATGCCCAGCGACGCGGCCGCCTCCAGCTGGCCCTGGTCGACCGAGAGGATGCCGGCGCGGACGATCTCCGCGGAGTAGGCCGCCTGGTGCAGGCCAAGACCCAGGATCGCGGCGCCGAACTCGTCGATCAGCGAGAGCGTCTCGACGCTGGCGAACGACGGGCCGAACGGGATGCCGAGGTCCAGCGACTGGTACAGGTAGGCGAGGTTGTACCAGAGCAGCAGCTGCAGGATCAGCGGCACCGAGCGGAACACCCAGGTGTAGCCCCAGCTGACCGCCTGCAGCAGCGGCGAGCGGGACAGCCGCATGAGCGCCAGCACGGTGCCGAGGGCGAAGCCGAGGACGGCGGTGATGAGCGTCAGCTGGATCGTCGTCCAGACACCCCGGACGATCGACTCCTCGGTGAGGTAGGCGGCGACGACGTCCCACTCCCACCGGGGGTCGGTGACCAGCGAGTTGACCACCATCGCGAGCAGGACGGCGACGACGGCGGTGGCCACCCAGCGGCCGGGGTGCCGGGCCGGGACCACCTTCAGCTGGTCGTAGGGGGTCCCGGACGCCGGTGGCGCGGCGGTCTCCGGCGTCGGGGCGAGCGTCGTCATGACAGGTCTCCCAGGGGCTTCTGGAAGGCGTATCCGAGCTGGCCGGGGGGCAGCGTGCGGAGGGTGGCCAGGTCGGTGGGGCGGGGGACGGCGGGGTCGAACAGCGGCGTCCAGCCGGCGGCCAGGTAGAGCGCCTCGGCCTCGGGCTGGCGGAGGCCGGTGGTCAGGTACACGCGGGTGTAGCCCCGCGCGGCGGCGCGGGTCTCGAGCTCGGCGAGCACCCGGCGGGCCAGTCCGCGGCGGCGGTGCGCGGCGGCGGTCCACATCCGCTCGACCTCGGCGGTGCCCGCGTCGCCGTGCCGGCGGTAGGCGCCGCCGGCGACCGGGAGCGCCGTCCTCCAGCAGCAGGACCAGCTCGCCGTCCGGGGGCAGGAACTCCGCGGCCGGGTACCGGGTGAGCTCGGCGGCGGCGCCGCCGTACAGGTCCCCGTAGCGGCTGTCGTACTCGTGCAGGAGCTCGGCGAACAGCGGCGCGGCGAGCGGGTCGTCGGGGTGGACGCCGACGACCACCAGCCCGGGCGCGGCGGTCACCGGGCCACCTGCCGGCGGTCGGCCCCGGAGCCCCCAGCCCGGCGGGCGTTGCGGGCCGGGCCGAGGCCGAGGTGGTCGCGCAGCGTCGGGCCGGTGTAGTCGGCGCGGAACGAGCCGCGCTCCTGCAGCAGCGGGACCACCCGGGCGGCGAACTCGTCCAGCCCGGCCGGGGTCAGGTGCGGCACGAGGACGTAGCCGTCGCACGCGTCGGCCTGCACCGCGTCGTCGATCTGCCGCGCGACCGACTCCGCCGTCCCGACGAAGCCGCCGCGGTCGCCGACCTGGATGACCAGCTCGCGGATCGACCAGCCGTTGGCCTCGGCCAGCTCCCGCCACTGCCGGGCCGGCGCCGCCGGGTCGCGGTGGTGGCGGACCCGTCCGCGGGTGATCGAGACGCTCTCCGGGTCGGGGTCCTCCGCCGGCAGTGGCCCGTCCGGGTCGTGCGCGGTGAGGTCGCGGCCCCACACCTGCTCAGGAAGGCGATCGCCGTCGGCCCGCTGACCTGCTGCTCGCGGATGTGCCGCGCCCGGTCGCGGGCCTCGGCCCCGGTGTCGCCCAGCACCACGGTCACCGCGGGCAGGATCTTCAGGTCGTCCCGCTGCCGGCCGTGTGCGGCCAGCCGGCCCTTGACGTCGGCGTAGCACGCCTGCCCGGCCTCGACGGTCGAGTGCGCGGTGAACACGACGTCGGCGTCCCGGGCGGCGAACTCCCGGCCGTCGGCGGAGTCGCCGGCCTGGAACAGCACCGGGTGGCCCTGCGGCCCGCGCGGCGTGCCGAAGGTCCCCCGGACGTCGAACTGCGGGCCGGTGTGGGCGAACGGCCGCACGCTGCCCGGGCGCAGGAAGGTCTCCCGGCGGCGACCGCGTCGGCGTCCCAGGAGTCCCACAGCTGCCGGGCGACCTGCACGACCTCCGCAGCCCGGGTGTACCGCTCGGCGTGCGGGAGGAAGCCGCCGCGACGGAAGTTGGCGCCGTGGAACGCGTCGGAGCTCGTGACCAGGTTCCACGCGGCCCGCCCGCCGGAGAGCAGGTCGAGCGTGGCCCACTGGCGGGCCAGCTCGTAGGGCTCGTTGAACGTCGTGTTGATCGTGCCGACCAGGCCCAGCCGCTCGAAGGAGGCGAACTCGACCTGGCTGCCCGAGCGCGGGTCGGCCCAGACGGTGGTCTTGTTGACGCCGGGGAAGTGCGCGCCGAGGTGGACCTGCTTGCGGCTCATCGGGCGCCTCCGGCGGTGGTCGCGTAGCGGCCGGCCGGGCGGGCCAGGCCGAGGGTGTCCCGCAGGGTCGGCCCCGGCGGCCCGGCCGGGCGCAGTCCCCGCTCGCGCAGCAGCGGCACGACGTCGTCCACGAGGGCGTCGAGGTCCACCGGGAGCACGGCGGGGCGCACCACGACGCCGTCGACGGCCGTCGTCCAGACCGCGATCAGGTCGGCGAGGGCGTCGGCGTCGCCGACGTGCTCGACGGTCCCGGGGTCCCAGGGCGACACGACGGAGAGGCGGTCCCGCCGGTCGGCGGCGTCCGGCCCGAGCCACGCGACGACGTCGGCCAGCACGGCGACCTGCCGCGGGTCCCGGCCGGCCGCCGCGACCAGGGCGCGGACCTCGGTGGCGAGGGCCGCGACTGCCGAGACCCCGGGAGCCGCGACGCGGACGACGTCGGCGCGCCGGGCGGCGAACCGCAGGGCGGCGGGGGAGTCGGCCCGGACGACGACCGGGGGCCGCCCCTGCGGCGAGCGCGGGGTGATGGACGCGCCCACCACCGAGAACCGGGGCCCCCGGAAGTCGATGGCGTGGATCTTGTCGCGGTCGACGAACCGGCCGGTGGCGACGTCGCGGATCTCGGCGTCGTCCTCCCAGCTGTCCGCGAGCCGGGCGACCACCTCGGCGACGTCGTCCGCCTCGGCCCACAGCTCCTCGTCCGGCTCGGCGGCCCTGCGGCCGAACAGCGCCGCCTCCACGGGCGTGCGGCTGACCGCGACCTCCCAGCCGGCCCGGCCGCGGCTGACCCAGTCGAGGGTCTGCACGGCCCTGCCGACGTGGAACGGCTCGGTGTGGGTGCTGGTCACCGTCGGCACCAGGCCGATGCCGCTCGTGGGCGGGGCGACCCGGCAGGCGGTCAGCAGCGCGTCGAGCCGGCCGCGCACGCCGCCGTCGGCGTCCTGGACGCCCAGGGCGTCGGGGAACAGGGCGAGGTCGAGGCCGCCGCGCTCGGCGGTGCCGACCAGCTCGACCCAGCGCGCCGGGTCGAGCAGGCGGGCCGGGTCGGCGGCGGGCAGCCGCCAGGCGGCCGGGGACGCCCCGGCGTCGGACAGCTCGACGCCGAGCAGGGGCGTGCGGGACATGCGGGTGCTCCCAGGAGGACGAGCGGGTGGGGGGTGCGCGGGCAGGCCACCGGCACCGCACGGAGGCGGTGGGCAGGAGCGGGCGGCGCCGCGGGGGACCGGCCGGAGCCGGTCGGGGGAGGGAATGTCTCAGCGACAGAGCGCGCTGTCGGTGCGCAGCAGGTCGATCGTCGGGCGACCGACGAGGACGGTTCCGTCGTCGGGCCTGGTCGGCGTGCTCACGGCTGGTGCTCCTCGGTCGGAGCCCCGGAGGGCTGCGGACTTGCGGACGCGGCGTGCGTCCGCCAGGTCGTCACCCGGGGCACCCCGTCGCAGCGGAGGGTTGCCGGCCAGCGAGCCGGGGCTTGGTGCTGGCTCTCAGGACCTGGCCGGGACCATAGACACCGGGCAACAATCACGTCAAACCCGATCGGTTTGATAGACATTGGGCGCATCGGACGACGGGAGGAGGCGACGTGACCCGGGCGGAACTGGCGCAGCGACGGCACGTCGACCTGCTCCGCACCAGCAGCGCGCTGTGTCCGGAGGGCTGACCGACCCCCTCCCGACCCCGCCCCTGGAGCGCCCCCGCATGTCCCTGTCCGATCCCGCCCGCCTGCCCACCCTCGTCGTCGTGGGCGCCGGCCCCACCGCCATCGGCGTCCTCGAGCGGCTGGTCGCCTCCGCTCCCGAGCTGTCGGCCGGCGCCCGGCTGCGGGTCCACCTCGTCGACCCCTTCCCCCCGGGCGGTGGCCGCGTGTGGCGCGCCGAGCAACCCGAGCTGCTCTGGGCGAACTCCCTGGTCGGCGACGTCACCGTGCTGCCCGACCCCTCGGTGGTCGTCGACGGCCCGGTGGGTCAGGGGACGACGCTGTGGGAGTGGCTGCGCGACGTCGCCCGCGCCCGGCCCGAGGGGGACCCGGTCGGCCGCGAGGCACGCCGGCTCGGCCCGGCGTCCTTCCCCTCCCGGCCGCTGGTCAACGCCTACCTCGGCTGGGTCCTGGAGTCGGTGGTGGCCGACGCCGCGCCGTGGCTCGACGTGCACCTGCACGCGACCCGCGCGGTCGACGTGACCGACGGCCCGCGCGGCGCGCGGGTGCGGCTCGCCGACGGCACGGTGCTCGCCGCCGACGCCGTCCTGCTCGCCCAGGGACACCTGGACGTGCACCCGACGCGGGCGGAGCAGGCGACGGCGGCGGTCGCCGCCCGGCACGGACTGACCTACCTGCCCACCGGCTACACCGCCGACCTCGACCTCTCCGCCCTCGCACCGGGGGAGGACGTGCTGGTCCGCGGCGCCGGCCTGGCCTTCGTCGACCTGGCGGTGCTGCTCACCAGCGGTCGCGGCGGGCGGTTCGAGCGCGGCGACGACGGCCGGTTGCACTACCTGCCCTCCGGGCGGGAGCCGGTGCTGCACGTCGGGTCGCGCCGCGGGGTCCCGTACCGGTCGAAGCTGGCCTACCCCTGGGCCGGGCCGCCGGTGCCGCTGCGCTTCTTCACCCCGGCCGCCGTCGACGCCGCCTTCGGCCCCTCCACGCGGCTGGACCTGCGCACCGACCTCGCGCCGCTGATCGAGCGCGAGCTGGCCTGGGCGCACTACACCGAGCTGTTCCGCGCCCACCCGGAGCGCACGGCGCTGCCGTGGGAGGAGTTCGCCGAGGCCTTCGCCGCGACGGCCGGCCCCCGCGCCGAGCGGGCGCTCGTGGCCCGGGCGGTCCCCGACCTGGTCGACCGGTTCGACCTCGCCGCGCTGGACCGCCCCCTGGCCGGGCGGCAGTTCGCCGACCCCGCGACCCTGCAGGAGGCGGTGCGGCGGCACGTGCGGGCGGACCTGCGCCGGGCCGCGGACCCGGGGCACAGCACCGACGCCGCCGTCTTCACCGCCCTGCTGCAGTGCCACGGCACCATCGCCGGCCTGGTGGCCGCGGGGCGGCTGACGCCCCGGTCGGAGGCCGAGGACCTGTCCGGGTGGTGGATGAACCTGTTCAGCTACCTGGCCAGCGGCCCGCCCGGCCCGCGCCTGGAGGAGCTGCTCGCCCTGTCGGAGGCGGGCCTGCTGCACTTCCTGGGCGCCGACGTCGAGGTCGTGCTCGACGAGGACGCCGGCGTCTTCCGGGCCCGCTCGTCGAGCGTGCCCGGCGTCGTGGCGGCGCGGGCCCTGGTCGAGGCCCGGCTGCCCTCGCCGGACGTCGCCGCCACCCCCGACGCGGTGGTGGCCGGCCTGCTGCGGCGCGGCGAGGGGCGCGAGCGGGTGCTGGCCGACCCCGCGGCGGGCCGCACCCGGCGCACCGGGCGGCTGGACGTCGACCCCGCCGGCCGGCTGGTCACCGCCGACGGCACCCCGCACCCGCGGGTGTCCGCCGTCGGGTTCTGGACCGCCGGCGCGCAGGTCGCCGCCTTCGCGCGGCCCCGGACCAACGCCCCCTTCTTCCGCCAGAACGACGCCCTGGCCCGCGACCTGTGGCGCCGGCTGAGCGCCGACGCCGCTCCCGCCCTCGTCGGGACCACCGGCCGGAGCCGCCTGATCGGCGCCTCCCTGGCCGCGACCGGCTGACCCCTCGACGCCGCGCTGCAACCATGGTTGCATTGCCGCATGACGCCCGGTGAGTGGGTGCTGCTGTCCTACCGGCTGCCGCGCGAGCCCTCCGGCCCGCGGACGACCCTGTGGCGGCGGCTGCGGCGGCTCGGCGTGGCCCAGCTCGCCGACGGGCTGGTCGCGCTGCCGGCCGACGCGCGCACCCGGGAGCAGCTGGAGTGGCTGGCCGACGACGTGCTGGCGGCGGCCGGCACCGCGGGGCTGTGGGTGGCCCGCCCGGCGACCGTCGCGCAGGAGCGGGAACTGGCCACCCGCATGGCGGAGGCGCGGGCCGAGGAGTACCGCGCGCTGGCCGCGGAGTGCCGGGACGCCGCGACGGCGGGGTCCACCGACCGCGTCCGGGCGCTGCGCCGGCTCCGCTCGGAGTTCCGCGCGATCGGGCGACGCGACTTCTTCCCCCCGCCCGAGCGCGAGGTGGCCGCCGCCGCGCTCCGCGAGCTCGCGGCGGCCGGCACCGTGGCGGTCGCGCCGTGAGGTGGGCGACCCGGGCCGGGGTGCACATCGACCGTGCCGCCTGCGCCTGGCTGATCCGGCGCTTCCTGGACCCGGCCGCCGAGTTCCTCTTCGTCGCCGACCCCGCCGAGGTGCCCGCCGACGCCACCCCGTTCGACGTGCGCGGGGTCGACCTCGGCCACCACGGCGGCGACTGCTCGTTCGAGACCATCCTGCGCCGCCACGAGCTCACCGACCCGGTGCTCTGGCGGATCGCCGAGGCCGTCCACGAGGCCGACCTCGACGACGGGCGGTTCGACGCCCCCGAGGCGCCGGGCCTCGACGTCCTCCTGCGCGGCCTGTCCATGACCGGCACCGACGAGCAGACCCTCGCCGTCTCCGGCCCGCTCTTCGACGGGCTCTACGAGTACCACCGCCGCCGCCTGCTGCTCGGCCGCGAGCCGGCCTGACCCCCGGAGGACCGACATGCACCCCGAGACGCACGTCCAGGAGGTCGTCCCGTTCCGGACGGCGGTCCGCGCCTGGTTCCTCATCTCGCTGCAGACCTTCGGCGGCCCGGCCGGTCAGATCGCCGTCATGCAGCGGTCGCTGGTCGACGACAAGCGGTGGATCGGCCAACGCCGGTTCCTGCACGCGCTGAACTACTGCACCCTGCTGCCCGGCCCGGAGGCGCAGCAGCTGGCCACCTACGTCGGCTGGCTGCTGCACGGCACGCGCGGCGGGCTGGTCGCCGGCGGCTTCTTCGTGCTGCCCGGGGTCGTCGCGCTGCTCGCCCTCTCCGCCGTCTACGTGGCCTTCGGCACGACCACCGCCATCACGGCGCTGTTCGTCGGGCTGGCGGCCGCGGTGCTGGCGATCGTCGCGCAGGCGGTCGTCCGGGTCGCCAAGCGCGCCCTCGACAGCCGCGCCCTGGTCGTCCTCGCGGTGGTGGCGTTCCTCGCGCTGGCGCTGTTCGGCGTGCCGTTCCCCATCGTGGTCGCGCTGGCCGGGGTCGCCGGCTGGGCGCTCGGGCGGTGGCGGCCGTCCGCGCTGCCGCAGAAGAAGACGGCGGAGGGGTCCGACGCCGGCCCACCGCCGGTCATCTCCGACGACGTCCTCCACCACGAGGTGCCGACCGGGCGACGCACGCTGCGGGTGCTGGTCGTCGGGCTGCTGGTGTGGGGCGTGCCGGTGGCCGCGGTCGCGCTGCTCACCGGCGCGGGGAGCGTCCTCACCCAGCAGGGGCTGTTCTTCTCCGGCGCAGCGGTGGTGACCTTCGGCGGCGCCTACGCGGTGCTGGCGTACGTGGCCCGGCAGGCGGTGGAGGTCTACGGCTGGCTGGGTCCCCGGGAGATGGTCCGCGGGCTGGCGCTGGCCGAGACGACCCCGGGCCCGCTGATCATGGTGGTGCAGTTCGTCGCCTTCCTCGGGGCGTACCGGGCGCCCGGGGAGCTCGACCCGTGGGTCGCCGCCGTCCTGGCCTCGCTCCTGGTCACCTGGGTGACCTTCGTGCCGAGCTTCCTGTTCGTCCTGCTCGGCGCCCCCTACATGGAGCGGCTGCGCGGCAACCGGTCGCTGTCGGCGGCGCTCACCGGCATCACCGCGGCGGTGGTCGGGGTCATCGCGAACCTGGGCGTCTACTTCGCCGTCCACACGCTCTTCTCGGAGACCGTCGAGGTCGACCGGGGCGTCCTCTCCCTCGAGCTGCCCGACCCGGCCACGCTGCGCCCGGTGCCGCTGGTCATCGCGCTCCTGGCCGCCGTGCTGCTGTTCCGGTTCCGGTGGTCGGTGCTGCGCACCCTCGGCGTCTGCGCCGGTCTGGGCCTGGCCGCCGGGCTGGCCGGGCTGCCGATCGCCTGAGCGGACGGGTCTCCCGCCGGGCGGGAACAGGCCTGCCACGGGCCGGGTTGGCCGGACGAGCACGGCGCGCGCCGTACGCCGTCCCGACTCTCCGGAGGTCCCGCATGTCCGTCGTCGTCACCGGTGCCACCGGCTCCCTCGGCCGCCTGGTCGTCGAGGAGCTGCTCGCGCGCGGGGTCGCTCCCGGCGACGTCGTCGCCGGCGGCCGCGCCGTCGCGCGGCTGGCCGGCCTGGCCGACCGGGGCGTGCGGACCGCGCGGATCGACTACGACGACCCCGCGACCCTCGACGCCGTCCTCTCCGCGGGCGACGTGCTGCTGCTGGTCTCCGGCACCGTCCCCAGCGCCCGCGTGGCGCAGCACCGGGCCGTCGTGGACGCGGCGGTGCGCGCCGGCGTGGCCCGCATCGCCTACACCAGCATCCTGGGCGCCGACGACACCCCGCTGGTGCTGGCGCCCGACCACCAGGCCACCGAGCGCATGGTCCGCGACAGCGGGCTGCCGTTCACGCTGCTGCGCAACGGCTGGTACACCGAGAACTACGCGCAGGGGCTCACGCAGGCCAAGACGACCGGCGTCGTCGCCGGCAGCACGGGCGACGGCCGGGTCGCCAGCGCCACCCGTGCCGACTACGCCGCCGCGACCGCCGCCGTGCTGAGCACCGGGGGCCACGAGAACGCGGTCTACGAGCTCTCCGGGGACGTCGCGTGGAGCTTCGACGACCTGGCCGCCGCCTACGGCGAGCTGCTCGGCCGCGAGGTCACCTACCAGCGGCTCTCGCCCACGGAGCACCAGGCGGCGCTGGAGGCCGCCGGTCTCGACGCGGGGACGGCGGGCTTCGTCGTCGCGCTCGACGGCGGCATCAGGGCCGGCGCCCTGGCCGCGACCCCCGGGGACCTCTCCCGGCTGGCCGGCCGGCCCACCACCTCGCTGGTCGAGGGCCTGCGCCCCTTCGCCTGAGAGGACCCCGTCCAGCCGAAGTGGCCACAAAGGCCCGCTCGGAGCCGGCCTTTGTGGCCACTTCGGCCATCAGGAGGTCAGCGGCGGGCGGGCAGGCGGCCCTCCTCGTGGTCGAGCTCCCGCTCGAGCCGGCGCAGGCCCTCGTCGGGCAGCCGGCCGACGTCCCGCCAGTGCAGCAGCTCCTCCCGCTGCGCGGCGAGGACCGCCCGGCGCACCCTCAGCGCCGCCTCGTACTCCGGCGACAGCGGGACCTCGCCGCCCTCGGCGCCCTGCAGCACGTCCAGCCGCCGCCGGTAGCGGTCCAGCCGTGCCTGCAGCTGGGTGCGGATGCTCTCGATCGCCTCGTCGTCCACGTGGTCGTGCTGCTCGGCGGCGAGCTCGTCGAGCCGCCGCAGCCCGGCGTCCACCGACGCGGCCCGCGCCTCGTTGCGCAGCCGCGCCTGGTCGGCCTCGTCCGCCCGCAGCCCCAGCGCCCGCACCAGCGGCGCGAAGGTCAGCCCCTGGCCGACGAGCGTGACCAGGACGGCGAGGAAGGCGCAGAACTGCAGCAGTTCCCGGTCCGGGAAGGGCGCGCCGGAGTCGGTGGTCAGCGGCAGGGTGAAGATCGCCGCCAGGCTGATCACCCCGCGCGTCCCGGCCCAGCTCAGGACGACGATCTCCCGCCCGGACAGCCGGGTGCGGGTGGTGGCCGGGTCGCCGTCGTCCCCGGCGACGTCCTCGCCGCCCAGCCGGGTGTGCAGGGACTGCGGCAGGTGCTCGGTGAGCCAGAGCCACAGCGGGCGGACGAGCAGGACCACGCCCACGGTGATCAGGGACGCGGTGACGATCGTGCCCGTGTCGTACTGGTCCAGGCCCGCCATGACGGCGGGCAGCTGCTGGCCGATGAGCAGGAAGACCACGCCCTCCAACAGGAAGTCGACCAGCCGCCACACCGCCTCGGTCTGCAGCCGGGAGGGGCCCGACGCCCAGCTGGGGTTGTGGTGGCCGATGACCAGGCCGGCCACCACCACGGCCAGGACGCCGGAGACGTGCACGCTCTCGGCCAGCAGGTAGGCGACGAACGGCGTGGCCAGCGAGATGGCGTTGGACGCCAGCGGGTCGCGCCGGATCCGCCGCAGCGGCCGCACGCCGTAGGCCACCGCCACCCCGGCCGCGACGCCCCCGGCGGCGGAGACCACGAACTGGCCCAGGGCCGCGGGCGTGGAGAAACCGTCGCCCACCGCGGCGGCGACGGCGACGCTCAGCAGGGTCAGGGCCGTCGCGTCGTTGAGCAGCCCCTCGCCCTGGACCAGGGTGATCAGCCGCGGCGGCAGCCCCACCTTGCGGCCGACGGCGAGCGCGGCCACCGGGTCCGGGGGCGCGACGGCGGCACCCAGGGCCATGCCGGCCGCCAGCGTCGCCCCGGTGACGAACAGCGCGAAGCCGACCCCGATCCCGGCCGCGGTGACCAGCACGAGCAGCACCGACAGGCTGACCACGGTGCGCAGGTTGCGGCGGATCGCCATGAGCGAGGAGTCCAGCGCCGCGCTGTAGAGCAGCGGCGGCAGCACCAGGGTGAGCACGAGCTCGGGGTCGAGCGTGACGTTCGGGCCCGGCAGGTAGGCGTAGGCGATGCCGGCCAGCGTCAGCAGCGCGGCGGCCGGCAACCCCGTCCGGTCGGCGAGCCAGCGGACCGCCACGATCACCGCCACCGCGGCCAGCACCAGCACCACCATCGTCTCCGCGTGCACCTCCGCAGTCTTCCGGGCAGCCGGCGGGCGGGCACGCGGGGGTCCCGCGATGAGTTCGGCCGCCGTCCGCCGTCCAAGCCGGTGAGCGACAGGAGAGGACGGCGACCATGAGCAGGAACACCCCCACCTGGAGCGGGCCCGGCCCGCTGGACGTCGAGTTCACCGCGCCGCTGGTGCGCAGCCCCTCCCAGGGCGGCTGGACCTACGTGCAGATGCCCGGCTCCGCGGAGTTCTTCGGCACCCGGGGTCTGGTGAAGGTCCGCGGCACCGTCGACGGCCACCCCTTCCGCAGCTCGTTCATGGCCCTCGGCGACGGCACGCACAAGCTGCCGGTGACCGCCGAGGTCCGGACGGCGATCGGCAAGGAGGTCGGGGACCCGGTCACCGTGCACCTCGAGGAGCGCCTCGGCTGACCCTCCCCGGGCGGCCGACGCGGGGCCCCGGCACGTCCCCGCGCGCTGGCGTACTGTGCCTCCGTCACGCACAGGGGTGTTCGCCGGCCGAGGTGATGGGGACGTTGTGAGCGATGCGGTCGGGGGCGCGGCGCGCGTCGCCGGGACCGGGGGGCACCGGTCCCGGGCGCTGGCGGTCTTCGACGCCGACTGGACCCTGGTGTCGGTCGACGACGCCACCGCCGACCTGCTCGGCCGCCGCCGCGAGGAGCTGGTCGACCGCAATATCTGGATCGCCCTGCCCGAGCTCGCCGGGACGATCTTCCACAGCTTCCTGCTGCACGCCCGCAGCGTGGGGGAGCGGGTGACGTGGCGGGGCTTCTACCCGCCGGCGGGCCGCTGGCTCGACGCGACCGCAGTCCGCGTCGGCGAGCACCTGCACGTCTCCCTGCGGGAGAGCACCGGCCCGCTGCCGGAGGGGCTGCCGGAGGCGGGCACGGACGACGCCGCGGCCGCCGCGGCCGAGGACGACCGGCTCCGTTTCCTCGCCGAGGTCAGCGAGGCGATGATCAGCACCCTCGACACGGGCGAGTCGATCGGCGCGCTGGCCGACCTCGTCGTCCGGCGGCTGTGCGACTGGGCGGTGGTGACCGTCCTGGTGGACGACGGCGGCGTGCCCGAGGAGCGCTGGGCGCACCGGGATCCCGCCCGGCGCGACGACCTCGACGTCTACATGCGCGGGCGGGTGCAGGCCGAGGGCGAGGAGAACCCGATGACCGCCGCGCTGCTCACCGGCGAGCCGATCCAGCTGACCTCGATCGACGCGGCACTCGTGGCGCCCACCCTGCCGAACGACGAGGTCCGCGAGGCGTGGGAGCGGCTGGACGCCCGGTCGCTCACGATCGTGCCGCTGCGCGCCCGCGCGGAGACCTTCGGCGTGCTCGGCCTGGTCAACGGCTCCGGCCGGCCGCCGCACGGCGAGATGGAGATCGCCACCGCGGTCGAGGTGGCCCGCCGCGCCTCGCTGGCCATCGACAACGCGCGGCTCTACGGCCGGCAGCTGAAGGTGGCCGAGACCCTGCAGCGCAGCCTGCTCACGCCGCCGCCGCAGCCGGACGGCCTGGCGATCGCCGTCCGCTACCTGCCGGCGTCGAGCACGATGCACGTCGGCGGCGACTGGTACGACGCCTTCCAGCAGCCCGACGGCGCGACGCTGCTGGTCATCGGGGACGTCGTCGGCCACAACGTCGACGCCGCGGCCGCGATGGGCCAGATCCGCAGCATCCTGCGCGGCATCGCCTACGACCGGCAGGAGGAGCCGGCGCGCATCCTCACCCGCGTCGACGGCGTCCTCACCGGGCTGCGCATCGGCACGCTGGCGACGGCGCTCATCGCCCGCATCGAGCAGTCGCCGGAGCAGGCGCGGGAGGGGCGGCGCACGCTCCGCTGGTCCTCGGCCGGGCACCTGCCGCCGCTGCTGTTGTGCGCCGACGGCACCGTGCGCGTGCTCGACTCCGCCCCCCAGACGCTGCTGGGTGCGGAGTCGCACCGGCTGCGCACCGACTCGGTCGCCGAGGCCCGCCCGGGCGACACCCTGCTCTTCTACTCCGACGGGCTGGTCGAGCAGGGCCGCACCTCCATCGACGAGGGCACCGACCGGCTGGTCGCCGTCGTCGAGGACGTGGGGACGACGACCGTGGACGCGCTGTGCGACGCGCTGCTCGCGCGGATCGTCGGGCACCGTCCCGACGACGACGTCGCGATCGTGGCGGTCCGCTGCGGAGCGCAGGACGGCACCGCACCGGCCTGACCTGCGCGTGCGGCATGCTCGGCGCGACCAGCGCCGACAACCCCGCCGGAGGAACCGCCATGTCGATCCTGCCCGCCTTCGCCGCCGCCCTGGCCGACGGGAGCATCGAGGTCGTCGACCTCACCGCCCCGCTGTCGGCCGAGACGCCGGTGATCGCGCTGCCGCCGGAGTTCGCCCAGACGGCGCGGTTCGAGCTCGAGGAACTGTCCCGGTACGACGACCGCGGCCCGGCGTGGTACTGGAACAACTTCCGCAGCGGGGAGCACACCGGGACGCACTTCGACGCGCCCAACCACTGGGTGACCGGGAAGGACGGCGAGGACGTCGCCTCGGTGCCGGCGCGCCGGCTGATCGGCCCGGCCGCCGTCCTGGACTTCTCCGCCGAGTCCGCCGCCGACCCCGACTTCCTGCTCGAGGTCGACCACGTCCGCGCGTGGGAGGCCGAGCACGGGCCGCTGCCCGAGGGCGGCTGGCTGCTCTACCGCACCGGCTGGGACGTCCGCAGCGGCTCCCAGGAGGAGTTCCTCAACGCCGACGACACCGGGGCGCACACGCCGGGCATCTCGCCGGCCTGCGCCCGGTGGCTCGCCGAGGAGGCGCCGGTCATCGGCGTCGGCGTGGAGACGGTCGGCACCGACGCCGGCGCCGCGCACTCCTTCGACCCGCCGTTCCCGTGCCACGCGGCCCTCATGGGCAGCGGCAAGTACGGGCTGACCCAGCTGCAGAACCTGGCCGCGCTGCCGCCCACGGGCGCGGTGCTCGTGGCGGCGCCGCTGCCGATCGTGTCCGGCTCGGGCTCGCCGGCCCGGGTCGTCGCGCTGGTCGAGCGTCGGTGACCGCCCGCGCGACCGTCGCCGAGGCGGTCGGCGCCGCGCTCGTCGGCTGCGGGGTGGACGCCGTCTTCGGTGTCGTGGGCTCGGGCAACTTCGCCGTCACCAACGCGATGGTCGCGGCGGGCGCGCGGTTCGTCGCCGCCCGGCACGAGGGCGGCGCGGCGACGATGGCCGACGCGTACGCCCGGATGACCGGCCGCCCGGCGGCGCTCAGCGTCCACCAGGGTTGCGGGCTCACCAACGCGCTGACCGGCGTCACCGAGGCGGCCAAGAGCCGGACGCCGCTGGTGGTCCTGGCTGCCGAGGCGACCTCGCCGCGGTCGAACTTCGCCGTCGACCAGGCCGCGCTGGCCACGGCGGTGGGCGCGGTGCCGATGCGGGTCACCTCGGCCGGCGACGCGCTCGACCAGGTCGCCGCCGCCGTCGGCACCGCGGTGCACGGCCGGCGGACGGTGCTGCTCAACCTGCCGCTGGACGTGCAGGTCGGCGTCCTGCCGGTGCCGGCCGGGCCGCCGCCGCTGCCGCCCGCGCCGGAGCCGGGCGTGACCCCGGAGCACGTCGAGCGGCTGGTGCACGCGCTCGAGCACGCCCGCCGGCCGGTGTTCGTGGCCGGCCGCGGCGCGCGCGGCGCCGGCTGCCGGGCGGCGCTGGCGGCCCTGGCCGAGCGGTCCGGGGCGCTGCTGGCCACCTCCGCCGTCGCCAAGGGGCTCTTCCGCGGGGACCCGTGGTCGCTGGACGTCTCGGGCGGCTTCGCCTCCCCGCTGGCCGCCGAGCTGATCGGCGGCGCCGACCTGGTCGTCGGCTGGGGCTGCGCGCTCAACATGTGGACGACGCGGCACGGCCGGCTCATCGCCGACGACGCCGTCGTGGTCCAGGTCGACGACGACCCGGCGGCGCTCGGCGTCCACCGGGACCTCACCTTCGGCGTGGCCGGCGACGTGCGCCGGACGGCGGAGGCCGTGGCCGCCGGCCTCGGGGGCGGGGGCGCGGCGACCGGCTGCCGCACGCCCGCGGTGCGGGCGGCGATCGCCGAGCGGGTGCGCTGGCGGGACATCCCGTTCACGCCGGTCGAGCGGCCGGGCCGGATCGACCCGCGGACCCTCACGATCGCCCTCGACGACCTGCTGCCGGCCGAGCGCGTGGTCGCCGTCGACTCGGGCAACTTCATGGGCTACCCGAGCATGTTCCTCGACGTCCCCGACGAGTTCGGCTTCTGCTTCACCCAGGCCTTCCAGTCCGTCGGCCTGGGGCTGGCGACGGCGATCGGCGCGGCGCTGGCCCGCCCCGACCGGCTGCCGGTGGCCGCGCTGGGCGACGGCGGCGCGCTGATGGGGGCCGCAGAGCTGGAGACCGTCGTCCGGCTGGGGCTGCCCATGGTGGTCGTGGTCTACGACGACGCGGCGTACGGCGCCGAGGTGCACCACTTCGGGCCCGAGGGGCACCCGCTGGACACGGTGCGGTTCCCCGACGCCGACCTGGCCGCCATCGCGCGCGGCCACGGCTTCGAGGCGGTCACCGTGCGCGCCGTCGAGGACCTCGCCGCGGTGGCCGAGTGGGTGGCGGGGCCGCGGTCCGCGCCGCTGTTCCTCGACGCCAAGGTGGTGGCCGACGAGCCGTCGTGGTGGCTCGAGGAGGCGTTCCGCGGCCACTGACGGCCTGGTGGGCATCGCAGGGAGCGCCAGCGACCGAGGAGCGGAGCGAGGCCGGACGGGGCCCGGACGACGCGGCCCCCGACCGGCCTTCGTGGCCACAAAGGCCGGTCGGGGGCGGGTCAGAAGTTGCCGCGGCGGGCCTGCTCGCGCTCGATCGCCTCGAACAGTGCCTTGAAGTTGCCCTTGCCGAAGCCCAGCGAGCCGTGCCGCTCGATCAGCTCGAAGAAGACCGTGGGCCGGTCGCCGGTGGGCTTTGTGAAGATCTGCAGCAGGTAGCCGTCCTCGTCCCGGTCGACCAAGATCCCGCGCCGCTGCAGCTCCTCGACCGGCACCCGCACCTCGCCGATCCGGGCGCGCAGCTCCGGGTCCTCGTAGTAGGAGTCGGGGGTCGCGAGGAACTCCACGCCCTCGGCGACCATGGCGTCGACCGTAGCGAGGATGTCGTTGGTCGCCAGGGCCACGTGCTGGGCCCCGGGGCCGCCGTAGTACTCCAGGTACTCGTCGATCTGCGAGCGCTTCTTCCCGGGGGCGGGCTCGTTGAGCGGGAACTTCACCCGGTGGTTGCCGTTGGCGACGACCTTGCTCATCAGCGCCGAGTAGTCGGTGGCGATGTCCTCGCCGATGAACTCGGCCATGTTGGTGAAGCCCATGACCCGGTTGTAGAAGTCGACCCAGCGGTCCATGGCGCCGAGCTCCACGTTGCCCACGACGTGGTCGATCGCCTGGAACAGCCGCTTCGGGGCGCCCGGCCGCCTGACGAACGACGACGTCCGGGCGACGTGGCCGGGCAGGTACGGGCCGGAGTACCGGGAGCGGTCGACCAAGGTGTGCCGGGTGTCGCCGTACGTGGCGATCGCGGCCAGCCGGACCGTGCCGTGCTCGTCGGTCACGTCGTGCGGCTGCTCCAGCACGGTGGCGCCCTGGGCGGCGGCGTGCGCGGTGCACCGGTCGACGTCGGGGACGGCGAGGGCGATGTCGACGATGCCGTCGCCGTGCCGGCGGTGGTGGTCGGCCAGCGGGCTGGCCGGGTCGTAGGCCCCCTGGACGACGAACCGCGCGGCGCCGGAGGTGAGCACGTAGCTGCGCGCGTCGCGGTTGCCGGTCTCCGGCCCGGAGTAGGCCACGAGTTCCATGCCGAACGCGGACTGGAAGAAGTGCGCGGTCTGGGTGGCGTTGCCGACGACCCAGACGAGCGCGTCCCAGCCGCTGACCGGGAACGGGTCGGCCGCCGGGTCGTGCTCGACCAGCCCGACCAGCTGGCGCAGCTCCTCCAGGGTGAGGCTCGCGAGCTTCTCGTCGTCGGTCAGCGTGTGCTCGAGGCTCATGGCGCCCTCCCGTGTGCTCCGATGGCGCATCCAGCTCACCTCTCCGCCCCTGGGGTGGGCAAGATGTCTCGCAGCGACTGGTCCGTCTGGCCAGTCGGGCGACCGGATCGGGCACCGAGCTGTCCGGTCTGCACAGGTGCTCGAGGTCACAGCGGAGGTGGCGGTGGCGCAGCAGCTCGACGCACTCGACCTGGCGGTGCTCACCGCGCTCACCGAGCAGCCCCGCGCGGGGGTCCTGGAGCTCTCGCGCCGGCTGGGGGTGGCGCGGGCGACGGTGCAGGCGCGGCTGCGCCGGCTGGAGGAGTCCGGGGTGGTCACCGGCTACGGCCCGGACGTCGACGTGGCCGCCGCGGGCTACGGCGTGCAGGCGTTCGTGACGCTGGAGATCGCCCAGGGCGCGCTGGAGGAGGTGACCGCCGACCTGCGGGCCATACCCGGCGTCCTGGAGGCGCACGCCACCACCGGCTCCGGCGACGTGCTGTGCCGGGTCGCCGCCGAGTCGCACGGTGCGCTGCAGGAGACCCTGGTGCGGCTGGGCCGCTCGCCGTCGGTGGTGCGCTCGACCAGCGTCGTCGCCCTGTCGGAGCTGGTGCCGCGGCGCGTGCTGCCGCTGCTGACGGCCGGGACCCCGCGCCCCGCCGGCCGCGCGCCCGGCTACCGCGCGACGACCGCGCCCTGAGCCGCCGTCCGCGGCAGGGCCAGCGCCCCGAGCAGGCCGAGCCCCAGGACGGCGGTGGTGACGGCGAAGGCCACCTGGTACGAGGCGACGTCGGTGAGCCACCCGGCAGCCAGCGGGCCGACGATCCCGCCCAGGTCGGCCGACATCTGGAACACCGCGACCACGCGGCCGCCCCGCGCCGGGCTGACGTCGCCGACCAGCGCCGCGGGAACGCTGGCCAGCAGGGAGGCGGCCAGCCCGAACACCGCCATCGACAGCAGGAACGCCCCGGTCGCCGGCGGCAGCACCAGCAGCGCCATCGACGCGGTGCCCAGCGACGTCCCCAGCAGCAGCGACGGGCGCCGTCCCCACGTGTCGGCCAGCCGGCCGGAACGCAGCAGCCCCAGCGCCTGGGCCAGGGAACCGGCCAGCAGGCCGGCCCCGGCCCAGGCGACCGTGCGGTCCAGTTCCTCGACCACGTACAGGGGGACCAGCGAGTTGCGCACGCCGAAGAGCACCCAGCCGACGCCGAGGTTGGCCAGCAGGGCCGCGACGTAGACCCGCGACCGGAACGCGACGCGCAGCGGCAGGGGGGTGGCCGCGAGGTCCGGGCCCCCCGGGGTCGGGGCCTGGACGGGGACCGGGCCGGACCGGAGGAACAGCACGCCGACCCCGCCGGCCACCACGAGGAACCCCGCGTACAGCAGGAACGGCAGGCGCGGGGAGAGCTCGGCCAGCAGGCCCCCGACCGCGGGCCCGGCGATCCCGCCGAGGATGAAGCCGCCCTGGTAGGTCGCCGCGGCCCGGCCCCGGGAGGACGGCGGCGACACCCGCAGGAGCAGCGACAACGCGGCCACGGTGAACATCGCGCTGCCGATGCCGCCGGCGGCCCGCAGTGCCAGGAAGACCGGGAAGGACTCCGCGAGCCCGGCCAGCCCGGTGGTCACGGCCACCGTGAGCAGCCCGATGGTGAGGACGGCGCGCTCGCCCAGCCGCTCGACCAGCGTGCCGCCGGCGAAGGCGGAGACGAACCGGAAGAACGCGAAGGCGCTGACCGCCAGTCCGACCGCGGTGGTGCCCACGCCGAAGGACCGGGCGAACAGCGGGATGGCCGGGGCGACGATCCCGAACCCGAGGGCGACCACGAAGGCCACCACCGACAGCACCCCGACCTCGCGGGGCAGCTCCCCGTTCCCCCGCCACCGCACGAGCGGTCATGCTCGCACGGGCCCGGTCACCCCTCCTCGGCCGCCAGCCCGGCGTGCCGCTCGCGCAGCTCGCGCTTGAGGATCTTGCCGCTGGGGTTCTTCGGCAGGGAGTCGGCCAGGACGACGTACTTGGGGCGCTTGTAGCCGGCCAGCCGTTCCTGGCAGTGGGCTCGGACCTGCTCGGCGGTCACGGTGGCGCCGGGCTTCGGCACGACCACGGCGGTGACCGCCTCCACCCAGTAGGGGTGGCTGACGCCGAACACCGCGACCTCGGCGACGCCCTCGACGGCGTAGACGGCCTCCTCGACCTCCCGGCTGGCCACGTTCTCGCCGCCGGTCTTGATCATGTCCTTCTTGCGGTCGACGACGGCCAGGTAGCCGTCCTCGGTCATGACGCCGAGGTCGCCCGAGTGGAACCACCCCTCCCGGAAGGCCTCGGCGGTCTTCTCCTCGTCGTTGTAGTAGCCGAGGGCGGCGTGCGGGCTGCGGTGCACGATCTCGCCGACCTGCCCGGGCGGCACCGGGGCGCCGTCGTCGTCGACCAGCCGGGTCTCGACGTTGAGCGCCGCGCGACCGGCCGAGCCGGCGCGCTCGAGCTGCTCGTGCGGCCGGAGGATGGTGGCCAGCGGGCTCATCTCGGTCTGGCCGTAGAAGTTCCACAGCGCGACGTCGGGCAGCCGGCGCTGCAGCTCGCGCAGCACCTCGACCGGCATGGGCGAGGCGCCGTAGTAGCCCTTGCGCAGGCTGGACAGGTCGGTGGTGTCGAAGTCCGGGTGCCGCAGCAGCGAGATCCACACCGTGGGCGGGCAGAACAGCTTGGTGACCCGCTCGCGGGCGATCGTCGCCAGCAGCGCCGCGGGGTCCGGCCCGGGGAGGATGACGCTGGTCGCGCCGAGGTAGACGTCGACGGAGAAGAAGCAGTCCAGCTGCGCGCAGTGGTACATCGGCAGCGAGTGCGCCTCGACGTCGTCGGCGTCCATCCCGCCGTCGATGGCGCAGGAGACGTACTGGGAGACCAGCGACCGGCTCGAGAGCACCACGCCCTTGGGCCGGGACTCGGTGCCCGAGGTGTACATCAGCCGCAGCGGGTCGTCGTCGTCGACCGCGACGTCGGGCGGGCTGTCGTCCCCGGAGCGCCACCAGGCGTCGACGTCCTCCCAGCCGGGGGCCGGCGCGGCGCCGGACAGGCCGATCCAGCCGCGCACGCCGCCCGGGACGTCCGCAGCGGCCAGCGCCTTCTCCGCGGTGGGCGCCAGCGCGTCCTCGGCCACGATCCCGCGGGCTCCGGAGTGGCCGAGGATGAAGCCGATCTCCTCGGGGCCGAGCATGAAGTTGACCGGCACCAGCACCACGCCGAGCTTCGCGGTGGCGAAGGTCAGCACCGCGAACTGCCAGCAGTTGTGCGACAGCAGCGCCAGCCGGTCGCCCTTCGCCAGCCCGCGGTCGGCGAGGGCGTGCGCGGTGCGGTTGACCGCCGCGTCGAACTCGGCGTAGGTGACCCGCAGGTCACCGGCGACGACGGCGAGCTTGTCCGGGTACCGGCGGGCGGTGCGGTGCAGCAGGTCGCCGACGGCGTGCTGGCGGGCGCGGGCGACGGCGGCGGCCGGGGCGAGCGGCTCCATGGCGGGCCTTTCTGGACAGGGGGCGGGACCCTCAGCTTGCCCTGCCGGACCCCTCGCCGACGACGCCCGCTGTGCGGTCCACCACTTCCGGAACCGCTCCTCTCACGCCCCTTGTCCGAGCATCGGCGGGACGCCACAGTGTGCGGTGTGGGACCTCTGCGGGGGGACGGTCACGAGCCGCCGAGCGGCTCCTTCGAGGTGGTGCACGAGGCCGGCGGCCCGGTGCTGCACCTGTGCGGGGACGTCGACGCGCCCCTGGTCTCGCAGATGGATGCGGGCGGGCTCGCCGTCGGGGAGGTCGTGGCGGTCTCCGTCGCCCGACTCGGCTACATCGACTCCACCGGCCTGGCGATGCTGGTGCGCTGGGCCCGGGAGGCGGCCGGGGCGGGCCGGCCGGCGGTCCTCCGCCGCGCCTCGCCGCGCTTCCGCCAGGTGCTGGAGCTGACCGGGCTGACGCCGATGTTCGTGCTCGACGAGCCCCGCGGCCCCTGACCGGGCGCCCCGGTCGTCAGTGCGGCGGGGTGACCTCGTGGACCGGCGTCTGCCACGGCAGCCCGCGGCGGTCCCGGTACGCGTAGAGGGCCCTGCGGTCCGGCAGCGCGTGCCCGGAGCGGCAGGTGAGGGTCTCGACCTCGCCGACGTAGACGGGGATCGGCCGGTGCGGCAGGTCGTACCGGCCGGCCTGCTGCACCAGCCGCGACCCGCAGCGGGGGCAGTGGAGGTCGTGCACGGACTGGACCCACACCGACGACGTCACCCCACCGACCCTGCCCTCCCGCGCAGGGGCCGGGACGCAGCCGGCGGGGTGTGTCCCGGACCGTCATCGGATCGCAATGGGCCTGGTCAGCGGCGCACGACGACCCGGCCTAGGCTGCCCCGCGTGCCGCTGTTCTCCTTCGAAGGCCGCAGCCCGCAGGTGCACCCGGAGGCGTGGGTGGCACCGACCGCGACGCTGGTCGGCGACGTCGTCGTCGAGGCCGGGGCGTCGGTCTGGTACGGCGTCGTGCTGCGCGCCGACTTCGGCCGCATCGTGATCCGGGCCGGCGCCAACGTGCAGGACAACTCGGTGCTCCACGGGGGCAGCGATCCGGAGACCGAGGTCGGCCCCGGCGCCACGGTCGGCCACGTGTGCGTGGTCCACGGCGCCGTGATCGGGGCCGAGGCGCTGATCGGCAACGGCGCCACCGTCCAGGACGGCGCGCGGATCGGTCGCCGGGCACTCGTCGGCGCACACAGCCTGGTGCCGCCGGGAGCGGAGGTCCCCGACGAGGTGGTGGCCATCGGTGTGCCGGCCCGCGTGCGGGGACCGCTGTCGGGCGGCGCCGCGCGCTGGGTCGACGGCAACCCGGAGATCTACCGGGAGCTCGCCCGCCGGCACGCCGCGGGGGTCACCGAGGTCGGCTGACCGGCCGCGCGGTCCAGCGAACGCACAGGGACCGCACGGGCTCGGACAGGGGAGCCGGTCACCGTGGTCGCACACCGCGACACCGGAGGAGACCGTGACCCACCCCGACCCCGCCCACAGCGGTTCCCGCTGGGAGCCGGCCGCCACCCCGCCCGCCGGGCAGGGCGAGCCGCCGACGCCGCCACCGACCGCGACGCCGCCCGACGCGCCGGCCTCGGCGTCGACCGCTGAGGTCCCGCAGCCGCCGGCAACGCCGGGCCTCCCGGCCCCCGCCGCTCGCCGCCGTGCCGGCCGCCGCGGACTGCTGGTCGCCGTGGCCGCCACCGGCCTCGTGCTCGCCGGGGGACTGGGCGGCTTCGCCGTCGGGGCCGCGACCGCCGGGGACGGCGGCGCCGACAGCGCGGTCACCGAGAGCGCGGTCCCGGGGCAGGACGACTCCTCGGGCCGCGCCCGCGGGTTCCCGCCGGGCGGCGGCTTCGGCGTCCCGCCCGGGTCCGGCGGGGACCAGGACGGCACGACGTCCGACGACGGGACCGGGACCACCACCGACGGCGATCCGGCGTGAGCGCGGTCCGGGTGCCGGTCGCGCCGGCGCTGTCCGCAACCCGCGCCCGGACCGACGCCGTCGTCCGCTTCGGGGCGGCCGTCCTGCTCTGGCTGGGCGTGCTGCTGGTCGCCTCCTGGTGGGCGGCCGGGGGCGGCGTGTCCGACCTGGCCGGGTGGGAGAGCGGGCTGACCTCGCTCGGCCGGCTCGCCGGCCTGGTCTCCTCGCTGCTCCTGCTGGCCCAGGTGCTGCTGATGGCCCGGGTGCCGGTGCTGGAGCGCGCGTTCGGCCGGGACCGGCTCGCCCGCTCCCACCGCACCGTCGGCTTCACCTCCTTCGCGCTGCTGCTGGCCCACCTGGTGCTCATCACCTGGGGCTACGCCGCCGGGGAGCTGGGCCGGACGCCCGCGACGCTCCGGGAGCTCACGATCGAGTACCCCGGGGTGCTGCTGGCCGTGGCGGGCACCGCGTGCCTGGTCATGGTGGTCGTCACCAGCGTGCGGGCCGCGCGCCGGCGGCTGCGTGCTGCCGGAGACCGACGTCTGCCTCTCCGCCGGCGGCGACCTGCTCTGCCGCACCGCCGACCCGGACGCGCCGCCGTGGCGGACCGGCATCGAGGACCCGCGCGACCCCCGCCGGGTGCTGGCCGTGGTCCCGGTGCGGACCGGCGCCGTGGCCACCTCCGGCACCGCCCACCGGGGAGCGCACCTCGTGGACGCCCGCACCGGGCGGCCCCCGGAGGGCGTGGCGAGCGTGACCGTCGTCGCGGCCAGGCTGACCGATGCCGACGTCGACGCCACCGCCGCCTACGCCCGGGACGCGGACGCCGCCCGCTGGCTGGGCGCGCGGCCGGGGCGCACGGGGCTGGTGGTGTGGGCCGACGGCAGCACGACTCCTACTTGTCACACCGATGTGACGCCGCGTCGGCGTGTCGTCATGTCGTCATGACGTATCGTCGGCGGCGACCCGGCCCACGACCACGAGGAGCCAGCCGGTGCGCATCGGGATCCTGACCGGTGGGGGCGACTGCCCCGGCCTGAACGCCGTCATCCGCTCCGTCGTCCGCACGGCGACGGCCCACTACGACAGCGAGGTGGTCGGCTTCCGCGACGGCTGGCGCGGCCTGCTCGAGGACCGGACGACGCCGTTGGACGTCGCCGCCGTCGACGGCCTGCTCACCCGCGGCGGGACGACGCTGGGCTCGGCGCGGGTCGCGCCGGAGAAGCTGCACTCCGGACTGCCGCAGATGAAGGCCGTGCTGGCCGCGCACGGGATCGACGTGCTCATCCCGATCGGCGGCGAGGGGACGCTCACCGCCGCCCACCTGCTGTCGCAGGCCGGCGTCCCCGTCGTCGGCATCCCGAAGACGATCGACAACGACATCGACTGCACCGACCTGACCTTCGGGTTCGACACCGCGGTCAGCATCGCCACCGACCTCATCGACCGGCTGCACACCACCGCGGAGTCCCACCAGCGGGTGCTGCTCGTCGAGGTCATGGGGCGGCACGCCGGCTGGATCGCGCTGCACGCGGGCCTGGCCTCCGGCGCGCACGTGACGCTGGTCCCCGAGGAGCCCTTCGACGTCGCCGAGGTGGCCAAGATCGTCGAGGACCGGTTCGCCCGCGGCGACACGCACGTCATCGGGGTCGTCGCCGAGGGGGCGCAACCGATCGCGGGCACGATGCTCGTCCGGGACGGCGGCGTGGACGAGTACGGCCACAGGCGGTTCACCGGCGTGGCCCAGCAGCTCGGCGACGAGCTCGAGCAGCGCACCGGCAAGGAGGTGCGCACGACCGTGCTCGGCCACGTGCAGCGCGGCGGCACCCCGACGTCGTTCGACCGCGTGCTGGCCACGCGCTTCGGCCTGCACGCGACGATCGCCGCGCACGAGGGGCGGCACGGTCGGATGGTCGCGCTGCGCGGCACCGAGATCGAGCTGGTCCCGCTGGCCGACGCCGTGGCGAGGCTGAAGACGGTGACGCCCTCCCGGCTGGCCGAGACCGGCGCCTTCACCGGCTGACGCCTCGGCGGCCGCTCCACGGGCACGTCCGCGGAGCCTTCGTCGCGCGTGGGCCATCGGCGGTCGACCGGCGACCCTGTCGGTCCGCCGCGAGGCCCGCGCGTGTCTACTGGGGCGCCCGGCGCGGCCTCCCACTCCGCCCCCCGGCCCGAGTCCTCCCGCCCGACCCCTCCGGCCTGCCCCAGCACCTCAGCGGCCGATGATCCTGCCCTCGAGCTGGTCTTTTGCCGTCCACAGCCCTTCCCGGGGCCGGGTGTTTCGAACGTATGATCGAACACATGACGGGCGACGCGGGGACCGGGCTGGCGGAGCCCGCGGCTGTGTCCGTCTCGGCTCCGGCGGTGGGCTGGGCGGCCGGTCCGCTGGGGGCGGTGCAGGCCGCGGATCGGGAGATCGCCCGGCAGACCGCGGCGCGGGCGCGGGCGGTGGCGGCGTTCGCCGCGACCCGGCCGGCCTCGGCCGACCGGGCCCAGGGCGAGCCCGGCGCGATGTCCGCCGCGCGGTGGGCGGCGGGCCGGAGCTGCTGCGGGCGGTGAGCGAGTGGGCGGCTCCGGAGCTGGCGATCGCGCTGAACCTGAGCGCGCCGAGGGCCGAGGCCGAGCTGGAGCGGTCGCTGACGCCGGTGCACCGGCTGCCCCGGGTGCTGGCCGCCCTCGAGGCCGGCGTGCTGCACGCCGGGCACCTGTGGTGTGCACGCTGCCCGAGGCCCAGGCGCTGCACCGGGCGCTGGCGGCGTGCGCCGACGCCCTCGGCGCCGAGCCCGGCCAGCCGCGGCCCGCGGGCAGAGGATGGTCGACTGCCTGCTCGACCTGGTGCTGCGCCCGGGTGAGTCGGAGCTGCCGCCGGTGCAGGTGCTGCTGACCGTGGTGGCCTCGGTCGCCACGCTGCTGGGCGGGGACGCTCCCGGCGAGGTCGACGGGCAGGTGGTGCCCGCCGAGCTGGTCCGGCAGCTGCTGCGCGGGCTGACCGGCTCCCATCCCGCCGCCGGGGGCGAGGACCGGCCGTGGGAGATCGAGCGGGAGGAGCTGGCGCGCTGGTGGGCCGAGATGGAACGCCGGGTGCTCGCCCGGGAACTCCACGGCGAGCCCGAGCGGCCTCCGGACCCCGGGCGTCCGGACCCGCCCGCGCCCGACGGCCGGTCGCCCATCGGAGTCGAGGCCGATCCGGACCGCGACGCCGCGGCCGATTCCGACCTCGACCTCGGCGTTGGCCGGGACCCCGACGCCTTCCTCGACCACGACCTCGATGGCGATCCAGACCTCGATGTCGATGTCGACCGGGCCGGGCTGGCCGATCCCGATCCGCCGGCCGACCGCAACCAGCCACCCCCGCACGGCTGGTGGGCTGCGGCCGACCACGCCGTCGAGGACGCCGCCGCCGCGGTGCACGCCGCCACCCTGGCGCTGGGGTCCGCGCGGCGGCGGGCGCGCACCGCGGAGCGGGCCGACACCGCCGAGGAGACCGCCTGGGCGGCCGGCCCCGCC
>NZ_JBJGYU010000037.1:0-44499 GCF_054050155.1 Geodermatophilus sp. SYSU D00703 | reverse complement strand
AACCGGCCGGTGCCCAGCGTCTTCCGCAGCAACTCCTCGAACCCCGGCTCGTAGAACGGCGCCCTGGCGTCGCACAGCGCCGCCACCTTGCGCTCGTCGACGTCGATGCCCACCACCTCGTGCCCCAACTCCGCCATCGACGCCGCGTGCACCGCGCCCAGGTAGCCGCAACCGATCACCGAGATCTGCATGCCGTCCCCGTTCCGAGAAAGTCGTCGACGCGACGCGCCGGAATGCCGCGAGGAATGCGCGGCCAGGTGCGCACCGTAGGGCGGCAGAAGTGCGCGGCGCCAGTGCAGGGCGTCGGTAATGCGCATCACGGTCCATTACGCACAGTCATGGGACTGACGAGTAGCGTCATGACACGAAGTGTTCACGCAATTCGACATGCGCGGAGAGTGACCGGGCCTGCATGATCCCCCCAGTCGGCGCGCGAGACCTTCGCGACCGGCTGAACTGGGGGGACCGTCCCGATGCGGGGGGCGGGCCCGGGTCCGCACCGCGGTGCGGGCGCCCTCGTCCGCTCTGCGCGGACTCTTCCCGAGGGCCTGGGAACGGCCGTCCGGCCGTCGAGTCGAGTCCTGGTGCCCGCCTGGAGTCAGGCGACCGGGACCCGGGGCCTGCATTTTCCACTGGAGCGATTCAGGCATTGCTCACCATCCAGGGCCATTGCCCGCGATCGCCGCCGATCGGTGGCTGATCCCTGCGGTTCCACGCTGCGCGCGTACCGCCATTGCACTCATGGGGGAATTTCACCGTGTCCGACCTGCTGTCCGTGATCGCCCGCGACTGGCACCTGTTCCTGCCGATCGGCGTCGTGGGTGCGCTGTCCTGGTCCATCTGGCTGATCCGCAAGGTCCTGTCCGCCCGCTACCGGCCGACCATCAACTACTTCCGGACGACGACATCGGTGGTGGTGCCCTCGTTCCGCGAGGACCCCGACGTGCTCGAACGGTGCCTGGACACCTGGCTGGCACAGCACCCCACCGAGGTCATCGTCGTGCTCGACGTCGAGGACACCGAGGCCTTCCAGCGGCTCACCTCACGCGACGACAGCCGCCTGACGGTCATCTCCTTCGCCCACGAGGGCAAGCGATCGGCGCTCGGCGTCGGCATCCGCGCGGCGAAGGGTGAGGTCCTGGTCCTGTGTGATTCGGACACGCTGTGGCGACCGGGCCTGCTGAGCTTCGTGCAGATGCCGTTCGCCGACCCCACAGTGGGCGCGGTCAGCACCAGGCAGAACGTCTACCTGCCGACCTCGAGCATCTGGCGGCGGGTCGCCGACTGGATCATCGACCTTCGCTACCTCGACTACGTGCCGGCCACCGGCCGCGCCGGGGCGGTGGTCTGCGTCTCCGGGCGGACGGCGGCCTACCGGCGCAGCGCCGTCCTGCCGGTCCTCGAGCACCTCGAGCACGAGTTCTTCCTCGGCCGGCGCTGCATCGCCGGCGACGACGGCCGGCTGACCTGGCTCGTGCTGGCCAGCGGCTACCGGACCGTGTACCAGGCCGGGGCCCGGGCGCTGTCGATGTTCCCCAGCACGTTCCGCGCCTTCTGCAAGCAGCGGGTGCGCTGGAGCCGCAACTCCTACCGCTGCTACCTGACCGCGGCGTGGAAGGGCTGGCTGTGGAAGGTCCCCCTGGTCAGCCAGGTGACCGTGCTGCAGATCCTGTTCACGCCGGTGACGATGTTCGCCGCCGTCTACTACGTCGTCGCCTCGGGCTTCTCCGACCGCGGCTGGCAGGCGCTGGCGCTGGCCCTGGCCTGGGTGTTCGTCGGGCGGGCCATCCGCAGCACCAGCCACCTGCGGCGCCGGCCGTCGGACGTGCTGATCCTGCCGCTGGTCGCCCTCGTGATCGCGATGGTCGCGCTGCCGATCAAGACCTACGCGCTGTTCACCATGAACAAGCAGGGCTGGCTCACCCGCCGCACCGACCTCACCGGCGGCGAGGGTCAGGACGAGGCCAGCCTGGGCCCCGCGGCGGTGGCGGCGTGACCCGCCGGCGGCTGGTGACCGGCCCGCGCCTGGTCGCCGCCTTCCTGCTCACCGCCACCGTGCTCGCCGTCCCCCTGCTCACCGGCCCGCTGGGCGGACAGCAGGTGACGGCCGGGGTGCCCCTGCCCCGGCCGGCTGCCGGCCTGACCAACCTCGACCGGACGAGCGCGGAGCGGCAGAGCGCGCTCCTGGCCGAGGAGGACCAGCGGCTGCTCACGCTCGTCGCCTCCGTGCGCCCCGGGTCGGCCCCCTACACGGTCACCCTGGACGACGAGGAGACGCTGGTGCTCACCGCGGGCGGTCTCGCCTACGACCTGGGCGACCTGGTGAAGCTGGGCGCGGCGGAGCTCCAACCGGGCGGCGTCGTGCTCCTCACCAAGCACGTCTTCGTGGCGCCGGACGCGCGCCTGGCGATCGAGGCCCCGGGCACGACGCTGCGGCTGCGCAGCGAGGAGTCCGGGTTCGCGACGCTGGTGTCGTGGAAGGCCGACCTGTTCCTCTCCGGCGACGACGCCGGCCGGCTCAGGGTGACCAGCTGGGACCCGGACCGCGGGGCCCCCGACGAGGAGGTCGAGGACGGCCGCGCGTACGTCCGTGAGGTCAGCGGCGACCTGACCATCGAGGACGCCGGCTTCGCCCACCTGGGTTTCTGGGCCGGGCGGACGGGCGGAGTCGCCTGGACGGGGAACTCCAGCACGGTGGCCACCGGGTCGGTGGTCGACGCGACGTTCCGGGACAGCCACTACGGGGCCTTCGCCTCCCAGGGCGAGGACCTCGAGTTCACGCGGGCCACGTTCGTCGACAACACCGTCGACGGCCTGTCCCTGCACCGCAGCACGGCGGAGACGACGATCGAGGCCTCGGCCGCCCGCGGCAACGGCCGGCACGGCTTCTCCACCGACCACGCCTCGAAGTCGGTGTCCTACACGTCGGTGACCGCGACCCGGAACGGTGCCTACGGCATCTTCTTCAGCGGCACCCCGCTGGCCGAGGGGATGTCCGCGGGCGGGGCGTCGCTGGAGGGGTACGGCGACGTGACCATCGAGGGTGGCGAGTTCTGGGAGAACGGCCGGGCCGGCGCTCGGGTGGTCGACGGGGACCACGTCGTCATCCGCGACACCCACCTCGTGGACAACCGCGACGGCATCGTCCTGGTGGACACCGCGGCGCCGACCACCGTGCAGGGGGTCACCGTCAGCGGCGACCACCGGTTCGGCATCTCCGTCGAGGGCGGCTCGGCCACGGTCGAGGGCAACGAGGTGACCGGCGGCGGGACGGCGATCCGCGTGCGGGACGCCACGGCGGAGGTCAGCGGCAACACCGTCGCCGCCGCCACCGCCCACGGCATCTCGGTCGTCGGCCGGTCCGAGGGCTCCTCGGTCCGGGGCAACACGATCGGCGGCCGCGGGCCCAGCGGGCTGGACACCTTCCGGGTGCCCGAGGGGGTGACCGTCAACGTCGCGGACAACGACGTCGAGGGATGGGAGACCGACCGCGACAACTGGGCGTACTGGTCGACGTTCATCCCGAACCACCCGATGCTGCTGCTCTGGGTGGTCGTCCTGGGCCTCCCGCTGGGCCTGACCCTGCGGGCCCGCAAGCACCGGGTGGCTCCGGGGACGGCGCCCTACCGGGACGACCTGCGCCGCGAGCGACCACCGGCGCTGAGGGTGGACGTCGGCCGCCGCGGTGTCGCCTCAGGGAGGACTGCGTGAACAAGAAAACGTGGCCCGCCGAGGTCACCTCCCGTACCCGCGGTCTCCCCTACCGTGGGCGGATGAGACGACCGGCCGGCCTGTCCCTCCTCCTCGGCATCGCGCTGCTCGCGGGGTGCACCGGCGAGTCGTCGTCCGACGGGGGGACGGCGGCGGAGAGCACGTCGCCCGCGCCGTCGTCGTCCCCGGGCGCGTCTCCGTCGCCGTCCGCCGCACCGGCTCCTGCCCCGCCGGCCGCGACGGCCGGGTGCGACGGCGGCGAGGTGGTCGACGTCAGCACCGCGCGGGAGCTGCAGCAGGCGCTGGACGATGCCCGGCCCGGACAGACCATCCGGCTGGCCGACAGGCGGTACGAGGGCAACTTCGTCGCGTCCGCGCAGGCCGGCGCGGACGCCCCGATCGGGCTGTGCGGCGGCCGGGGCGCGGTGCTCGACGGTGGCGACGTCGAGGGCGACTACACCCTGCACCTCTCCGGTGCCACGTACTGGCACGTCAGCGGGCTGACCGTCACCGGCGGGCAGAAGGGCGTCATGGTGGACGCCGGCGTCGGCAACCGGATCGAGGGTCTGCTCGTGACGTCCATGGGCGACGAGGCGATCCACCTGCGGACCAACAGCACCGACAACGTGGTCGTCGGCAACACCGTCCGCGACACCGGGCTGCGCAAGCCGAAGTTCGGCGAGGGGATCTACGTGGGCAGCGCCGAGAGCAACTGGTGCCAGCTCACCGAGTGCGAGCCCGACCGCAGCGACCGCAACCTGATCGAGGGCAACGACATCGCCGGGACGACGGCCGAGGCGGTCGACGTCAAGGAGGGGACGACCGGCGGGGTGTTGCGGAACAACACCTTCGACGGCGCGGCGATGGTGGAGGCCGACTCCTGGGTCGACGTCAAGGGCAACGGATGGACGATCGAGGGCAACGTCGGGACGTCGGCGTCCGAGGACGGCTTCCAGGTGCACGAGGTCGTCGACGGCTGGGGCCGGGACACCGTCTTCACCGGTAACGCGGCGGGCGGCGTCCCCGGCTTCGCGATCAACGTGGCCGGGCCGCGCGCGATCCGGGACAGGACGACCGTCACGTGCGACAACGACGCCGGGGATGCTGAGGCTGGCCTCAGCAACGTGGAGTGCCGCACCGACCGCTGAACGAAGTCAGGACTCCCCGGTTTCGGCACGGCATCGGCCTAATCCCTCACGCACGGTGAGACCTCGCCGAAGCCGGTTCACCACGGGACCGACGGGGCTTCCAATCTCCGGAAGCGCCACGAAGGGTCTCCGGTCATCGCACAGCAGTGAGGGGCTCCAACTCCGGGTCACCTCGCACCGCCGCTCTGTGACCGAGGGGGACTCTCGTGGGGGTCGGCTGCACCGCCGTGCGGTCGCCCGGCGAGCAGATGCCGGGCACGACCGTCACGAACGAGTGCCGCCATCCCACCGGGGAGTCCTGGGGCCGCCGTCTCCTCGTCGCCGTCCTCACCGTGGTGGGCGCGTGGCTGCTGCTGAGCCTGCTGGCGGGTCCGGCTCAAGCCGAGCCGGGGGGTGACGGCTCGGCTGGGGGCGGGTCGTCCTCCCAGTCCCGGGACAACGGTTCCTCGCGGGGGCAGGACTCCTCGGACCGTTCGTCGGACAACGGTTCCTCCCGGGGGCAGGACTCCTCGGATCGGTCGTCGGACAACGGTTCCTCCCGGGGGCAGGACTCCTCGGACCGTTCGTCGGACAACGACTCCTCACGGCAGCAGGACTCCTCGGACCGTTCGTCGGACAACGACTCCTCACGGCAGCAGGACTCCTCGGATCGGTCGTCGGACAACGACTCCTCGGGGTCCGACGACTCCGCCAACCAGACCTCGGACAACGACTCCTCACGAGAGCAGGGCGCCTCCAGCCGGTCCTCGGACAACGACTCAGCAGAGAACGCCGACTCGGGCAGCCAGTCCAGGGACGAAGCCCCCTCCAGGGACGACGAGTCCCCCGGCCGACCGTCGGACAACGGCCCCATCGACACCGGCGACCGCAGCCCGATCGACGAGAGCACCTCTCCGGACCGGTCCGGCGACCGAGGTCCCGAGGACCAGGGCGCCACCCCGGATCGGGGGCCGGACAACACCACGCCGGACCGACAGACGGACGCCGGCACTCCATCCGATCGAGGCTCCGACAACACCCCACCGGAATCGCCGGCGGACAGCGACCGCGGCCACGACGCCTCGCCGCCTGAGCAGCCGGCGGACCCACCGGGTCGACCCGCCGACAGCGGCACCCCACCGGGGCGGCCAACTGAGCCCGGCGATGCGCCCGATCCCGGACCTGACACCAGCGCTCCTGGCCGGCCCACCGACACCGGCAACGGCACCCCACCGAGCCGCCCGGCCGACCCGGGCAACGCACCCGAGGGCGAGACCGACACAAACGCACCCGACCGGCCCAGCGACACCGGCAACGGCACCCCACCGGGACGGCCCACCGTTCCCGGCAGCGGCCCCGGCACCACCCCGCCGGGACAGCCCGCGGACGCCGGCCGCGGCCCCGACGGGACCGCTGGGACGCCCGACGTCCCTGCCACGGACAACCCGCCGAACAGCCCTGCTCCGCCCGACCAACCACCGGCGTCGGGTTCCGGCGAGGGAACCACTCCCCCGGAACCCGGGCAACCGGCGACAGTCCCCGAGTCACCCGAGTCACCGACCACAGATCCGCCTCCGCCCGGGGACAGCCCCGAGCAGGAGACCACCACCCCGCCCAGTTCGGGCTCCTCCACCCCGGCGCCTGGCTCGGATCTCCCCGCTGGCGACACCCCCTCTGACCCGGTCCCCCCGCCCGCCGTGGATCCACAGGAGCCCGGACCCCCGGCTTCCGAGCCGGACACGGGGAGCACCACTGGACCGGAACCCGGTGAACCAGCGACCGGTCCCGAGACGCCTGAGCCACCGATCAACGCTCCACAGCCACCCGTGACCGCCCCCGAGCAGGGGCACGCCGACCCCAGGGATGCAGGCCCGGACCTGCCAGCCACGGACACCGACTCCCGACCCGTTCCGTCTCAGGCCGACGACCCGCCGCAGTCGAGGTCGACTGCATCCGGCACGGGAGCCACCGACGACACCGATCCCGCGGTGCTGGCATCGGTCCCCGCCAGAGAGGACTCACAGCGGGACCGCCCCTCCAGCGAGGAGACAACGAAGGACGGCCCGTCGGCCACGACACAGGACGGGGCCGGGACGGACGCAGGCGCAGGGTCTTCGGCTGCCGATGCGTCGGAGACCCGAGAGCCGAGAGTCACTGCGGACACCCGTGGTGGGCAGACGACCGCGACGAACGCGCGCGAAGATGACCAGCCGAGCGTCAGCTCGAGCGCTGAGCCCTCGATCGCAGCACCGGTCGATACCCAGATCCGGATCACGACCGTCCATCACGCTGAGCCACCGGTGACGACGCCGCCCGCGGCGCCATCGCCCGAGGCGCCATCGCCCGAGGCGCCATCGCCCGAGGCGCCATCGCCCGAGGCGCCATCGCCCGAGGCGCCATCGCCCGAGGCGCCATCGCCCGAGGCACCATCGCCCGAGGCACCGTCGCCCGCCCTCCTGTCCACCCCTGCGACGGCAGCGACACCTCCACCGGCACAGGCGGCTGCTCCAGAGGCGCCGGCCGTGCTCATCTCCGCCACGGACCCTTGCCGCAGCGTCCAGGTCCGCGATGCGCTCAGGCTGAGCTCCACGGGAAGACCAGGAGCCACGGGAACCAGCTCTGCGGGCAACGGCAAGGGTCAGGCCCGCTCTGCTCGGGCAGGCACAGCGACTGCAGTCGTGCCCTCGAGCGGGCCCACAGATCGTTCGTATCCGCTCGCGCCGCTCCGGACGCCCACCCCCCTGGTCCCCACCGCGCCGACAGCGCCGACCTCGGGCTCGGCCAGCAACACGTCCGCCTGCGGGACCGGCAGCGGCTCCTCCTCTGCCAACGAACTGGCGGTCCTCTCGACCGCGCCCGAGGTCGCCCCGGCGCAGGCGTTGGCCCTCGCCAACGCGCGTGCCGCTGACCGGACCTCTGAGAAGACGTACGACCCGGGATCCCGCCCCGGCTGAGTCAGGTGCACGGCGCTTCGCCCCCACGCTCGTCATCCCGCACCGCAACCTGCACCCGGCCAGCACGCCGCCGGAATCCGCCCTCTTCTCCTGTGCGCGAGCACAGATGCTCCAAGGACCGATCCCATGCAGAACGACCTGCACGTCCCGACCATCCAGCACACCCGCGACAGCGGACGCCCCGAGTCCACGCACCAGTGGCTCCTGCAGGAGACTCCCGCTCCGTCGCGTGACCGCATCGCCGTCGTCGGCTACGGCTACTGGGGCTCCAAGCACGTCCGGGTGCTCAGCAGCACCCCGGGCGTCGACGTGACCATCGTCGACGGCCAGCGCGCGCGGCTGGCGGAAGCGGCGATGCACTACCCGTCAGCACACCTCGCCACCCACCTGGCCGACGTCCTCGACCAGGTCGACGCCGTCGTCATCGCCACGCCACCCCGGACCCACGCGCCGATCGCGCAGCAGGCCCTCGAGGCCGGCAAGCACGTGCTCGTGGAGAAGCCGCTCACCACGTCCGTGGAGGACGCCGAACTCCTCGTCAAGACCGCGACCCGCCAGGGCGTGCACCTGATGGTCGGCCACACGTTCGAGTACAACGCGGCCGTCCGGAAGCTGCGGGAGCTCGTGCGCTCGGGCGCACTGGGCCGGATCCTCTACGTCGACACCGCACGGCTCAGCCTGGGGCGCTACCAGAGCGACGTGAACGTGATCTGGGATCTCGCCCCGCACGACATCTCGATCGTGTCCTACATCCTCGACGAGATGCCGTCGTGCGCGACGGTGTGGGCGCACAGCCACATCAGCAGGCAGCACGCCGACGTCGCCTACCTCCGCTTCGACTTCCCCCGGTCGCAGACGCGGGCCTACGTCCACGTCAGCTGGCTGACGCCGAACAAGGTCCGGCAGGTCACCGTCGTCGGCGAGAAGAAGATGGCGGTCTACGACGACATGTCGGACACCGATCGGATCCGCATCTACGACATCGGCGTCGACGTCGAGGAGATCGACGACCCGATGGAGGCCCACGCCCTGCCGGTGACCTACCGCACCGGCGACATCGTCTCCCCGTACATCCCCTTCTCCGAGCCGCTCCAGCTCCAGGACCAGCACTTCATCGAGTGCATCCGAACGGGTGCGCGGCCCGACACCCCAGGGGAGCGAGGCCTCGAGGTCGTCCGGGTGCTCGCAGCCACGGACGAGTTGACCGGCGTCGCCGGTGAGGACGTGGAGGCCGGGGCCGGGGCGTCCACCGGCCAGCCCGACAACGGGTCGTTCACGCTTCCACTGGCGCGAGACCGTCGCCGCCCCTCGGCTTCAGGCGTGTCGGTATGACCGCCACCACATCCACTCCCTTCCTCAACGGCCGGGGGACCACCACTCGTGTCCGCGACCGCCTGGACCGTAACTGGGAGGACGTCGTCGCCCGCGGACACTTCACCGGCGGACCTCACGTGGAGACCTTCGAGGCCCGATGCGCGGACCACGGTCCGGGGGCGGACGTCGGCCGGATCCTCCGACGGATGTCGGCCGCGGGGCGGACGGCCGGCCCAGTCGGCCCTCGGGGGCACGGAACGGTTCCCCGTGTCGGCTTGCCGCTCCGGGAACCGGCCACCGCACGGGTTCGCCGTCAGGTCCTCGACATCGCGTCCGTGCTGGTCCTGGGGCAACCGCGGAGTGTCCAGCGTCTCGGCAGCGCTGCGTCCGGTCATCGGCCACAGCCCCGCGGCCCCCGAGGGCCGTGTCGCCCCTGCCCGGCCGCGACCCGTCGCAGCCTCCCGGTCATCTCCGACATCCGGATCCTGCGGCGCGTATCGGGTGGTGGCACTCGTGCCCCGAGCCCGACACATGGTCATTCCGTTGCCAGAGAGCCCTGCAACCACCCACTACGCAATGTGTTCACGGACCCTGTCCTGCACTACCCCCGAGTGAGGATTTGATCATGCCCAGAGTCGTAATCACGGGAGGCGCGGGGTTCCTGGGCTCGCACCTGTGTGACCGCCTGCTCGACGACGGGTGCGAGGTGGTGGCGCTCGACAACTTCATCACCGGCACCCCTGTCAACGTCCAGCACCTGTTGGGCCGGCCGGGCTTCCACCTGGTCAAGGCCGACGTGACGGAGTTCGTGCACGTGCCCGGTCCGGTCGACCAGGTCCTGCACTTCGCCAGTCCCGCTTCACCGATCGACTACCTGATGCTGCCGATCGAGACCCTCAAGGTGGGGTCCATCGGGACGTTGCACGCACTCGGCCTCGCCAAGGAGAAGGGCGCCCGGTTCCTGCTGGCCTCTACGTCGGAGACCTACGGAGACCCTCAGGTCCACCCGCAACCAGAGACGTACTGGGGTCACGTGAACCCGGTGGGGCCGCGCGGGGTGTACGACGAGGCCAAGCGCTACGCCGAGGCCCTGACCATGGCCTACCGGCGGACGCATGGCGTCGATACGGCGATCGTGCGGATCTTCAACACCCACGGCCCCCGGATGCGCCCCAATGACGGACGGGCCATCCCGGCCTTCGCCACCCAGGCCCTCACGGGCCGGCCGATCACGGTGGCAGGCGACGGCTCGCAGACCCGGTCGATCATCTACGTCGACGACCTCGTCGAAGGAATCATGCGACTGCTGCGCAGCGACCTGGCCGGTCCGGTGAACATCGGCAATCCGCACGAGACCTCGGTGCTCCACATCGCCGAGACGATCAAGCACCTGGTCGGCAGCAGGAGCGAGATCGTCTACGTCCCCCGCCCCGTCGACGACCCGTGCGTCCGCCAGCCGGACATCACCGTGGCGCGGCGGGAGCTCGGCTGGGAACCGAGGATCGGCTTCGCCGAGGGCCTCACTCGAACCGTGGAGTGGTTTCGCACTCAGGAGAGCGTGGTGCAGGCATGAGTGCTCCAACTCGATGTGTGCCCCACGGTCCTGAGGTGCACGTCGCGGTACCTCTACACACGGCGTCGAGTCCTCGTCCCAGGTCGGGGTGGCGCCTGGAGGACATGGCAAGGGTCCCGGACTCCGGTACCTCTGGATCGAACGGGCCCTGGTCCGGAGCCGCTTGCGAAACGGCACCTGACCGTCCGAATATGTGCCTCTGCGTTAGCCACACCGGACAGCCAGTCCTCTCCCCCAGCCGATGCCGTGCGCAGCCTTAGCCCGTCGTCGCGAGACCGAGTGGGGATCTGATGGAGTCCACCACGCCGCCGCCCTGTTCGATCGATTCCTCGAGCCATCGTCTCGGCCGTCGCGGTGATCGTCATTGGGGCCGCTCGGACGAGGGCCTGAGTCATCGGTGGCCGGCGTGAGCGATCACGTTCGGGCGGACGGGAAGCACTTCTCCGTGGGCGGGAGGCGCTTCCTGTTCCGGGGGGTCACGTACGGGACGTTCCGGCCTCGCTGCGACGGGGCCAGGTATCCCGAGCGAGATACGGTCAAGCGGGACTTCGCGATGATGCGCCAGGCGGGGTTCACCGTCGTCCGGACCTACACCCCGCCGCCCGACGACGTCGTCGATCTCGCCGCCGACTGGGGTCTACGTCTGTTGGTCGACGTCTTCTACCCCGACTGGCGGTATCTGGTCGGGACGTCGCGTAAGTCACGTCGGTGCATGGCACAGGACGCCGCCGCCCGGGTCCGGTCCGCCGCCGAACGGTACGCCGGAAACCCGTGGGTCCTGGGGCTGTCACTTGGCAACGAGGTGCCGGCGGACGCCGTCCGATGGCACGGCACCGACCGCGTGGTCGGGCTGATCGACGACCTCACGGACATCGTCCATGCAGTCGACCCTGACCGACTCGTGACCTACGCGAACTACCCGACCACGGAGTTCCTGTCTCTGGACTGCCTGGACTTCGTGACCTTCAACGTCTTCCTGGAGAGGCGCGCCGACTTCCGTCGATACCTCACCCGGCTCCACCACCTGGCTGGGGACCGGCCGCTCGTCCTGGGCGAGATGGGGATCGACGCGGGTGAGGACAGTGCCGGCCAGGCCCGCCAGGCGGAGGTGATCGACTGGCAGATGGAGACAGCAGTGGAGAGAGGCGCAGCCGGTACCTGCCTCTTCTCCTGGTGCGACGAGTGGTGGGTGGGTGACGCTGCTGTCGAGGGCTGGCACTTCGGCCTCACCGCGACCGACCGATCCCCTCGTCCGGCGCTCGACGTGGCCGCGCAGTGGAACAGCCGGTCGGTTGCGGACCTGCCGGTCGAGTGGCCGAGCCTCACCGTCGTCATCTGTGCGTACAACGCGGCGACCACGTTGCACGAGTGCCTCATGCACACGTGCGCCCTCGAGTACCCCGGGCTGGAGATCTTGGTTGTCGATGACGGCTCCACTGACGACACCGCCGAGATCACCACGTCCCATCCCCGGGCGCGGCTCCTCCGCATCCCCCACGGGGGTCTCGCGGTGGCTCGCAACGCCGGACTGGAGGCCGCCGCTGGCGAGTTGATCGCCTACCTGGACAGCGACGCCTACCCCAGCCAGGAATGGCCGTACCACCTGGCCCTGGGACTGGACGGTCCGACCGTCGGTGGCGTCGGCGGACCCAACGTCCCGCCCCCGCAGGCCGGCCCCGGGGAGCAACGCGTGGCCCGGGCGCCGGGAGGACCGGTGCACGTGCTGTTCAGCGACGACCGGGCGGAACACGTCCCGGGCTGCAACATGGCGTTCTGGAAGCAGGTGCTCCTGGAAGCGGGCGGCTTCGACCCCGTCTACACCTCCGCCGGGGACGACGTCGACATGTGCTGGCGCGTCCTCGACCGGGGCTGGGACATCGCTTTCCATCCTGCAGCCCTGGTGTGGCACCACCGTCGGGCCGGATTGCGCCCCTACCTCCGCCAACAACTCGGCTACGGCCGTAGCGAGGCGTTGGTCGAGGCCCGGCATCCCGACCGATTCACTCCCTGGGGAACGGCCCGGTGGCGCGGCTCGATCTACGATGCTGCGGCGCCGACCCTGTGGCGGCAACGGGTGTACCGGGGACCGTACGGCACGGCGGCCTACCAGTCGGTGTACCGAGCGGGCGGGCACGCCTTGGACCTGGCACACCAGGTGGGGGTCCCCGGCCTCACGGCCGTGCTTCTCACCGCGCCGCTGGGTCTACTCTTCCCGGCGTTCGTCCTGCCGGCCGTTCTTGGGCTCCTCGGCCTGCTCGTGCTGGTGTGCACCGACTTCGCCCGGGCCGATCCCCCGCGGACCTACGCCGGCCGCCGACTGCGCTTCCGAGCGGGTGTGGCGGTCCTGCACCTGCTCCAGCCGCTCGTGCGCACCTGGGGACGGGCCCGCCATCGGACCGTGGCACGGCGCGAGTGCCCGCCCGGCCCGGCTCTTCCCGGGCCGCTGACCACCGTCGACCGCAGTACTGTGATGACTCCGTGTCCTGGTGAACGCGCCGAGGTGACGGCGGCTGCGGTCGCCGTCCTCCAGCGTTCGGGGTTCCGCGTCGCTCCTGGGAATGGTTGGACCCACTTCGATGCGCGGATCCGCTCCGGCCCCTTCGCCACCGGGGACCTGGTGACCAGCGGCCACGTCCAGGGCTGGGTCCAACTGCAGGTCCGACGGCGGCTGCGCTGGCGTACCACGGTGGCCTTCCTGACGCTCCTAGGCCTGCTGGCGGCATCGAGCAAACTGGTGGCCGTGGTGGTCCTCGCCGTCGGACTCGGCGAGATGGCCCGCGGCCTGACGTGGCTGTCCACGGGCGTTCGCCGCTGTCTCGAGGAGGCCGCGCGATGAGCGGCGGCCGGGCCCGACACCGCAAGCCGACACGTCGGCCCTTCCGGTGGGTCGTTCGGCGACGGTCGCGTGCGGTGGAGGAGCCACGCCCGGCGGCGAACCGGGCACGGCCTCCGGTGAAGGAGTCCCACGGGCTGGGTGCCGCACTCCGGTACATCCCACGCGTCTTCCCCTACCTGCGTCCGTACCGGCATCTCATGGGCTTCGCGGTCGTACTGATGGTGGTGCTGGCCGCTCTCAGCCTGGCGGCACCCTGGCCGCTCGCCTTCCTCGTCGACAGCGCGCTGGGCGATCGACGCCCGCCCGAGTTCGTGTCCACGCTCGTGGGCACGAGTCCCTGGCGGATGATCCTGTTCGCTGTCCTCCTCGGGCTCTTCCTCACCTTCCTGTCGAACGCCGTGAGCATCCTGAACGCCTACGTGCAGACGCGGCTCGAGCAGCGGATGATCTTCGACCTGCGCAGCGACCTGTTCAGCCACGTGCAGCGGTTATCCCTGGCCTTCCACGACAGGACCCGCACCGGCGGGCTCATGTTCGCCATCAACTACCAGGCCGCGTCGGTCGGGGAGATCACCGTCTCGGTGCTGCCACTCGCGCAGAACGTCCTCACCGTCGCGGGAATGGGCTTCATCGCGTACCGCTTCGACCCGCGGCTGGCCCTGCTGGCGCTCACGATCGTGCCCGCCATCTACTACTCGACCCACGTCTACGCCAACCGGGTGGAGCCGCGCCTGCGGAACGTGCGGGCGCTCGAAGGAAACTCGTTGTCCATCGTGCACGAAGCGATGTCGATGATGAGGGTCATCGTCGCTTTCGGCCGGGAGCGGTACGAGCACCAGCGCTTCCGCAGCCAAGGGCGGGAGGCCGTCGACGCTCGGATCGACGTCACCGTGCGGCAGACCGCCTTCTCGCTAGGCGTCAACCTGCTCACTGCCGCCGGAACGGCAGTGGTCCTGGCGTACGGCGCGCACCTGGTGCTACAGGGGCAGATGACGGTCGGTGAACTGCTCGTCGTGCTGGCCTACATCGGAGCCGTCTACCGTCCGCTCGAGGAGATCAGCGGCACGGTTGCCGCGGCGCAGGAGCAACTGATCAGCCTCGAGGGAGCCGCTGAGCTCCTCGACACGGAGGTCGAGGTCAAGGATCCACCGGACGGCACGGTCCTCGACCGAGCGGCCGGCGCGATCACCTTCAGCGGGGTCCACTTCAACTACGCAGGGCGCGTCGACACGCTGACGGACATCTCCTTCCAGGCACCGGCCGGGGAGGTCGTCGCGCTGGTGGGTCCGACGGGTGCCGGCAAGAGCACGCTGGTCAGCCTCATCCCGCGCTTCTTCGACCCCAAGCAGGGGCAGGTCCTACTCGACGGTGTCGACATCCGGTCAGTCACCCTGGAGTCACTGCGCCGGCAGATCAGCATCGTGCTGCAGGAGCCGCTTCTCTTCTCGGGGACCATCGCCGAGAACATCCGCTACGGCCGGCTCGACGCCTCGTCCGACGACATCATCAGTGCGGCACGAGCTGCCAACGCCCACGACTTCGTCATGCGGCTACCGGACCGGTACGACACCATCCTGGGCGAGGGCGGAGCGCACCTCTCGGGAGGCGAGCGGCAGCGCATCTCGGTGGCTCGGGCCTTCCTCAAGGACGCTCCGATCCTCATCCTCGACGAACCGACGTCGTCGATCGACTCACGGACCGAGGCCGTCATCCTGGACGCGCTGGACCGGCTGATGGTCGGACGGACGACGTTCATGATCGCGCATCGTCTGTCGACCGTCCGCAATGCCGGACAGATCCTCGTCCTCGACCAGGGCCGGATCGTCGAACGAGGCACCCACAACGAACTCGTGAGGGCCGAAGGCCTGTACCGGGAGATGTACGAGGCCCAGAACGGGAGGCGTTCCTCGCCCGTCGTCCCACCGGCCCCGATCGTGGTGCCGGCCGACGGCAGGGGTGCGCGATGACCGCCCTCGTCGGGAAGCCCGAGAAGATCGTCCTGCTGGGGATGATCACGAAGATGCCCGTCGCGGGGGTGGTGTGGCAGACCCTGCACTACCTGCTGGGCTTCGAGCGGCTCGGGTACGAAGCCCACTACGTGGAAGCCCACGCCCGCACGCCCTCCATGCTGATGCGGCACGAGGAGGACGACAGTTCCGCGCGCGCGGCCGACTTCCTCGGAACGCTGATGCGGCGCTTCGGGCTCGCCGATCGCTGGGCCTTCCATGCGTTGCACGCCGACGGCAGGTGCTACGGGATGAGCGAGCCCGAGCTTCGGCGGCTCTACCGCTCAGCCGCCTTCCTGGTCAACCTGCACGGTGGGACCCAACCCCTGGCCGAGCACGCCGAGACCGGCCGGCTGGTCTACCTGGAGACCGATCCGGTCCTGCTCCAGGTCGAGCTGCACGATGGCGTGCCGGAGACGGTGGACTTCCTGTCGGCACACCAGGCCTTCTTCACGTTCGGGGAGAACATCGGCAACCCCGACTGCGGTTTGCCCGTGTCCAATCGGTTCGTGTTCCGGCCCACACGACAGCCGGTCGTCCTCGACCTGTGGGCGGAGAGGGGGACGCGCTCGAGGCCGGTCTTCACCACCGTCGGCAACTGGCGGCAGGAGTGGCGCCCGGTGCGGCTCCGAGGTGAGACGTACACCTGGAGCAAGCACCAGGAGTTCCTCAAGGTGCTGGATCTCCCGAGGGCCACGGGGCAGCGGTTCGAGCTGGCTCTGAGCAGTTGGTCCGACGCCGACCGCGCCGTCCTCGAGGAGCACGGCTGGTCCGTGCGTGCAGGCCTGGATGTCTCGACCGACATGGACGTCTATCGCGACTACATCGGATCCTCCCTGGGCGAGTTCACGGTCGCCAAGGACCAGAACGTGCGCCTGCGCAGCGGATGGTTCAGCGACCGCAGTGCGACCTACCTGGCAGCCGGCCGACCGGTCATCACCCAAGAGACCGGCTTCAGCAAGGTCCTGCCGACAGGGGAAGGCCTGCTTCCCTTCACGACCCGAGACGACGCGGTCGCGGCCGTGACCGACGTCGTCGGCGACTACGACAGGCACTCCCGGGCCGCCGTCGAGGTGGCCCGGGAGTGCTTCGACAGCGACGTGGTGCTGGGCAGGTTGCTGGCCGACCTCGGCGCCCGCCGACCCGGTCACCGGCAGCGCGCCGACGTCGCAGCCGACCCACCCCTGCCCGTGGACCTGGTCCTGACGCCGGTCTCGAAGCGGCCGACCAGGGTGCCTGAGGACACGGTCCAACGGGTGCTCGCGCTCCCCCTCCCGCTGCCGGACCGCGGCGGTCCCCCGGCGACGTTCCCAGCGGAGAGTGTCGTCATCGTCTCCTACGACAACCTCGTCTTCACCCGGATGTGCCTGGAGAGCGTCCTCGCGACGACGGACGAGGGTACCGAAGTGATCGTCGTCGACAACGCCTCGGCCGACGGGACCCCGACCTACCTGCAGGAGATGGCGACGCGGATCGCCCGGATCCGGCCGATCCTCAACGACGCCAACCGGGGCTTCGTCCGCGCGGCCAACCAGGGCCTCGCCGCGGCCCGAGGACAGCTCCTGGTCCTGCTCAACAACGACACGATCCTTCCGCCGGGCTGGCTGGACGGGCTGACGGCCCACCTGGCCGACGGCTCGGTGGGCATGGTGGGCCCGGTGACGAACGCCGCCGGCAACGAGGCACAGATCCCTGCCCCGTACCGCACCTACGGCGAACTGCTGGCCTTCGCCGACAGCATCAGCCGGCAGCCGCCGCAGCCCGTCGACATCCCCGTCCTGACGATGTTCTGCGTCGCCATGCGCCGGGACCGGTACTTGACCGTCGGGGACCTCGACGAGCGGTTCGGGCTGGGGATGTTCGAGGACGACGACTACGCAGAGCGGATGCGTGCCGCCGACCTGCGGGTGGTGTGCGCGCAGGACGTCTTCGTGCACCACTTCGGCGAGGCTTCCTTCGGGAAGCTCGTGCCCACTGGCGAGTACGGCGAGCTGTTCCGGGCCAACCGGCAGCGCTTCACCGAGAAGTGGGGCCGGCCATGGAGGGCGCACGGTCACCGTCCGGACCCCGAGTACGCGGGTGTGATCGAGCAGATCCGGGCCGTCGTCCGCGCACAGATCCCGCCAGACGCCACGGTGCTCGTTGTGAGCAAGGGCGACGACCGCCTCCTGGAGCTCGACGGCCGACGGGCGATGCACTTCCCCCAGGACGCTGTCGGCGTCTACGCAGGTCACTACCCGGCGGACGACCGCGAGGCGATCGAGCACCTCGAGGCACTTCGCGCACAGGGCGCGAGCCACCTGCTCATCCCCCGGACCGCGGCATGGTGGCTCTCGCACTACACGGGCCTGCGCCGTCACCTGGAGGACCGCTACACCACCTGCCCGGCTGACGACGCGTGCGTCGTCTTCGCGCTCCAGGGGTCACCGTGAGCACGGAGACAACGCGCACCACGGAAGACCCCCATGCCCGCCACCGCGCCTACCAGGCGTTGGTGGGACGCCTGCGCGACCTGGTGCATCGGACCGTGCCGCCCGGCGCGACGGTCGCCGTGGTCAGCAAGGGCGATCCGGACCTGGTGTCGCTGGAAGGGCGCCAGGGATGGCACCTCCCCCAGGACGACAGCGGCGGGTACGTCGGTTACCACCCCCGGGACAGCGCGGCCGCGATCGAGGCGCTCGAGGCGCTGCGCACCCGAGGAGCCGACTTCCTGGTCCTGCCGGCCACCACCCGTTGGTGGCTCGACCACTACACCGACTTCGCGATCCATCTGCAGCGCAACTACGAGTCCTTGGTGGATCTGCCCGAGACCGGCACCATCTACAGCCTGAACCCGGCCGGTCGCCTCGTCGCCCAGGCCGACACCGCACCGGATGGTGGACTCGAGAGGCATCGGCGGGAGCTGCTGGCCCAGCAGATCCAAGACCTCGTCGAGCACCTCCTGCCGGCCGGGCAGCCCGTCGTGGTCGTCGACGGCGAGGGCGCCTCGGCTCTGCAGCTCCCGGGCCGATCGACGATGCACCTACCGGCTCTCCGATCCGATCGGGTCGACCGGTTGGAGACCTTGCGCCGCCAGGGCGCGGCCTACCTCGTCGTCAGCCGGACGGCGTTCGACCGGTGGCGGGCCGACGACGTCCTCCGCCCGCACGTCGAGCAGCACTACCGCTGCATCACCCGGCAGGCACACGTCTGCTTCCTGTACGAGCTTCTCCCAGCAGAGGAACCCGTGATCCCATGACGCGCCGCGTGTTGTCCGTCTGCCACAACCACCCCGCCGTCCGCCCCGGGGGCGCCGAGGCCTACGCCTACGAACTGCATCGCAGCCTCGCCGCCACGCCCGGCTACCAGTCGATCTTCCTGGCCAAGGGTGGCCCGCCGGTGGGCTACAGCGGCTCCGTGCACGGCGGCACCTGCTTCGGGGCCACGGGCGAGGGAGAGGACGAGTACTTCTTCTACACCGACGGTTACGACTTCGATTACCTCTTCGGCACCCAGCCGGGCAAGGACTTCTACACGAGGCACTTCCGCGGTTTCCTCCAGGCCTACGAACCGGACATCGTGCACTTCCAGCACACCCTCTTCCTCGGCTACGACCTGATCCGCGAGGTCAAAAACGTCCTTCCGGACACACCGATCGTCTACACGCTCCATGAATACCTGCCCATATGCCATCGAAATGGGCAGATGGTGCGCACGGGCTCCGAAGAACTGTGCCACCGCGCCTCACCGCGGCGTTGCCACGAGTGTTTTCCGAGCATCTCCCCGCAGACGTTCTTCCTGCGGGAGCGCTTCATCAAGTCGCACCTCTCCCTCGTCGACATGTTCATCGCGCCGAGCGAGTTCCTGCGACAGCGGTACATCCAGTGGGGGATCCCGGCGGAGAGGATCCGCACGGAGGAGTACGGCCGTCGTCCCGTGGGACGGACGGCGAGGACCTCGGACCGTCCGCGACGTGATCGCTTGGGTTTCTTCGGGCAGCTCAGCGGCTTCAAGGGTGTGGACGTGCTCCTGGAGGCCATGAGGATCCTGCAGGGGGAGGACGACGCCGCGGCAAGGGGGCGGGGACAACCGCGCCGACTTCCGCAGCTACGCGTGCACGGGGCCAATCTGGAGCTGCAACCCGGCGAGTTCCAGAACCGCTTCAACGCCCTGCTCGAGTACACGCGTTCCACCGTCACGTTCGTCGGGAAGTACGACCACGAGCACCTTCCCGGACTGATGGAGCACGTCGACTGGGTCGTCGTTCCCTCGGTGTGGTGGGAGAACTCACCCCTGGTGATCCAGGAGGCGTTCTTGCACCGCCGCCCAGTGATCTGCAGCGACATCGGTGGAATGGCCGAGAAGGTCACGGACGGCGTCAACGGACTGCACTTCACAGCAGGGGACCCCACCAGCCTCGCGGAGACGATCGAGCGTGCCACGGGGACGCCGGGACTCTGGCAGGAGCTGCGCGACGGCATCCCGGAGGTCTACGACATGACTCGGCACATCGACGAGCTGGACCGCCTCTACACCGCACTGCTGGCCGGCCGGGACGCCGAGGACGTCGCACATGTCCACTGAGATGCGCGTGCTGGGCTCAGGGAGGGGCATGTCGGGCTCGGCCCCCACGGCGGTCGGTTCACGGCTCGAACCCCGACTGGGTCATGCCTGCTGGCTGTCGGCCGACGTCCTGTTCCTGACGACGTCGGGGGCCGCACCCCGGAGCGCGCAGGTGAAGGCATTCGTGCGGTGCCGCGGACGCACCGTCCCGCTGGCCGTCCGCGCGGTCGACTACCCCCGGCCGGGTACGGACACTGCCGGCTCCGGAGGCATGGCGCAGGCCGCCATCCTCCGGCTACCTCCGGGTCACACACGGGTCGACCCGCTCGACGTGGTGCTGCGCTGGTCCGGCCGTTCCCTGCGCCTGGAAGCCGCGGAGCTGCGCGCGGCCACGGTGAGCCTGGACACCCTCCTGCGCGAGGAGCTCGCGGCCCTGGAATCCGCGCAGAGAGCGGACATCCTGGACTTCATGGCCGGCGGACCCGGAACAGCCGCGGCCGCGACGGACGACGTACTGGGGACGGGAGCGGGCTGCTGTGCCGAGACGACGGGCGGGCGACCTCTGTCCGGCGACCTGCACCTGAGCAGGAGCCTGCACGCCGCACGGGAGGCGTTGCGGGAACGCCTGCCCGTGTGCGTAACCTCGCGGGATGCCCCGCAGGGGCTCAACGTCGACGCCGTGCTCGCCGTGGACGACCACGGCTTCTACGTACAGGGCTGGATACATGACGCGGAGGCGGCGCTGACCCGGCTGACCGCGGTATCGCCGGAGGGGTCGCGAACGGAGCTCTTTCCCCGGCTCTACCGGTTCCGACGGCCGGACGTCGAACGGTTCTACGACGACAGGTCCGATGCGCAGCCCCGCCCCGAGCACGGTTGGATCTCATACTTCGAGACCTCGGCACCGAGCCGGCTGACCGGCGGCTGGACGTTCGAGATGGGCAACGCGGTAGGGGCCGCGTTCGAGGTCTCGGCCCCCGCCACCACGCGGGACATCGCAACGGTTCGGGAGAAGATCCTGCACGACCTCCTCCGCGAGCGCCTGCCCGCGGACGTCCTGCGGAGTCGGCACATCGCGCCGGCGCTGACGCGGCTGGAGGAGCGCCGCCGCTCGCTGGCCCGAGTGGAGAGCGTCGACCAGCACGGAGTCCCGCCGACCAATCCGGAGGTCACCGTCGTCGTCCCGCTGTACGGACGGATCGACTTCCTCGAACACCAGCTGGCGCAGTTCGTGCACGACCGAGAGCTGCGGCGGGCGGACCTGATCTACGTCCTCGACTCCCCGAATCTCGCCGAGCCGTTCCGGGTGACCGCGGCCCAGCTGGCCGAGCTGTACGACATTCCTTTTCGTGCCGTCGTGTTGAGTCACAACATCGGCTTCGCCGGGGTCAACAACATGGGCGCCGACCTGGCCCGGGGACGGTTGCTGCTGCTCCTCAACTCCGACGTCCTCCCCCGCGAGCCCGGCTGGCTGAGCGCCATGCTGGACTTCTACGACGCAACGCCGGGGATCGGCGCGCTCGCCCCGAAGCTGCTGTACGAGGATGACTCGATCCAGCACGCCGGCCTCTACTTCCGACGGCTGCCGAACACGGGTCTGTGGAACAACGAGCACTACTTCAAGGGGCTGCACCGAGCCCTGCCCGCCGCCAACGTGCCGCGACCCGTCCCAGCGGTCACCGCCGCGTGCATGATAGTCGACCTAGCTCTCTACCGGGAGATGGGTGGGCTCCGGGGGATGTACGTCCAGGGCGACTACGAGGATTCCGACCTCTGCCTGCGGTTGGCGGACGTGGGCCGCGATGCCTGGTACCTCTCTTCCGTGGAGCTCTACCACCTGGAGGGACAGTCGTATCCGTCGGAGATCCGTGCGCTGACCGGCGCCTACAACCAGTGGCTCCACACGCACGTGTGGGGTCCGTGGATCAGTCGGAAGATGGGGGAGGTCGATGAGCGACCCCGTGACGACGTCTGACCGTGCCGCGCCGCCGACTGCCCGGGACCGGCTCGAGGAGCTGATCCGCTGGTGTCTGGGACTTGACTACGTCTCGAGGTCCTCGAAGGACGGCATCGAGACTGGCAACCACTACCAGTCGGTGCTCCTTGGAGACTTCAGGACAAACGGCTTCCGCAGCGACCGGACGGAGTTCCTCGACAGGGTCGACTTCCGCGCCAAGCGCGTCCTGGACCTCGGCTCCAATCTCGGCGAGACCAGCCGAGCGGCGCGTGCCCGCGGAGCGGACCTGGTGGACGGCTTCGAGCAGGATCCGTTCTTCGTCGAGGTCGCCCAGCTGCTGAACGCCTACAACTCCACCGAGCGGGTGTCGTTCTTCCGGCGGGACATCACGGACGCAGCGTCGTACGAGGGTCGGTACGACATGGTCATGGCGCTGGCGGTGTGGACGTTCGTTGCGCCGCGACTCACGTCCATCGCCAGCGTGACCGATGTGTTGGTAATCGAGACGCACAACCTGGACGGAAATCTCCAGCGTGACTACCTCGACGTGCTCAGCCGCCATTTCCCGGCCTATCGCGTCTTGGGCGAGTCGGACTGGGGGCGGACCCACGGCCCCGAGGGAGGCCGCGCCGTCGTCATGAGCGCCAAGACCGAGGCAGCCCTCGAGCGGTCGATACTACCGCCCGTATCATGACGACAGGGCCAAGGCCCGGTCCAGGGGCGACTGAGGCACCAATCGAGGGCCAGAGCTCCACCCGGATGCTCGACGTCCGGCGCACCGATCTGCACAGCCGATTCTTCCACGTCTTCCAGTACCGGTTCGCCAGCGAGTTGTTGGAGGACCTGGAGCAGCTCCAGCTCGACCACTTCTCGTTCGGGCGAAGCCTGGATGCGCAGCGATCGCACTACGGCGGATGGCACTACTGGTTGCTCTACCTCAAGGGGTACACCCAGTACCAGGCACTGGGCACCGTCGATGCGGACAACGTCTATCTGCGGCATCTGGCACGCGGCCTCACGGCGCAGAGCGTCGACCCGACCCTTCGCTCATCGTCGGCTCCGGCTGTCACGGAGATGATCCTCCGCCGGTTCAGGGACTGTGACCGGCTCAGTCGGCCCGCGACCGCCCGGCAGTTCGCCGCCAACGAACTCGCGCCGGTGACGGCGTTCGTCCGGACTCCGCCCAGCGTCGAGGACATGCTCACGCTCTACAGCGTCGACTCCCCGGAGCCCACCAGGGCGCGTCTGGTCGACGGGCACCACCGGTTGTTCGCCGCTCGGCTCTTCGGCGTCAAACGGCTCCGATTCCGGGTCGTCATGGAGCCGGCGACCGTGCCAGCGGTACCAGGAGAAACACGAGTCCTCGAACTAGCCGACAACAAGCTGCGCATCCACGGCTGGTTGTCACCACGCTCGGCAGCAGTGCAAGTGGTCGAGCTCCGGTGCGACGGCCGGACGATCGGCCGCGCCCCCGTAGAGGTGCTGGCTTCCGCTGGGCTCGACTCAGAGGGGCCTCGACACTACGAGTTCTCGATCGACGTCGACAACCCAATCGTCGACGGCATCACCTCTGTAGACGTCATGGCTCTCTCGGACTGGCTGCCCGTGGGGCGACTCCCCGTCAGACTCAAACCACCGGGCGAGAGACAGGATTGAACTGGCTCGAAGACGCCCCTACCACAGGACACCGACCCAGTGCACCGCTTCGACGGAGGGAGGGGCCGACCATGCCGGCCGAGGATGGCATCCCCTAATGCTGCAACGGCAGTTTTGATGCGTACCCACACGCCTCGTGACCCACGTGCGTGGAGGGGGTGGAACGGCTCCAACTTCGCGAACACATTGATGAACCCCTACTTCGAGCCCTCGGAGCCAGGCGTAGCTGTGCGCTTTGCGTGGCGGCTCTCGGCTCGGTCGCCTCGGCGCTCGCGCAACGCCGTGTGCACAGGCTCGACGTAGGGCTCGATGATGTAGTCCTCGACTTCGCTCAGCCGGTCGAGCTCGGCCTGCGGGAGCGGGTCGCGAAGCTGGCCGGTATCGGCCCGGATCCGGTCGAACTTCTCCCGGCGTTCCTGCTCGGACTTCGTGTAGTAGTGGTGGATCCTGAGCCGCGAGACCGAGAACGTCGCCGTGTACGGGCCGTAGATCAGCTCCTTGTTCTCGTCCGAGGTCACGGTCCCGGGATGAGCAAAGCTGTGCGCGCCGCGGCAGTGGGAGGTCCGCGTTGGATCGAGGACCACTTTCTTGGTGTTCTTCGGGGGCTCCCCTCGCCGGCGCACGTAATTCTCGATCACCAACCCGTCCGGTTTCGCGACGTGCCCAGAGGTCCCGTAGATCACGACATTGACCCCGACGCCGGGCAACTCCTCGTAGTCGACCAGGATCTCGGGCACCGATCTGCCCGTGGGCGAGAAGAGGAACTCGTCGACATCGATGAACGCGATCCAGCGCGAATCGTCGCGGTGTCTCTCGAGACAGTCGTTGTACGCCGGGATCTGCGCCTCGACCATCTCCGCCGGCCAGTCGTGTACTACGACTGTCCCTTGCTCCATGTAGGGGCGGAGGATCTCGGCATGGTCGTCTGTGCTGCCGTGGTTGTAGAGAAAGAAGCGCTCGACACCGATCAGGCGATGGAACTCGAGCCATTCCTCAAGGTATTGCGCCTCGTTCTTGTATATGGCGCACACGGACAGGTAGGGCCTCGCCATGCTTCGCTACGGTACCTGATCGCTTGGCTGCGCTGGTCGATCGCGTCGAGATACACAGTCGCTGGTGGCCTCCATCACCACCAATGACAGCTGTTCAACGACCAGATGCTCTCGGAACGCCAAGATGGAGTTGTTCGTCGAAACAGAAGTTGCCAACTGCGTTGGAGGAGTCCTCTCCCCACTGCTGGCCAACATCGCCCTGTCCGCTCTCGACGATCACTTCGCCGAGAAGTGGCAGGCGACCGGAACCAGCATGCGACGCCGAGGCATCCGCAAGCGCGGCGGCGCGATTTATCGACTCGTGAGTTACGCGGATGACTTCGTCGTGATGGTCAACGGCGCCCGCGAGCACGCCGAGGCGATCCGGGGCCGGCCGGTCCGGCCTGCTCGTAGCGGACCGCCCACCGCTTGGCCGTGGGCCAGGCGACGCCGGACACCGCCGCGGCGCAGAAGATGGTCCAGCCGTCCTGGACCACGGCACGGGCCAGCCGTAGACGCTGGCGGGGAGTCAGAGCGGCATTAGCGTGGGCCTCAGTGTCGGGGTGCTGAGCACCGCATTGGATGGTTGCGGTGGTTGGGATCCTGGCCGGCGGTGGCCTGGCTCTTAGCGTGGGTGAACCGCCCCGGGTTCAGTTCATTGGAGGCCCCATCAATGCCGGGTGGCGTGTCAGATTCGCTGTGTAAGTGCGTGACTCCGGAGCTGAGCCTCCGTGGCTTGGAGAGGGCACGCAGTGACAAACACAGTGCAGTCGCCGGTGGTCGACGATGGTGCGGTGCCGGCCGACAGGCCCCGAGGACGGGTGGGCCGGCCGCGCCGTGACAGCGGTGAGCAGCCGCTGGTCTCACCGGACCTGGCGCGCCGGCTGGTGGCCCAGGCCCGCGAGGAGGGCCCGGACATCGCCGGGGATTCCGGGCTGCTGCAGCAGATGATGAAGTCGGTGCTGGGGCCGCGCTGGCCGAGGAGCTGACCGACCACCTGGGCTACGAGCCCGGCGACGCGGCCGGTCGCGGCTCGGGCAACTCGCGCAACGGCAGCACGCCCAAGACGCTGCTGACCGAGGCCGGGCCGGTGGCGCTGGAGACACCGCGGGATCGGGCGGGCACGTTCGAGCCGCAGATCGTGCGCAAGGGCCAGCGCCGGCAGGACGGCATCGACAAGATTGTCCTCGGCCTCTACGCGAAGGGCATGAGCACCCGCGACATCACCGCCCACCTGGCCGAGATCTACGACGTCGACGTCTCCCCGGATCTGATCACCAAGATCACCGACGCGGTGCACGCCGAGGTCGCCGAGTGGCAGGCCCGCCCGCTCAACGCCGTCTATCCGGTGATCTTCCTCGACGCGCTGGTCTGCAAGGTCCGCGACGGCGGCAGCGTGCGGAACAAGGCCGCGCACCTGGCCGTCGGCGTCGACGTCGAGGGCCGCACGGAGGTGCTGGGCATCTGGGTGGAGACCACCGAGGGCGCGAAGTTCTGGCTGCGGGTGATGAACGAGCTCAAGGCCCGCGGAGTCGCCGACGTGCTCATCGCCGTCTGCGACGGGCTGACCGGGCTGCCCGAGGCGATCACCGCGGTCTGGCCCCGCACGGTGGTGCAGACCTGCATCGTGCACCTGGTCCGGGCCTCGCTGCGCTGGGTCAACTACAACGACCGCAAGAAGGTCGCCGCGCTGCTGCGCACCATCTACAGCGCGCCGACCGAGGCCGCCGCCCGCGCCGAGCTCGAGGCGCTGGCCGAGTCCGACTTCGGCCGGAACAACCCGGCGGTCATCCGCCGCTGGCGCGACTCCTGGGAGCGGGTCATTCCGCTGTTTGACGTCGCTCCCGAGGTCCGCAAGGTCATCTACACCACGAACATGATCGAGAGCATCAACGCGACGCTGCGCCGCAGCACCCGCAACCGCGGCCACCTTCCCTCCGACGAGGCCCTGCTCAAGGTCCTCTACCTGGCCTGCAAGGAGATGGGCCGCACCACCACCCGGGCCACCGCCGGCCGCGGCAGCGGCGCCTGGAAGACAGCACTCAACCAGTTCGACATCATGTTCCCGGACCGGCTCGACCTGGCCTGACCCATCACCGAGTCAGGCACTTACACAGGCCAGCTGACACACCCGATGGCGCCGACGGTGCCCAGGGCCCACCTCATCGCCGAGCCCGACACCGGGCTGATCACCGGCTGCGCGCTGACCCGGGCCAGCGGCGCGGATACCGGCGACGCCACCGTCGGGCTCGGGCTGCTCGCCGGCGACCCCACGCTCGGCGAGCCGGTGCAGGTGCTAGGCCGTGTTTGAGAAGTCGCCCGCGCAGCGGGGCGGGCGTGTTGGTGCCGTGAAGAAGGCGAGGTCTCCGGTAGAGGGATCAACGACCAAGAAGACCCTCACCACGGAGACCTCGTGGACGGCACCCTACCGACTGGTGCCCGCCATGACCTGACCGACGAGCAGTGGATGATCCTGGCCGCCCTGCTCCCGGGCAGGTCACGGACAGGCCGACCTCGCCGCTGGACGTTGCGGCAGCTGATCGACGGCATCCGCTTCCGAACCCGCACCGGTTGTCCCTGGCGGGACGTGCCCGAGCGCTACGGCACCTGGCAGTGCGTCTACGGCCTGTTCCGCGCCTGGCAGCTGGCCGGCCGGTGGGCAGCGATCGAGACCGCGCCGCAGGCGGTGGCCGACGAGGTCGGGTTGATCAACTGGACGGTGTCGGAGGACTCCACCGTCAATCGGGCCCATCAACACGCCGCCGGCGCCCGCCGCCATCCCGAACAGCAGCTCCAGCCACCGGTCGGCGAACCGGCCGACCATGCACTCGGCCGGTCTCGCGGCGGCCTGACGACCAAGGTGCACCTGGCCGTCGAGGCCGGCCGCAAGCCGCTGGCCACGGTGCTCACCGCCGGCCAGGCCGCCGACAGTCCGCAGTTCACCGTGGTCCTCGGCCGCATCCGGGTGCCCCGACGATCCGGACCGGACGACCCCGGATCCGGCCGGACCGGGTGCTGGCCGACCGGGCCTACTCCAGCCGCGGCAACCGCGCCTACCTGCGCCGACGCGGCATCCCGGCGACCATCCCGAACAAGGTCGACCAGCTGGCCCACCGCCGGGCGAAGGGCTCAGCCGGCGGCCGGCCCCCGGCGTTCGACCGTGACCGCTACAAGCAGCGGCACGCCGTCGAGTGCGGCATCAACCGGCACAAACAGAACCGAGCGTTCGCCACCCGGTACGACAAGCTCGCCGTCCGCTACGACGCCACCGTCGAGATCACCAACATCAACATCTATCTCCGCGACTTATCAAACAGGGCCTAGGTCTCTAGCCCAGGCCGGCCTACGAAGAGCAATAGGCAAGAGCCCCGACAGGCCAGTGTTCTCTGAGGTCATTCGCCGAAGGAGACGTGATGAGTGTGAAGGTCTCCCGCTTCATCGCGACGAACGTGCACCGATCGTGGTGTTCGATCCCGGGTTCACCGAAGTTCAGGTGCGGAGGAGTGAAGCACTCGTAGACTGAACTGAACCCCACATCTTGCAGTGCGTTGACCAGCGATGGCCTCGAGAAGTGGAAGCTCGAGTCATTGCGGAGCGACCCCCACAGCAGTTGAGGTTGGAACTCTTCTCGCAAGGCATGGTCGCCGTCAACGTCAGGCCCCATGTAGTGAGCATGAGGCTCGGGAACTCTGTGACCGTGATAGGTCCTGCCTCTGTACTGGATCGACGTGCTGGGATTCAAGCTCACGTGCGTGTCGATGACGACGACCTGCAGCACTAGATCGAACATCCTCTCCATGAGGATGAAAACATCAGGAGAGTCCAGGTGATAGAGGATGCCACTGCAGAGTATGGCATCGAACCTGCCATGTCGGGACGGGTCGAGGTTCCGAACGTCATCGCACACGAACTCGACATTCTCCAACTGCAGGACCTGCTTCGCGAACGACGCTTTGGCGATACTTCCCGGGCGGCCGTCGATGCCGACGACATGGGCTCCGTGGAGTGCTGCCTCTATCGAGTACTGCCCGTCGAGACATCCGAGGTCCAGCATCCTGCAGGATTCGAAGGGCTTGTCGACCAGGTCGTGGACGACCTGCAACAGGCGTCTCAGTCTGGTGTGCGGGATCCCCTCATTCCCTCTCGTCCAGACTCCGTGGCCGAGTGGGATGTCGAAAGTCCACTCACCGTGACGCTCCACGAGGTCGGACAACTGCGCCTCGATGTCCTCCTTCTTCACCGCTCGTCCTCTTCCACGGAACTCATTCGGACTCGTGCCAGTGGTTTCAGCGGTGTGGGCCCTCTCGAGAGAAGCAGTCGATTGTCGTGCACTGGAGAATGACCCCGCAGAGGGCGCTGCCATTCACGGTCGAACTCGTCGACGTCCATGTCAAAGGTCATCCGGTCTGGTCGGCCATGTTGGCTGCGGAGCCCTACGGGCAGGCGGTACCACGGTCGTGCCACGTGGTGCCGGCACCGTACGTCGTAGTGTTTGCAAGTCGCAACGGTCCTTGGGTGACGTCCCAGGACGTGGTGTAGCGGGTCGGAGGTCGAGCCTCGGCCAAAATTCCCGCGCCCCTCGAGGGGTCCGGGGGGCTCAGCCCGACGCCGGCGCCTCTTCGGTCAAGATATTGGCGAGGACGACCCTACGACCATTCCCCAGTGCGGCGAGGACGGCGAGCTCTGCGGCTGACGGCAGATCGGCCAGATCCACCAACAGACGGAAGCCGGCGGTGCCAGCCCCCGGGACATCGGGAAAGGCAGCGGCGAGGTCCGGTCGAGCCGTCGGGGTTGCTGTCCTTGCCAGGTCCTGGTCCCCGTAGGTCACCCTCACCTCGAAGGGGGACGCCTCCTTGGGCAGAACCCATCCGATCACCTCGAGCATGCCCCCCGTGGTCGCCGTCCCGGGGCGCGGCTGATCGATGTGACCTCCATACAGCTCGTCCGACAAGGGTGGGTCCACCCGTACGTGCGTTACCTCGCGCTCGCGGACGTCCCGAACGGGGAATTCGTAGACGGCGCAGGCACCGTCCTCGATGAGCGGCTCGAGACTCCCCAGGCACGCACGCAGGCCGGGGAACCGCTGGAAAAGGTCCTCGCGTGACGGTACGACGCAGTACACGGACTCGCCGTCGTCTGGGCGTGCCGGGCCCTCGACGCGCCAATGGGGAGCCGAAGGGGCGGGCCTAGGCGACCGTCGGAGCCTGCCCAGTTCTGCCAGGACCTGCGCCTCGTCCGATTCCTCGCTGCAGTCGACCTGCCACACCGGCCGTCCGTTGAAGTACCAGGGCAACCCCGGTGGCTCGCTCAGGACGGCGACGTGGCGGTCATGGCGTAGGCCGGCCCGCTCCACGGCCTGTTGCACCTTGCACCGCTGCAGTCCGGCCCGCAGGGCGCCGCCGTGACGCTCCGGGAGAATGCTCCTCAGATGCTCGTAGACCCGGATCTCCTCGGCGATCTGGTCCTCGCGGCGCATGGCTGACCACAGACCGGCTCCATGGACCCGGTACACGCTGCTGAGGTCGTCGAGACAGCCGAGGGGTCCGCGTTGGGCGCACCACACGAGCGTCAGCCAGTCGATCCACGCGAAGCGAGTGAACCATTCGGGCAGGTCGTCGACTTCCAGGCGCCGGTGCATGACCGAGGAAGTCGGGACGAAGTCCCCCAGCAGGACGTCCTCCAGCGTGAACGTGTCGCGCCCGAGGCTCGGCATCCCGGGCCGGGCCGGGCCGCGCCCGGATTCGGGCAGGACCGTGACGTCGTGGAAGACGACCTGGTGGTCCTGGTTCGCGTCGAGGAAGCGGGCCTGCCTCTCGAGCTTGTCCGTCGACGTCCAATAGTCGTCGCCGTCGAGGATGGCGTAGTACTCCCCTCGGGCGGCCCGCATGACCTCGATGTACATCTCGTTGACGCCCAGGTTGCGCTCGGGCAGGACCATCCGGATGACGTCGGGATGCCGTGCGTGATAGTCGAGCAGCACATCCCGCGTGCCGTCCGTGGAGCAGTCCTCCCCGACGATGATCTCGAAGGGAAAGGTGGTCTCCTGTGCCAATGCGCTGTCGAGGGCCTCGGCGAGGTAGCGCTCGTGGTTGTACGTCGTGACGAGGATGCTCACCTTCGGGGGCGGGCCGGCCGGTGTCCCGCGGACGACGCGGACGGCGCTCATCGGGCTGCCCCCTGCTCGCGCCCCCGCAGTCGTGCTCTGATCTCACCCGCTCGCGCAGTGGCGAACGCCAGGAGCTCGCAGATCTGCTCGATGTCCTCCACCGTGGTCGCGGTGCCGGTGGGCAGGACCAACACCCGCCGGAGGATGGCCTCGGTCACCGGCAGGTCCCGGCCGGCGTCCGGAGACCTCGTCCGGTAGGGCTCCATCCCGTGGCAGCCGGGGTAAAAGTAGCGCCGCGCCCGGACGTTCTCGGCAGTGAGCACCTCGAGCAACTCGTCACGACTCAGTCCTGATTCCTCGTCGACCTCCACGACGACGTACTGGTGGGCCGACGAGCGGTCCGGGAGCGGCGGGTCGTGCATGGTGATGCCCGGCAGGGCCTGCAGCCCCTCGCGGTAGCGGAAGTGGTTGCGCCGGTTCGCCGCGACGAACCCGTCGAGGGACTCGAGCGAGGTGATGCCCATCGCGGCGTGGACCTCGGACATCTTCGCGTTGATCCCGACTGTGACGACCCGGTCCACGTCGACGAACCCGAAGTTCCGGGTCAATGACAGCAGGGCGGCCAGATCGTCGTCCTCGGTCGCGATCGCCCCGCCCTCAAAGGAGTTGCACACCTTGGTCGCGTGGAAGCTGAAGACCTCCGCGTCGCCGAAGGACCCCAGCGGGCGGCCGGCGTAGGAGGTGCCAAGAGCCTGCGCCGCGTCGTAGACCAGTCTGAGCCCGTAGCGTGAGGCGACGTCCTGCAGTCCGGCGACATCACACGGCGTTCCCCACAGGTGCACCCCCACGACGGCGGTTGTCTCCGGGGTGATCAGCTCCTCAACCCTGCGTGGATCAAGCGTCCAGGTCACCGGGTCGACGTCGCAGAACACCGGAGTGATGCCCTGCCAGGTCAGTGCGTGCGCCGTCGCGACGAAGGTGAGCGACGGCATGATCACCTCTCCGCCCAGCTCCAGGGCGGCGGCGACCAGCATGAGGGCACTGGTCGCATTGCTGGTGGCCACGCAGTTGCGCACGGAGAGGACCTCGGCCAATCGGCGCTCGAAGGCCTGGACGTAGGGTCCGTCGTTGGTCAGCCATCGCCGGTCCAGCGCATCATCGATCAGCTGGTGCAGCCGGTCACGGTCACCGATGTTCGGCGCGCCGACGTGCCTGACGGACCGGAACGCCGGCGGCCCGCCGAAGACGGCCAGACCCTCGACCGAGGACTTGACGAGCATCGTCGATCAGCCTCGGCGGTAGACGTAGACCGTGTACTCGTACAGGCCGTAGTCGTGTCTGACGACGAAGTGCCGACTCACCTCGCTGGTCAGGAAGGCCGCCAGCGCGTCGAACGGCAGGTGGAACAGGTCCTCTCGCTGCCAGTCCACCTGCGTGGACATCACATTGAACGCGATGCCGCGTCTTGCCTTCGCGAAGATCGCCGGGACCAGTTCGGTGAAGTAACGCCACATGTCGTCGAAGGCGTTGTCCACCTTCTGGGTGAAGACGCCGTTGGCGACCACGTAGTCGAACGACGGCAGGGTTTCGGGATTCTCTAGGAGATCGAGAAGGTAGTAATCCACGTCGGGGAACTTGGCTCGGGACAGCTCCAGGAACCTCTCCGAGAGGTCGAGGCCGGAGTAGCGGATCCCTTTCCGTCCGGTTGCCAGCGTGTGTTCGTAGAGGTGCGAGAGTCCGCAGCCGAAGTCCAGGAGGGAGATCTCGGTGTTCGGCTCCCGGACGACCCCGAGCATGACGTCGTAGCGAACGTCGGCATGCGCCTGGCTCTTCGTCCATCCCACGCCGAGGTAGGAGTCGCCGTATCTGTCCAGGTACCCCTCGCACGCCGCGACGATGGAGTCCTGGGGCTTGCGACCGGACCGTCGGTCAGAGCCGCGTGACGCGCTCAAAGCCGGTTCCCTCCCCCGCCGTCCGAGGCAAGTCGACGTGCGACGCCGACATAGCGGAGAACGTGCCCGAGCGCACGGGGATCGTGACGGGCCAACGCGACGATCCCCGGTAGTGCCCGACCCCATCGCCCGGAGAGGCACTGGGCGCTCACCTCTCGTGCCAGTGGGGCGCCGTAGTAGTCCTGCCAGAAGCGCCTCCCGGCTTCGTACGCTGCGACACGATCCCGGTCGCCCGCCACGTGGCGCCGCTGACGGCCGGCGATGGAGACCGCTGCCGCCAGCATGGCCGGCAGCCGGCGACTCATGTTCGAGCCGTGCCGCCGGTACTCGGCCACGACGTGCTCGTGGCAGTGGACCGGGAACCGACGGGTGATCCTCAGATTGAGGTCGTAGTCCGCGCAGGCGTCCACCGAGGGGTCGAAGCCAGTCACGTGCTCGAAGACCTCGCGCCGGTAGAGCGCCGTGGCTGGCATCCCCATGTAGTTGGTGCGCAGGAGCGCCACGTAGTGGTCGCCCGCTGCGCAGGGCAGATCGGGGGTCGGCAGCGGCTCCCCGTCGACCCCGACGTGCCGGTAGTGACCCGAGACCAGAGCACTCTCGGGGTGGGCTCGCAGCGCCTCGAACCCGACGCGCAGGGCATCGGGCAACAGGCGGTCGTCGGCGTCAAGGAAGATGAGGTAGTCCCCGGTGCTGTGACGGATGCCGGTGTTGCGCGCCTCCGCCAGTCCCGCGTTCCCCTGGCGGACACAGCGGGTTCCTGGATATCTGCGGACTATCTCCTGCGTGTTGTCGGTCGACCCGTCGTCCACCACGACGATCTCGTGGTGGGGATGCGTCTGGGCGAGCACGGAGTCGATGGCATCGGGCAGGAAGTGGGCCTGGTTGAAGCAGGGGATGACCACCGAGACCAGGGCCGACTCGGCCGGCGGACCGGTGCGCCAGCCCCGCCTCAGCCGTATCGCGGCCAAGCCGGCGCGGGTCTGGTCGGACATGACGGCACGCACGTGCAGAGTCGTCTCCGGGCGGGGCCCCGTGACGTCCAGGGTGGACGTGAATCCCGCACTGCCCGACCATGCCAGGTCCGGGAAGGCGCTCGCGAGATCGGGGCGCGCCACGTCAACCGGGGCGCGCCGGAGCAACCTGTCGTCCTCGAGGAACTCCACGGCGACGGCGGGCGACGAGCTCCCCAGGACCCAACCCACCAGGTCGAGCGCCTGCGCCTCCGCACGGCTCTTCGGCGGCGGCGCGTCGAGATAGCACCCCCGAACCGCCGCCGCTCGTGGCTCTACCAGGTCCACGGCGAGCACCTCCACGACAGCGCCCACGCTCACCTCCCCCGTCTCAGTGCCAGCGGGTGGTGCCACAGCAAGCGGAGGGCGCCATCCGCCGCACGTCTCCAGTCGCCGGTTGCGACGTACGACCGCACGTCCTGCGCCAACTTGCCACCGTGGTAATCCCTCACCCGGCGCAGGCCCTCTCGGTAAGCATCGTGAAGATCTTGGTCATGCTTCACGTGCGTCCATTGTCGGCGAACGACTCTCGATTCCGATCGGAGGATCAGCCCTCGGTTCAGCGTCACGTTGGAACCGTGCCGGCGGTACTCAGCGACGAGCCGGCCGTGACCGTATATCGGCCATGTCCTGGTGATGCGGAGATAGAGGTCGTAGTCCTCGCTGGGACTCACGCCCTCGTCGAGTCCGCCGAGCGCATCGACCACACGGCGCCTGTACATCACTGCACCCGGGGTCGAGATGAAGCACATGCGCAGGAACGCGCGGTACGGCAGGTCGATCGAACGCGGGCGCTCCGGCGTCTCCAGGGCCGACCCGTCTGACCCGATCAAGCGCCACTCACCGAACACGAAAGCGTGCTCGGGACGCGCCATGAGCGACTCGAGTCCGACCTCGAGAGCGCACGGCAGCAATCGATCGTCGGCGTCGAGGAACACCAGATAGTCACCGGTTGCGTTCCGGAGGCCGGTGTTGCGCGCCGCCGCGGACCCGGCATGGCCCTTGCGGATGAACTGGACACCCGGGGAACGCTTGGCGACCTCGGCTGTGTTGTCGGTGGAACCGTCGTCGACGACGATCACCTCGGCGGCAGGCTGGGTCTGGGCCGCGACGCTGGCCAGGGCGTCACCGAGGAAGCGCGCCTGGTTGTAGCAGGGGATGATCACCGACACCCGAGGCGGAGGGGCGGTGGTCACGCTGTCCACGACCGGTCGCAGGCGGATCCTCGCGAGGGGGACCCTCTCCTGACCGGCCAGGACGGCTCGCACCTGTAGGTCGAGGGCTGGATCGGCGCGGACCACGGATGCCTGCGCCCGGAAGCCGCTGATGTCGGCGGCGCCGGGGAAGGCTGCCACGACGTCCGGTCGTGGGACGTCCACCGGAGCCCGTGCGATGACATCGCTGCCTGCGAGCAGTTCGACGGCGACCGCCGGTTGCACGTGGCCGAACACCCATCCGCCGACACGGACAGCGTGAGCGTCCACCGTCTGCCCGACCTCGGGGAACTCGATGTGGCCGCGGCACAGGCCCGCGTGATGGGGTTCGGCCGGACGTAGGTCGAGGACATCGAGGTGGGCCACGCTGCGCCTCCCTCCTCAGCGCCGATCGTGGAAGAGTATGCAGAGCTTCTCGCGGACAGGTCCTGTCCAACCGCGGAGATCCCGGTTCGCGGTACGACCGACCCGATGACGAGCTGAGGCGGTGACCGAGGAAAGCGCGGTGGGCGAACGGTGGATCGGGGTGGAGTCCCCGGACGAGTGGAGGGACGCACTCCACGGCATCGCGCACTCGTTTGCGCACACGTGGGACTACTGCCGAGCGATGCAGTCGTACTCGGGCCGGCCGACCTTCCTGTACGAGGTCCGGACGACGGCTGGCCGCTTCGTGTGCCCGATCCAGGAGCGGTCGTTCCACGGCACGACCGACGTCGTGACGCCCCCCGGGTTCTCCGGTTTCGTCGGCGAGGGGGACAGCCACGGGCTCTGGGACCTCTGGAGGCGCTCGGCCCGCGCAAGGAGGTACGTGTGCGGGTACCTCGTCATGAACCCGGCTCTCCCGAGCACGGTGACCCTGCCGGCCGAGAGCAGGCGGCAGGACAAGCACGTCTACGTGATGGACCTGACGGCCCCGGTGGACGAACTGCACGCGCGGCTCGATCAGAACCGGAGACGCCAGCTCAGGAACTGGGATGCTGTCGCCGCCGGCCTGACCACTGACCGTGGTCGGGTGACCACGTTCATCCTCGAGAACTACGAGGCCTTCTTCGCCCGCCGGAATGCTTCGTCGACGCATGGCCTCTCGCGGACGTCGGCGACCAGCCTCGCTGCTCTGGACAGCGTCTTCACGGTGGGCGCCGACGACGGCGGGACGATCACGGCCGCAGCGATGTTCGCCTGCACACCCAGCGGCGGGGACTACCTCTTCGGCGTCTCCCGGCCGGAGGGACGGCGTCGCTCTGCAGCCCTCGTCTGGGCTGCGATCCTGCAGCTGAAGGCCTGGGGCATCCCCCACCTGAACCTGGGTGGCGGGCTCACCGCCGGTGACGGGATCGCGGCTTTCAAGCAGCGATTCGGGGCGGAGAGGATGGCGCTGCCGGTGTTGGCACAGGTGTACGACCGCGATAGGTACGAAGAGTTGTGCCGTCGTGCAAGTGCCGACCCGCGGTCATCACGAGGATACTTCCCCGCCTATCGGCAGGCCGGCGTCGAGCGAGCGACGGCCTCGTGCCACGGGAGCTGACGCGTCGTGAGGCCCAGGATTGTGGTCGCCGGGTCCATGGCCCAGCGCCCCGGCTACGGCGGTCATGCCTGGGTCTTCCTGCAGTACCTGCTGGGCTTTCGCCGGCTGGGCCACGACGTCCTCTTCGTCGACCGGCTGGAGCCGGAGATGTGCGTGGACGAGGACGGGCGGCGGTGTCCGGTCGAGCGTTCGGTCAACCTGCGCTACCTGCTGGACGTCCTGCGCGAGGTCGACCTGGAGCGGTCCTTCGCGCTGTTGCACGACCGCGGCCGCCGGGTGGTCGGGATGTCCCGGGCAGAGCTGCTCGAACGCTCGAGGACGTCGAGCATGCTGCTCAACGTCATGGGGTTCCTGGACGACGAGGAGGTCCTGGGCCAGGCCCCGTGCCGTGTCCTGCTGGACATCGATCCCGGCTTCGGGCAGATGTGGCAGGACCTGGGCCTGCACGAGTTGTTCCAGGGGCACGACCGCTATGTCACGATCGGGGAGAACATCGGCCGGCCGGACTGCACCATCCCGACGTGCGGCCTCGACTGGGTCACCACACCGCAGCCGGTCGTGTTGGAGTGGTGGCCGGCGCAGCCGCCAGAGGGCAGGCGCTTCACCAGCATCGCCAGCTGGCGTGGACCGTTCGCCCCCGTCGAGTACGAAGGCAGCACCTACGGCCTGCGGGTGCACGAGTTCCGCCGTTTCCTGAGCCTGCCCGGACTGACCGGCCGGGAGTTCGAGGTGGCGCTCGACATCCACGAGGCCGACCAGGCGGACGCCGAGGCGCTGCGGGACGCCGGCTGGCAGCTCACGGAGCCCGCCTCGGTCGCCGGCACACCGTCGACGTACCGGCGCTTCGTCCAGGGATCGGGAGCCGAGTTCATGGTGGCGAAGAACATGTACGTCCGGTCGCGGAGCGGGTGGGTCAGCGACCGCAGCATCTGCTACCTCGCCAGCGGTCGCCCCGTCCTCGCGCAGGACACCGGCCTGGCGGACCGGTATCCGCTCGGCGAGGGCCTGGTGACCTACACGACCCTAAACGAGGCAGCAGCGGGGGTCGAGGAGATCTGCGGCAACCAGAGACGCCACGCACGCGCCGCCCGGGACCTCGCCGAGGAGTACTTCGACTCGGACAAGGTCCTGCGCCGTCTGCTGAGCCAGGTGGGTGTCGCGTGACCGTGGACAGGGCAGAGGCCGGGCGGCCCGTCAGACGGCTCAACTGGGGGTGCGGTGACACCGGGGAGCCCGGCTGGATCAACTCGGATCTCAAGGAGGGCCCCGGCATCGACATCACCGCCGACATCCGGGACGGGCTGCCGATCCCCGACGACAGCCTCGACTACATCGTCAGCGTCCACGCGCTCCCGATGATCCCCTACCCCGACCTCGTCCCCGTCCTCCGCGAGCTGCACAGGATGCTCCGGCCCGACGGCGTCCTGCGCCTGTCTCTGCCGGACTTCGACCGCAGCGTCGATGCCTACCGCCGCCGCGACGAGCAGTACTTCCTGGTGCCCGAGTCCGAGGTGCGCAGCTTCGGTGGCCGGGCCATCGTCCACATGCTGTGGTACGGCTACACGGTCACCCTCTTCACCGCCGACTTCATCGAGGAGATGCTGTGGAAGGCCGGGTACCGGGACGTGCTGCAGTGCTCGTTCAGGCGGACGCACAGCCGGCACGCCCCCGGGATCCTGGAGCTCGACAACCGGGAGGCGGAGAGCCTGTTCGTCGAGGCGGTCAAATAGCGTGACCGAGCCACCGAGGGTCTCCCGCCGCGCGTTGCTGATCGGCGCCGGCGCGGTGGCCCTCGGGGGAGTACAGGCCGTCTGGTACCTGAGCGATCCGCCGGCACGGCAGTTGTCGGTCCGGGACTTCGGTGCGGCCGGGGACGGCATCGCCGACGACGGCCCGGCGCTGCGCCGCGCACTCGACGCCGCACGGGCGGCCGGTCCGGGCACGACGCTCACCCTGGAGGAGGGCCGGTACCGGGTCCACGGCGCGCCCGGTGCCGCCTACGCGCTGCCGGTCTCCGGGGCGGCCGGTCTCACGATCGCGGGATCCGGGGCGACGATCGTGGTGAGCGACCCGGCGCTGGGCTGCCTGTCGCTCAGGAACTGCGACGGCTGCGCGGTCCACGGGCTGACCGTGGACTACGACCCCACACCCTTCGCCCGGACGACGGTCACCGCAGTCCACCCCGGGGACCGGGCCTTCGACGTGGAGGTCGCCGCCGGACAGCCGCTCCTCGACGCCCCGTTCTTCACCTTCGCCGCACCGCAGGAACGCCATCCGTCGGCCTTCGGCGCGGTCTTCGACCCGGGGACGGGGGACCTGAAGAGCGGCGTGCCCGACTTCCTGTTCGTCACGTCCGCCCGAGGACTCGGTCGGCGATCGTTCCGCCTCCGGACGCGGGAGGACCTGCCGACGGGGCTGTCCCCGGGCGACGTCTTCGTCTACCTGGCCAGGCAGTTCGGGCATGCGGTGCTCTGCTCCCGGTCGTCCCGGACCACGCTGCGCGAGGTGCACGTGCGCGCGGCCAACGCGGCGGCCTTCGCGCTGACCCGGTCGGACGCCACCCGGATCACCGGTTGCACCGTCGGCGTCGAGCCGGGTAGCAACCGGCTGCTGAGCAGCAACGGCGACGGCGTGCACGCCCAGGCCTGTCGCGAGGGGCCGACCGTCGAGGACTGCGTGTTCGAGGGCATGATGGACGACGGGCTCAACGTCTACGCACCGCCGATGGACGTCCTCGCGATGCCGTCGGACCGCGACCTCCTGGTGGCCGCCGACGAGCCGGTCCGCACCGGCGACCGCCTGGAGTTCTCCGATCCGGTGACCGGCCGGATCACCGGCGCCCGCCGCGTCGCCGCCCTGTCCGAGGACCGGCACGGTGACCTGCGGCTCCGGCTGGACTCCCCGGTACCGGGCCTGTCCACGTCGAGTCAGGACGGCGTCCCCGACGCCGTGTTCAACCTCAGCGCCAGCGGCGAGGGCTACGTCGTCCGGGGCAACCGCTACCGGTCGCACCGCGGTCACGCGCTGCGCCTGCACACCGGCAGGGGGAGCGTGGAAGGGAACCACATCAGCCGGACGAGCCGGGAAGCGATCCTGATCAGCAACGACCCCGACTGGCCGGAGGGTCCGCACACCCGAGACCTCGTGGTCCGGGACAACACCGTGGAGGCGCCCGGTGGAGACGCGGGGATCGAGGTGCAAGGACGCAAGCTCGGCCGCCAGCTGGCCGACGAGCCCACGCAGCGGGGGCTCCGCGTCCACGGTAACACGGTGCGGAACTGGCAGGGCTCGGCGATCGCCGTCGGTAGCGCCCGGGAGGTCGCCATCCACGACAACGTCCTCGTCCTCGACGGCGCGGCCGAGGCCTCCGTCGCCGAACGAGGAGTCCTTCTCGACCGGGTGGAGGACGTCGAGATCGATGGGCTCGTGCTCCGCGCGCCCCCCGGTGAGGGGCTCCCGGTCGCGGTCGAGATCGCTCCGACGGTCGCAACCGAAGAGGGTGCCGTCCGGGTCTGCGCCCTGCAGGTGCCGGCCGGCGTCAGCGCGGTCCGCGACCGCCGCCTGGGCGCTTCCGTCGAGGGCGCCTCCGCCGTCCTCTGCAGCCGCCGGTCGCGACTCGAGGAGGCTGTGGAGCTCGCGGCCCGCGTCGGCCCCGCAGCCGGGGGGCGGCGTGGGGCGACGGCGCCTGACGTCGCGGCCCGGCGGACCTGAGCGGTGAGTGATGTGACCACCGTCTTCGTCGCCGGCGCGCTGGCGAACAAGCCCGGCAACGGGGGCGAGGCCTGGGTCCGGCTGAGTTGGGTCCTCGGCCTGCGGCGGCTGGGTGTCGACGTCGTCTTCGTCGAACAGGTCGCGTCCGGCGTCTGCGTGGATGCCCAGAGGACCCCCGCGCGGGTCGAGGACTCGGTCAACCTGGCCTTCTTCCGGACGGTCGTCGAGGCCTTCGGTCTGGCATCGGTGTCCAGCCTGGTGGTCGACGACGGCGGGCAGGTGATCGGCATGCCCGAGGAGGACCTGCTCACCCGGGCGGAGTCCGCGGCCGCGCTGGTCAACATCAGCGGGCACCTGACGTACGAGCCGCTGATGCGCCGCCTGGCGCACAAGGTCTACGTCGACGTCGACCCCGGCTACACCCAGTACTGGCACGCCGCAGGCCGTCCGTTGGGGCTGGAACGCCACGACCTGCACGTCACCGTCGGGCAGAACATCGGGACCGGGCACTGCCCCATCCCTGTCGACGGCATCTCCTGGAGGCATGTGCGACCCCCGGTGGTGCTCGACGAGTGGCCACCGGGTCCGGACGCCGACCCGCGACGGTTCACCACGGTGAGCAGCTGGCGTGGCGCCTTCGGGCCGGTCACCTGGGAGGGCAGGACCTTCGGGCTGAAGGTGCACGAGTTCCGCAGGTTCGCCGCGCTGCCGCGAACCGCACCGGCCACGTTCGAGATCGCCCTCGACATCCACCCGGCCGACGGCAAGGACAGGGCGCTGCTCGAGGGCCACGGCTGGCACCTCGTCGCTCCCCGCCGGGTCGCCGGTGATCCGCAGTCCTTCCGGGACTACGTCCGGACGTCCGGAGCGGAGTTCTCGGTGGCGCAGGGGATCTACGTCGAGACGAACAGCGGCTGGATCAGCGACCGTACGGCCCACTACCTCGCCGCCGGCAAGCCCGTCCTCGTCCAGGACACCGGCGCGGGCCGGACGCTGCCCACGGGGGAGGGCCTGCTGTCCTTCACGACCATGGAGCAGGCAGCGGCCGGCGTCCGCGAGGTCGTGCAGGACCACGAGCGGCACCGCTGCGCCGCGCGGGAGCTGGCCGTGACCTGGTTCGACTCCGACGTCGTCCTCAGCGCCTTCCTCGAGGACATCGGCGTCGCGCCATGAGGCCGGGGCGATGAGCAGGATCGTGGTGAGCGGGATGATCGCCGCGGTGCCGGGCCAGGGCGGCGCCACCTGGGCGGTGCTGCAGTACCTCCTCGGCTTCGCCCGGCTGGGCCACGAGGTGTTCTTCGTCGAGTCCCTGGACCCCGAGGTCCTTCAGCCGTCCGACGTCCCCCTGCCGCACTCGGTCAACGCCCGCTACTGCCGGCAGGTCATGCAGGAGCAGGGATTCGAGAACGCCTGGGCCCTGGTGCGGCGGGGCACGCGGGACACCGCCGGCCTGTCCCACCTGGACCTGGCCCGGATCGGGGCGGGCACGTCCGTGCTCGTCGACATCTCCGGGACGCTCGCCGGCGAGGAGCTGTTCTCGGAGGTCCCCGTCCGCGTCTACCTCGACGTCGATCCTGGTTTCACGCAGCTCTGGGACGCCCAGGGCGTCGACGTCGGCTTGGCCGGCCACACCCACTTCGTCAGCGTCGGGCGGTCCATCGGCAGCCCGGACTGCCCCGTCCCCACCGGTGGCCGGAACTGGATCACGACGTGGCCCCCAGTAGTGCTCGACGAGTGGCCGGTCGCGGACCGCAGCGCTGGCACCGGGTTCACCACCGTGGCCAACTGGCGCAGCTACGGGTCGGTCGAGCTCGACGGTGTGCACCACGGGCAGAAGGTGCACTCCTTCCGTCCCCTCATGGCCCTGCCCGCCCGTACCGAGCAGCGCTTCCTGCTCGCCCTCTCGATCGACCCGGGAGAGGTCACCGACCTGGCGGCCCTGCGCGCGAACGGCTGGCAGCTCCTCGACCCCGGGGAGGTGGCCGGCTCCCCCTCCGCGTACCGCCAGTTCATCCGGAGCTCGACGGCGGAGCTAGGAGTCGCGAAGAGCGGGTACGTCGCGTCCCGCAGCGGCTGGTTCAGCGATCGCAGCGTGTGCTACCTGGCCTCCGGCCGACCGGTGCTCGCCCAGGACACCGGGTTCTCCCGGCATCTGCCGACCGGGACGGGCCTGCTGGCCTTCGACGGCCTCGAGGACGCACTCGCTGGCGTGGCCGAGATCGCCGGGGACCATGAGCGGCACTCGGCCGCCGCTCGCTCCCTGGCAGAGGCACACTTCGACTCCGCCCGAGTGCTCCGGCGACTGCTCCGGGAGGTGGACGCGGAGTGACCGGACAGGCAGCGCCACCGGTCGACCGGCCCGAGCTGGCCGGCGCCCTGGAACGCGCGCTGACCTCCTGCCTCCGGCGTCCGTGCCGCATCGTCGTCCTGCGCGCACGGCCGTACGTCTACAGCACCAGCTTTCGGCTGGAGGAGCTCGAGGTGGGGCTGGACGACGGCACCCGCCTCGATCTGGTCTTCAAGTACCTCGGCAGAGCCGGGATGCTCCCGGACGCCCGCCGTTCGAAGCCCGCCTTCCTGTACGACCCCCTGCGGGAGATCGAGGCCTACGCGGACATCCTGCCCCTGGAGGCACTGGGGACGGCCCGCTGCTACGGCACGTTCGACGACGGCGGCCCTGGACTTCTCCTCGAGAAGGTCACCGGCCGCGAGTTGTACCAGGTCGGCGAGCAGGCGGTCTGGCACGACGTGGCCCGCTGGTTGGCCGGCATGCACGACCGCTTCGCCGACCACGCCGGGGAACTGCACCGGACGCGCGTCCACCTGATCCGCTACGACGCCGGCTACTACCGCCGATGGCTCGACCGTGCCCGGACCGCCCTCGGAGACGGCGACGCTGCGGAGGAGCAGCGGTGTGCACTGGGCAGGGTGGGAGCCGGCCTGGAGGGGGTGTTGGAGCGTCTCGCCACGATGCCGGTGACCTTCCTGCACGGAGAGATGTACGCGTCCAACGTCCTGGTGGCGGAGGGTGTCGCTGGTCGACGCGTGTGTGCGGTGGACTGGGAGATGGCCGGGCTGGGCCCGGGCCTGCTCGACGTGGCGGCCCTCTGCAGCGGATGGGACGAGGGCACGAGTCGCGCCCTCGCGCTCACCTACCGCGCAGCGCTGCGACGCCGTCCCGGGTGGCCGCCGGGGGACGAGGAGTTCCTGGTCCTCCTCGACTCCTGCAGCCTGTGCGTGGCCGTCCAGTGGCTCGGCTGGTCCCCCGGCTGGTCACCACCTCGCGACCACGCCCGGGACTGGCTCGGCCACGCCGTCCGGCTCGCCGAACGGCTCGGATCGTGACCGCGCCGACCGGCCGCGCTGACGAGCGCCTGCTCATCGTCAACGGCGACGACTTCGGGCGGACACCGGGGATCAACCGCGGCGTCCGGAGAGCGCACGAGCACGGCATCCTGACCAGTGCCAGCCTCATGGTGCGCTGGCCGGCGGCCGTCGAGGCCGCGGGCTACGCCCGCGAGCGGCCCGCGCTGAGCGTCGGGCTGCACCTCGACCTCGGCGAGTGGGTCCACCGCGACGGGCGCTGGGTGCCGGTCTACACCGTGGCACCCGTGGACGACGCCGAGGCCGTCGCCGCGGAGGTGACGGCTCAACTGGAGACGTTCCGGCGGCTCGTCGGCACAGACCCCACGCACGTCGACTCCCACCAGCACGTGCACCTGCACGAGCCGACGCGGTCGGTCCTGCTCGAGGCGGTGGGACCGCTCGGCATCCCGACACGGGCCTGCAACTCGAGGGTCAACCACTGCGGGGACTTCCACGGGCAGACCGGCAGGGGCGAGCCGTGGCCCGAGGGCATCACGGTGGACGCTCTGCTCCGGATCCTGGCCACACTCCCTCAGGGCTTCACCGAGCTCGGCTGCCACCCGGGAGAGGATGACGACTTCGACTCCCCGTACCGTCTGGAACGGCGCACGGAGGTCTCCGTACTGTGCGACGCCCGGATACGGGCCGCTGTGGATGAGAGCCTCGTGCGGTTGACGTCGTTCCACCAAGCGCCCGCTAGGACCGGCTCCGCGCCCTCCTGAACCTCCGTACGGCCGGAGGCTGCTGGAGCAGGCGGTGACGTCCGCGTCCTCCCGCGGACTCAGCCGGCGCGGCGGCCGAGGGCGCGGTAGGTCCACCCGGCGGCGGTCCAGGCCTCCCGGTCCAGCGCGTTGCGCCCGTCGAGCACCCGCTTGCGGGCCACCACGGTGCCGAAGGCCACCGGGTCC
>NZ_JBJGYU010000036.1:0-47925 GCF_054050155.1 Geodermatophilus sp. SYSU D00703 | reverse complement strand
GCCCCCCCCCGCGCGGCCGGCGGCCCCCCGCACCCCCCGCGACACCCCCCCCCACGCCCGGGGGGCGGGCCGCCCCCCCCCCCCCCCCCCCCCCCACCCCGGCGCCTCACTCGGTCGGCGGCTCGTCCTGCCCCGACTCCTCGGCCGCGTCGGCCTCCTCCTTGGTCTTGTGCACCGCGCCGTCGGCGTGCTCCGGCGGGCCGTAGACCGTGTAGAGGACCAGCGGGTTGGGCCCGGTGTTGACGAAGTTGTGCTTCGTGCCGGCCGGGACCACCACCAGGTCACCCTGCGCGACCTTCTTCTTGCTGCCCGAGATCCGCGCCTCGCCGGTGCCGCTGACGAAGGTGAGGATCTGGTCGATGTCCTCGTGCACCTCCTCGCCGATCTCGCCGCCCGGCGGGATGGTCATGATGACCAGCTGGGTGTTCTTGCCGGTCCACAGGACCCGGCGGAAGTCGGCGTACTTCTCGGCCTCGGTCGCGATCTCGTAGTGGATGACGGACGCCATTCGAGGGCGCTCCTCTCGTCGGCGGACAGGGGGCAGCTGCGCCCGGGGTGCGACCCCGGCGGCTGCGCTGCTCCTGCCCGCCGACGTGCGCGGCTACTCCTCGGTCGGCGAGGAGTCGATCACGCTCACCCGGCCAGGACGAACCCCTCGTAGTCGTTGGCGGCCACCTCGTCGCACCGCTGCCGGTAGGGCCCGACGCCGCCGATGTAGGGCATGAACACCCGCGGCTTGCCCTCGACGTTCGAGCCCATGTACCAGGAGTTGGCGGTCGGGAAGAGGGTGGCGTTGCCGACCTCCTCGTTGTGGTCGACCCAGGCCTGCTCGGCCTCGGGAGTGGGCTCGATCGTCCGCAGGCCGTGGTCGCGCACATGCCGGATGGCGTCGGAGACCCACTCCACGTGCTGCTCGATCGAGACCATCATGTTCGACAGCACCGAGGGGCTCTGCGGCCCGGTGATGACGAACGCGTTGGGGAAGCCGGCCATCGCGATCCCCAGGTAGGTGCGCGGCCCGGCCGACCAGTGGTCGGTGAGCCGCTGCCCGCCGCGGCCGCGGATGTCCATCGCGGTCAGCGCGCCGGTCTGGGCGTCGAACCCGGTGGCCAGCACCAGGGCGTCGAACGCGAACTCCTCGTCCGTGGTGCGCACGCCGGCCGGGGTGATCTCCATCAGCGGGGTCTTGCGCAGGTCGACGAGGTGGACGTTCTCGCGGTTGTAGGTCTCGTAGTAGTCGGTGTGCACGCAGATTCGCTTGGTGCCGATCGGGTAGTCCTTGGGGCACAGCGTCTCGGCGACCTCGGGGTCGTGGACGATCTCCCGGATCCGCTCGCGGACGAACTCGGCCGCGGTGTCGTTGGCCTCCTGGCTGACCAGCATGTCGGTGTAGGCGGCCATCAGGTCGACCAGCGTGTTGTCCCGGTCGTGCCAGGCCTTCTCGTACCGGCGCCGGCGGCTCTCGGCGTCGTCCTCGAGCGCGGCCTTCTCGGCCGGTGGGTGCGGGATGCCGAGCATCGAGGTCCGCGCGTCCTGGCGGAACTCCGGGTAGTGCGCCTTCATCTGCTCCTGGTAGCCCGGCGGGAAGGCGTGGTTGTGCGCGGGGACGGCGAAGTTCGGCGTCCGCTGGAAGACGGTCAGGTCGGCGGCCTGCCGGGCGATCAGCGGGATGCTCTGGATCGCCGAGGAGCCCGTGCCGATGACCCCGACCCGCTGCCCGGTGAAGTCGACCCCCTCCCGCGGCCACCGGGCGGTGTGGAACCAGGGCCCGCGGAAGGTCTCCAGTCCGGGGATCTCCGGCTTCTTGTAGATGGACAGGCAGCCCGAGGCGTGCACGACGAACTGCGCCGAGAGCACGTCCCCGCGGTCGGTCCGGACGATCCAGCGCTCGGCGTCGTCGTCCCAGACGGTGGACTCCACGCGGGTCTCGAAGCGGATGTCGCGGCGCAGGTCGTAGCGGTCGGCGACGTGGTTGGCGTAGCGGAGGATCTCCGGCTGGGTCGGGTACTTCTCCGTCCACTGCCACTCCTGCTCCAGCTGCGCGTCGAAGGAGTAGGAGTACTCCATGCTCCGGACGTCGCAGCGCGCCCCGGGGTAGCGGTTCCAGTGCCAGGTGCCACCGACCCCGTCGGCCATCTCGATGACCTGGACCGAACAGCCCAGCTGCCGCAGCCGGTGGAGCATGTACATGCCGGAGAACCCGGCACCGATCACCACCACGTCGACCTGACCGGTTCCAGAGGTCTCCTGCTGGGCAGGCGCGGACTGGGTCATGGACGGGTCCTCCTCGTCGAGGCCGGGGACAGCCCGCGACCCGGCTGCCCGGTGTCGCGGGAGCGGGGGAGGGGCGATCGCGGCACCGCCCCTGTGTCCTGGGTCACACAAGCTAGGAGCGGGGCTCTGACGTGGTCAAGGCCGCCCGGAGGGGGTGCGACGTGCCCGCGGCGGCCCGGCGGACCCCGGCGGTGAGGGATCTCACGGCCGGAGCCGGAAGCTCTCGAGGGACGACGGCGTCGTCCCTGGGGTGACGACGCCGACCGCCGCCCGACCGACGGCCCGTGCCTACACCGTGTGGCTGGTGGCGCTCGCCGCGTACGCGGTGGCCGTCTTCCACCGCGCCTCCCTGGGCGTCGCCGGGGTGGAGGCGCAGGAGCGGTTCTCGGCGGGGGCCTCGGCGATCTCGCTGTTCCTCGTCCTCCAACTCGTCGTCTACGCCGGCATGCAGGTGCCGGTCGGCGTGGCCCTGGACCGGTTCGGCTCCCGCCGCCTGGTCCTGGCCGGGGCGCTCACCATGGCCGCCGGACAGGCGCTGCTCGCCGTGGCCGGGGATGTCCCCACCGCCGTCGCCGCGCGGGTCCTCGTCGGCGCCGGCGACGCGATGACCTTCGTCAGCGTGCTGCGGGTGATCCACTTCTGGTTCCCCGGCCGGACGGTGCCGCTGATTACCCAGCTCACCGGCATGCTCGGCCAGTTCGGGCAGATCGTCGCCGCCTACCCGCTGGTCGCGCTGCTGCACTCGACGTCGTGGCAGTCGACGTTCCTGGGCGCCGCCGCCGTCGGCGTCCTGGTCGCCGCCCTCGTCGTCGTCGCGCTGCGTGACGCGCCGCCCGGCACGGTGCTCAACCCCCCGGCCGGGCTGGCGGAGGTCCGCCGCAGCCTGGCGCTCACCTGGCGGGAGCCGGGCACCCGCATCGGCTTGTACACCCACCTGGTCACCCAGTTCTCCGGCACCGTCTTCGCCCTGCTGTGGGGGTACCCGTTCCTCGTCGTCGGGGAGGGCCGCAGCCCCGAGACGGCGGCGGGACTGCTGACCCTGCTGGTGGTCGTCGGCATCCTGGTCGGCCCCCTGCTCGGCCGGCTGTGCGGTCGTTGGCCGCTGCGCCGCTCCACGCTGGTCTTCGGGATCCTCGTGCTCACCGCCGCCACCTGGACCGTCGTCCTGCTGTGGCCGGGCCGGGCGCCGCTGCCCCTGCTGGTGCTGCTGGTCGTCGTGCTCGGCACCAACGGTCCCGGCTCGATGATCGGGTTCGACTTCGCGCGCACCTGGAACCCCGCCGAGCGGCAGGGCAGCGCCAGCGGCGTGGTCAACGTCGGCGGGTTCCTGGCGTCCCTGCTGACCATCCTGGCCGTCGGCGCGGTGCTCGACCTGCTCACGCCGGGCGCCTCCACCGACTACTCCCTCGACGCGTTCCGGGCGGCCTTCTCCGTCCAGTACGTGTTCTGGGCGATCGGCTTCGTCGGGGTGCTGCGGCACCGACGGCAGCTCCGGCAGCGGCTGGCGGGCGACGGCGTGGTCCTGGCGCCGCTGCACGTCGCCGTCGGGGCGCGGCTGCGCGGGAGCTCGGCCTACCGCTGACCCCGGCTCACCACCCGTAGCCGACCCGGCACGGGTGGTGGGACTACGCCGATGTCATCCCGACCCGCGTGTCGCGACGCGGGTGTCGTCCTGGCGAACCGCGCGGTTCTGGCACTGTGCGCAGCACCGAGCAGTCGTCGAGCTGTCCCGATGCCGGGCCGGACGAGACGGGGGCACGGGTCGTGGGTCGGGGGAGAGGGAGGCCCGGATGTTCCAACACGGTGAGGCCGGCGTCGCCGACGGCAGCGGACAGCCGGAACCCCCGCCGTCCGACGGGACGTCCCGTCGGCCCAACCTCGCCGGGGACCTCGAGGCCCTGTTCGGGCCGCGTCCCCTCTTCCGGACGGCGCTGCGCGGGTACGACCGGTTGCAGGTGGACAACTACGTCGCCTGGGCCGAGTCCGAGCTGGGGACCACCCGCCGGGAGAACGAGGACCTGCTCGCCCGCTACGGCGCCTGCTCGGCGGAGCTGGAGCTCTCCCAGCGCCTGCTCGCCTGCTCGCCCGAGGGCCGGGAGATGGTGCGCACCTCCGAGCGCGTCGGCGAGATCCTCCGCCTGGCCGCCGACGAGGCAGCCCAGCTGACCGAGGCCGGGCAGGTCGAGGCCGACCGGATCCGCGGGCAGGCGCGCAGCGAGGCCGACCTCCTCCTGCGGCGTGCGCGCGAGGTCAAGGACGCGGCGGTGGCCGAGGCCGACCGGATCCAGGAGGAGGCCCAGCGGGTTCGTGAGGACGCCGCCTCCGAGTGGGAACTCGCGGGGGCCGAGGCGGTCCGGATGCGGGAGGAGGCGGCGGCCGCGGCGGCCGAGGAGCGGCGGCGGGCCGCGGAGGAGGCGGCGGCGACCAAGCAGGCCGCCGGCGAGCAGGCGGCGGAGGAGCTGCGCCGGGCCAGGGCGACCGCCGCCCGCGTGCGGGCCGAGGCCGAGGCCGAGGCACGGCGGCTCACGGAACAGGCCGCGGCCGAGCGGGCCCGGGAGGCCGCCGAGGCCGCGGCCCGGATCTCCGCACAGGTGGAGCAGACCCTGGCCGAGCTGGCCGAGACCTGCACGTCCCGCGTCGAGGCGGCCCAGGCGCGGTTCGACGACCTCGTGCGGCGGCGCACCGAGGCGCGGGCCGCGCTGCGCCGGCTCACCGGCCAGATCGGCGACGCTCTCGGCACGCTCTCCGGCGTGCTGGCCGCGGAGGACGAGGCCGAGCGGGCGGAGCAGGGCACGCAGGGGGAGTCCGCGCAGGACGAGTCCGCGCAGGAGGAGCAGCTCGCCTCCTGAGCCCCCGGTGGCGGCTCGCCGCCGACCCGAGCACGATCCCCCCAGGGAGCTGGGCCACTCGAGAGGGGTGTCGTGGACGTCGTCGTCGGGCTCGACTCCGGGACGACGGCGACGAAGGCGGTGACCGCCGGGACCGACGGCCGGGTGCGTGACCTCGCCAGCGTCGGCTATCCGCTGCTGGTGCCCGCCCCCGGCCGGGCCGAGCTCGACGCCGCCCGGCTGCAGGCCGCCGCCGTGGAGGCGCTCGCCGCGGTGGCCGCCCGCGCGCGGGACCGCGGCGACCGCGTCGTCGGCATCAGCCTGAGCGCCGCCATGCACGGCCTGGTCCCCATGGACGACGACGGCCGGCCGCGGGGGCCGGTGGTCACCTGGGCCGACGGCCGCGCGGCCGAGTGGGCCTCGGCGCTGGTCGCCGACGGGCGGGCCGCCGACCTGCACGCCCGCACCGGCACCCCGGTGCACGCGATGTCCCCGCTGGTGAAGCTGTCGTGGGAGCGGGCGCAGGACCCGCACCTGGTCAGCGGGACGCCGCGGTGGGGCGGGGTCAAGGAGCTCGTCGTGGCCGCGCTCGTCGGCGGACGGCAGGTGCTCGACCGGTCGTGCGCGTCGGCGACCGGGCTCTACGACATCCACGGCAGCCGCTGGGACGACGAGGCGCTGGCGATCGCCGGGGTGCGGCCCGACCAGCTCGGCGAGGTCCTCCCCACGACGGAGGTGCTGACCGGCCTGCGCGCCGACGTGGCCACGGCGACCGGGCTGCCCGAGGGGCTGCCGGTGGTGATCGGCGCCGCCGACGGCGTCCTGGCCAACCTCGGCATCGGCGCGGTCCGGCCGGAGATCGCCGCGGTCTCCCTCGGCACCAGCGGCGCGATGCGGGTCGTCGTCCCGGCGCCCACCGTGGACGCCGGCCGGCGGCTGTTCTGCTACGCGCTCACCGACGACCAGTGGGTGGTCGGCGGAGCGGTGAACAACGGCGGCTCGGTGGTCCGGTGGGCGGCCTCCGCGCTGGCCGCCGGCCCGCCCACCTCGCCGCCCGGTCCGGGTCCCGAGCCGCACGGGGAGGACGCCGACGACCTCGACGCGCGGCTGCTCGACGAGGCCGAGCAGGTGTCGCCGGGCAGCTCCGGCCTGCTGTGCCTGCCCTACCTGCTCGGCGAGCGGGCCCCCTGGTGGCGCTCGGGGCTGCGCGGTGCGTACATCGGGCTGCGCCGGGAGCACCGCCGTCCGCACCTGGTGCGGGCCGCGGTCGAGGGCGTCTGCCAGCAACTGGCGCTGGTCCGCGACGCGTTCGCCGCCACCGGCCTGCCGGTGTGCGAGGTGCGGGCCACCGGCGGCGCGGTCGCCTCCTCGCTGTGGGTCCGCACGCTGGCCGCCGCCCTGGACCTGCCGGTGCGGGTCGCCGACTCACCCGAGGGCACCGGGCTGGGCGCCTGCCTGCTCGGTCTGCACGCCCTCGGTGCGCTGCCCGACCTCGACGCGGCCACCGCACTGGTCGCCGTGAACGACCCGGTGGAGCCCGACCCCGAGGAGGTCGCCGTCTACCGCCGGCTGCGACCGCTCGTCGACCGCTCCACCCAGGCGCTCACCGACGTCCTCACCACGCTCGACGCGTTGGACGACGGCCCCGACTGACACTGGAGGAACCGTGCCCGAGGTCGAACCGGCGCTGGGCGCCGGCCCGCTGCTCGCGATCGCCGCGGCCGCGGTCGCCGTCCTGCTGTTCCTGATCATGAAGCTCAAGCTGCACGCCTTCCTCGCGCTGGTGCTCGTCAGCCTGCTCACCGCGCTGGCCACCCGGATCCCGCTCGAGGACGTCGTCACGACGCTGACCGCGGGCTTCGGGACGACGCTGGCCAGCGTGGCGCTGCTGGTCGGCCTCGGCGCGATGCTCGGCCGGCTGCTGGAGCACAGTGGCGGGGCGCAGGTGCTCGCCGACAGCCTCATCGGCCGGTTCGGCGAGCAGCGGGCGCCGTTCGCTCTGGGCATCGCCGCACTGCTGTTCGGCTTCCCGATCTTCTTCGACGCCGGCCTGGTGGTGTTCCTGCCGATCGTCTTCACCGTGGCCCGGCGCCTGGGTGGCTCGCTGCTCACCTACGGTCTGCCGGTCGCAGGCGCGTTCGCCGTCATGCACGCCTTCGTGCCCCCGCACCCCGGGCCGGTGGCGGCGGCCGAGCTGATCGGCGCCGACATCGGCCTGGTGCTCGTGTTCGGCCTGCTCGTCGGGCTGCCCACGTGGTACCTCGGCGGGTACCTGTTCGGGCTGTGGGCCGGCCGCCGGTACGACGTCGCGGTGCCGCACCTCCTCGAGGACGAGAAGCCGCTGGACGACGAGCCCGACCCGTCGGTCGAGGGCACCTCCCCGGCCGTCGCCGATCCGGTCGGTGGACGGCGCACCGAGACCGCGACCCGTCCCGCGCCGCCCCGCTTCGGCACGGTGGTCGGCATCCTGCTGCTGCCGCTCGTGCTGATCTTCCTGAACACCGGACTGACCACGCTGGCCACCGCGGGCGCGCTGGACGAGGGGTCGTTCGTCGTCCGGGCCGGTCAGCTGCTCGGGGCCACGCCGGTGGCACTGCTCATCACGGTGCTCGTCGCGATCGTCGTGCTCGGCGTGCGGCGCGGGGAGAGCGGCGCGCAGGTGGAGTCGATCGTCAACAGCGCCCTCGGTCCCGTCTGCGCGATCATCCTCATCACCGGCGCGGGCGGCATGTTCGGTGGCGTGCTGCGGGCCAGCGGCATCGGCGAGGCGCTGGCCGACGTCCTCGCGGACATCGGGCTGCCGGTCATCGTGGCGGCGTTCGTCATCTCCGTGCTGCTGCGCGTGGCCCAGGGCTCGGCGACCGTCGCGCTCACCACGGCGGCCGGGCTGTTGGCGCCGGTCGTGGAGGCGACTCCCGGGCTGTCCTCCGTCGACCTCGCGCTCATCGTCATCGCCATCGCCGGGGGCGCGACCGTGCTCTCGCACGTCAACGACTCCGGCTTCTGGCTGGTCAGCCGCTTCTTCCAGATGGACGAGAAGACGACGCTGAAGACCTGGACGGTGATGGAGACGCTGCTGGGCACGATCGGGTTCGTCTTCGCGCTGGTGCTCAGCCTCTTCCTCTGACATCGCGGGTCCGGCGGCCGTCCACCCGGCGTGAGCAGCCCACCCGTGCCAGGGTGAGCGCATGAAGCGCGCGTCGCGTGCCGCCGTCACCGGTCTCTCCGCGCTGGCCGCGGTCGCCGCCCGCGACCTGCTCCAGCGGGAGCACACCCTGCTGCGCAACTTCCCCGTGATCGGGCACGCCCGGTACCTGCTGGAGTCGATCGGCCCCGAGCTGCGGCAGTACCTCGTCGCCGGCAACAACGAGGAGCGGCCGTTCACCCGCGACCAGCGGCGGTGGGTCTACGCCTCGGCGAAGAAGGCGAACAACTACTTCGGGTTCGGCACCGACAACGACCTCGAGTACACCGCGGGCTACCCGGTCATCAACCACCGGACGTTCGGCCGCGCGGTCCCGCCGTCGCACCCCGCCTCGGCGCACGACGTGCAGCTCCCGGCGGCGAAGGTGCTCGGCGGCCCGCGCGGCCGCGCGGCGGCGTTCCGGCCGGCGTCGGTCGTCAACATCTCGGCGATGAGCTTCGGCTCGCTCTCGGGTGCGGCCGTCGAGGCGCTCAACCGCGGCGCGGCGCTGGCCGGGTGCCTGCAGAACACCGGCGAGGGCGGGCTGTCATCGCACCACCGGCACGGCGGTGAGCTGGTCTTCCAGATCGGCACCGCCTACTTCGGCTGCCGCGACGAGCAGGGCCGCTTCGACCTGCAGCGGCTCAAGGACCTCGTCGCCGGCGCTCCGGTCCGGGCGCTGGAGATCAAGCTCAGCCAGGGCGCGAAGCCGGGCCTGGGCGGGGTGCTGCCCGCCGCGAAGGTGTCGCCGGAGATCGCCGAGACGCGGGGCGTGCCGGTCGGCGTGGACTGCGTGAGCCCGTCCCGGCACGCGGAGTTCTCCGACACCGACAGCCTGCTCGACTGGGTGGAGCTGCTGGCCGCCGAGACCGGCCTGCCGGTGGGCATCAAGTCCGCGGTCGGCGACATGACCTTCTGGGACGAGCTCACCGACCTCATGGACCGCACCGGCCGCGGGGTCGACTTCGTCACCGTGGACGGCGGCGAGGGCGGCACCGGGGCGGCGCCGCTGATCTTCACCGACTCGGTCTCACTGCCCTTCCAGCTCGGCTTCGCCCGGGTGTACTCGACCTTCGCCCGCCGAGGGCTGCAGGAGCAGGTCACCTTCGTCGGCGCCGGCAAGCTCGGCCTGCCCGACAACGCGATCGTGGCGTTCGCCCTGGGCTGCGACATGGTGAACGTGGGTCGCGAGGCGATGCTGGCGATCGGCTGCATCCAGGCCCAGAAGTGCCACACCGACACCTGCCCGACGGGGGTCGCGACGCAGAACCCCTGGCTGGCCCACGGCCTGGACCCGACGGTGAAGTCGGTGCGCGCGGCCAGCTACGTCGAGACGCTGCGGCGGGACCTGTTCAAGGTGGCCGAGGCCTGCGGCGTCGAGCACCCAGGGCTGATCCCGGTCGACGCGGTGGAGATCCTCGACGGGCGGACCAGCTCGACGCCGTTGGGCGAGGTCTACGGTTACCGGCCCGGCTGGGGCCTGCCCTCACCGGCCGACCAGGCGGAGATCGTGCGGTTGATGACCGGCAGCGCGCCGCAGGGCGACTCCGCGCCGCAGTCCGCGGACGCCGTCGGCTGACAGCGACGGGAGCAGCGCAGCGAGGAACGAGCGAGGAGCGGACCGGCGCGCGGAGCCGACCGGGGGCACCGCCGGCTGACCCGGGGTCACCTGCGCTCGGCCGGCTGTAGCGACGCGCGAGGGGGACCGATCCGTCCGCGTGCAGGGGTCAGGAGCTTCTCCGTCCGGAGGTCGGCGCCACTAGCTTCGCCCGAACCCGAGCGGTCTCGACGTCCGGAGGCCTAGATGGCGGCCTACCTCTACCGGTGCACGGCGTGCGGTCCCTGGGAGGTCCGACGTCCCATCGGCACGGCGGAGAGCACCAGCCTCTGTCCCGCCTGCGGGGCAGCCGGCCGGCGGGTCTACACCGCGCCCCTGCTGGCCCGCACCCCCGCCCCCGTGGCCGCCGCGCGGCTGCGTGAGGAGACCAGCCGCGACGAGCCCGCCGTGACGACGGCGGTGCCGCCCGCCGCGCGCCGTCCTGCACCGCGGGATCCCCGGTGGAGCGCACTGCCCCGTCCCTGACCAGCCTGCGCGGCGACCCCGCGGGCCGGGGTCGCCGTCCTTCCCCGCCGGCTCTCGAGCCGCCACGAACGGCCCGCACCCCGCGGGCCTGCTCCTCCCGTCAACGCAGATCGGAGAGTGGGGGACATGCCAGACGTCGTCTTCACCGTCGACCAGGCCAAGTCCATGCGGGACCAGGCCGTGCCGGGTCACAACCGCTGGCACCCGGACGTCCCCGTCGCCACGATGGTGCGACCCGGGCAGAGCATCCGGGTCGAGTGCCGGGAGTGGACCGACGGCCAGATCGGCAACAACGACTCCGCCAACGACGTCCGCGACGTCGACCTCAACCGGGCGCACATGCTCAGCGGCCCGATCGGCGTCGAGGGAGCCGAGCCCGGCGACCTGCTCGTCGTCGACATCCTCGACCTCGGCCCGGTGCAGGCGCCGCAGGAGTTCGGGGACGCCCCCGGTCAGGGCTGGGGCTACACCGGCATCTTCGCCAAGGTCAACGGCGGCGGCTTCCTGACCGACTACTTCCCCGACGCCTACAAGGCGATCTGGGACTTCCAGGGCCAGGTCGCGACCTCCCGGCACATACCGGGGGTGCGCTACACCGGCCTGACCCACCCCGGGCTGTTCGGCACCGCACCGTCGGCCGAGCTGCTGGCCCGGTGGAACGAGCGGGAGAAGGCGCTGGCCGACACCGACCCCGACCGGGTGCCCGCCCTGGCTCTGCTCCCGCTGGAGGACCAGACCCTCGGTGGGACGGCCGCGGGAGACGAGCTCGGCCGCATCGCCCGCGAGGGCGCGCGCACCGTGCCGGCCCGTGAGAACGGCGGCAACCACGACATCAAGAACTTCTCCCGCGGCTCACGGGTCTTCTACCCGGTGCACGTCAAGGACGCGAAGCTCTCCGGCGGCGACCTGCACTTCAGCCAGGGCGACGGCGAGATCACGTTCTGTGGCGCCATCGAGATGGGCGGCTTCATCGACTTCCACATCGACCTGATCAAGGGCGGCATGGAGACCTACGGCGTGACCACCAACCCGGTGTTCATGCCGGGCAACGTCGAGCCCCGCTACTCGGAGTTCCTGACGTTCATCGGGGTCTCGGTCGACCACGAGAACAACACGAACAAGTACCTGGACGCCACGCTGGCCTACAAGCGGGCGTGCCTGAACGCGGTCCGGTACCTGGAGAAGTTCGGGTACTCGGGGGAGCAGGCGTACCTGCTGCTCGGCTCGGCGCCGATCGAGGGCCGGGTCAGCGGCATCGTCGACATCCCGAACGCCTGCTGCTCGCTGTACCTGCCGACGGCGATCTTCGACTTCGACATCAAGCCGTCGGCGTCCGGGCCGGTGCGCGCCGACCGCGGGCAGTGCGCCGTGACCTCGTGAGCGGTCGCGGGGGTCCGGTGGCCACCGGCTGACCCCGCCCCGAGCGGGACACCGCCCCTCAGGCGGCGTCCCGCTCGGGGAGCCGCCGGACGGTGGGCCGGGCGGTCACGACGACCGGTCCACCGCAGTTCCAGCAGGTCGGGTCGGCATCGCCGCCCTCCTGCACGTCCTGGCCGCCCACCTCGCACGGTGGGCACGTCCAGACGACCTCGACCCGGTGCTCCACGGACACTCCCTCACGTGTTCCTCTGTGGCCGCCGGTGTTCGAGGCCGGCGAAGGCGGTACCCCAGCGCGCCGTCTCCCAACCGGGAGCGGACGGCACCGACCGTGACGAGGAGGGACCGTGACCGACGCGCCGCCGCCGCACGAGCGGCACGAGGCCACCGACCGCTTCGGCAAGGCGGCGCTGCGGGCGGCTCACCGGCTCACCGAGGCGCTGGACGACGACGAGGACGGTGTGCCCGGGCCGGTCGTCGTCCGCCGCAACGGCCCGCACCGCTCCCTCGACGGGCTCGCCGCGCTCCTCGACGAGGCCCTGCAGGACGACGAGGACGGGACCGGTCCCGACGACGCGGCGGGGGATCGCCCGGCCCGTTGACGCGGCAGGGGACCAGCGCCATCGTTGTCCGGCGATCGGCCGGAAGAAGCGCCGAGGCCGGCTTCGGCGGCCCGATCGGCAGGAGGTCGAGATGACTCCGGACCTGCACCCGACGACGCGGGGCGCCCTGGCCCCGGTCGCCGTCCCGGGGCGCGCCGGCGCCCCCCGCCCGCGCGCCACGCTCTCCTGACCGCTGCGTGGAGCGGCCGTTGCGCCGCCCGCGGCCGGCGCCTCGCGCCGCCGCCATCCGTCACGGGGACATCCGCACCCTTGCGGGACCGAGGAGATGAGTGCACATGGGAGCTGTCGGACTGCTGTACGTCGGAGCCGTCCTGGTCGTCAACGGCCTGATGCTGCTGGGGAAGGTGGATGCGCGGTCGGCGGCGCCGCTCAACCTGTTCGTGGGCGCGCTGCAGGTGTTCACGCCCACGTGGCTGATCGTCAGCTCCGGCGGGGACCCGGCGGTGATCCTGGGCGCCTCGGGGATCTACCTGTTCGGGTTCACCTACCTCTACGTGGGGATCAACCTGCTGGGCAACCTCGACGGCACCGGGCTGGGCTGGTTCTCGGCGTTCGTGGCCGTGTGCGCGGTGGTCTACTCCGGCCTGAACTTCTTCTACGCCGTGCCGCGCGACCCCGGGTTCGGCGTCATCTGGCTCTACTGGGCCGCGCTGTGGTTCCTGTTCTTCCTCGTCCTCGGGCTCAAGCGGGAGGAGCTCACCCGCTACACCGGCGCGATCGCGGTCGTCGCCGGCACGGTGACCACGGCCCTGCCGGCGTTCCTGCTGCTCACCGGCTCCTGGGCGCAGTACAGCGGCACGTGGGCGGTCATCCTGGCGATCGTGTTGATCCTCAGCCTGGTCGTGTCCTACCCGCCGCTGCGGGCCCGCCCCGAGCCGGCCGTGCCGCCGTCGGCACCGGTCCCGCAGGGCGCCTCCGAGGCGCCGGAGGGCGTGCCGGTGGCCCGTCACTCCACCGAGCGCGGCGGGGCCGGCACCACGACGCCGGGTCCGTCCGGACGGACGGGCGGTCCGACCGCCTGACCGGGGAACCCGTCGGGCCCCCTCCGCTGCTGCGGAGGGGGCCCGACGCGCGACGGGTCAGTTGCCGCGGAGCAGCTCCTCGAAGGACGGCACGTCCTCGAACGGGTCGGCCGGACGGCGGGCCGCGGTCGGCCGGCCGGCGACCAGGTCGGCGAGCTCACCGGCAGCGCGGTCGATCCGCGCGGCCAGCGCCTGGTCGACGCCGCCGGCGCCGGCCCAGTCCTCGGAGGCGGCGAACACCCCGGTGGGGACGGCGATCGCCCGCAGGTACGCGAACAGCGGGCGCATGGCGTGCTCGATCACCAGCGAGTGCCGCGCGGTGCCCGCGGTGGCGCCGAGCAGCACCGGCGTCCCGGTGAGCGAGTCCTTGTCCAGCACGTCGAAGAACGTCTTGAACAGGCCGCTGTAGGAGGCGGAGAACACGGGGGTCACCGCGATCACCCCGTCCGCGCCGGTCACGGTCTCGATCGACGCGCGCAGCGCGCCGTTCGGGAAGCCGGTGACCAGGTGGTCAGCCAGGTCGCGGGCGTGCTCCCGCAGCTCGACGACCTCCACGGTCGCCTCGTCGCCCCGCTCGCGCAGGGCGGCGACGGTGGCCGCGGTGAGCCGGTCGGCGAGCAGCCGGGTGGACGACGGCGTCGACAGCCCCGCGCTGACGACGGCCAGGGTGCGGGTGGTCATCGGACGGTCACCTCGGCGGAGACCTCCTCGGCGGTGCGGCCGGTGACGTCGTCACCGGCGACGTGCACGGTGCTGTCCACCGCACCGCCCCGGGCGGCGACGAGGGAGGCATGGGTGGGGGCGTCGGGCACGTGCGCCGGCTTGAGTGCGGCGAACTCGCGGCGGAGCACCGGCACGACCTCCTCGCCGAGGATGTCCAGCTGCTCGAGCACGGTCTTCAGCGGCAGGCCGGCGTGGTCGACGAGGAACAGCTGCCGCTGGTAGTCGCCGACGTAGTCGCGGAAGCCGAGGGTGCGCTCGATGACCTGCTGCGGGCTGCCGACGGTCAACGGCGTCTCGCGGGAGAAGTCCTCCAGCGACGGGCCGTGGCCGTAGACCGGCGCGTTGTCGAAGTAGGGCCGGAACTCGTTCACGGCGTCCTGGCTGTTCTCGCGCATGAAGACCTGGCCGCCGAGGCCGACGATCGCCTGGTCGGCCGCGCCGTGGCCGTGGTGCTCGAAGCGGCGGCGGTAGAACTCGACCATCCGCTGGGTGTGCTCCTTGGGCCAGAAGATGTGGTTGGAGAAGAAGCCGTCGCCGTAGTAGGCGGCCTGCTCGGCGATCTGCGGGGAGCGGATCGAGCCGTGCCAGACGAACGGCGGGACGCCGTCCAGCGGCCGCGGGGTGGAGGTGAAGCCCTGCAGCGGGGTGCGGAACTGGCCGGACCAGTTGACGACGTCCTCGTCCCAGAGGCGGCGCAGCAGCGCGTAGTTCTCGACCGCCAGCGGGATGCCGTTGCGGATGTCCTGGCCGAACCACGGGTAGACCGGGCCGGTGTTGCCGCGGCCCAGCATCAGGTCGACCCTGCCGTCGGCCAGGTGCTGCAGCATCGCGTAGTCCTCGGCGATCTTCACCGGGTCGTTGGTGGTGATCAGCGTGGTCGCCGTCGACAGCTGCAGCGTGCTCGTCCGCGCCGCGATGGCGGCCAGCGTGGTGGTGGGGGAGGACGAGAAGAACGGCGGGTTGTGGTGCTCGCCGAGCGCGAAGACGTCGAGCCCGACCTCCTCGGCCTTCTGCGCGATGGCGAGGACCGCCTTGATCCGCTCTCCCTCGGTGGGCGTGCGCCCGGTCGTGGGGTCGGTCGTGATGTCGCTGACCGTGAAGATCCCGAACTGCATCTCGTGCTCCAGGTGGTTGAGAGCGCAACTACTGCTGCGTGCAACGGTCTCACAGCCTGGGTATTCCGCCGACGCCCGCACCAGTGCGCGAGGTAACTCACGTGGCGGATGTGACTCGCGGGATTGTCACGGGACGGTAACGGCCCATACGGTGGCTGTCGTCCGGTCGGTGGAGCGCCCCATCCGGGGAGCCTGGCCGGACGCCGCCGAGTCGTGCCCGCACAGCCGCGGGCGCGAGCCGGGGACCCACCGCAGTACTGGGGTGAGTCCTGTCCGCCGAGCCTCGCTCGGAGGACAGGTAGGGCACCTTCCCGCCCGAACCCGTCAGCTAACTCGGTAGGCGGCCACGGAAGGAACGGAGAGCACCCGCTTGCCTCACCCACGGGCCCTCGCGGCCCGCAGGGTCACCCGGCCACGCGCGCCCCGCGCCTCCTCCCTGGCCCGCTGACCCCGCCAGCCCGCGACCGCCGGCGTCCGCGCGTCCCTCGCTGACCGCGCCCGGTACCCATCCGCACACCGACCACAGCACCGGGCTGTCCTCGCCCCGCCGAGGACTGCCCGCGCGCGCCCCCACGCCCTGGAGCACCACACCCCGATGACCTCCCGCACGCCGCACACCCCGCGCCCGGCCGACGCCGCCCACACCGAGCCCGCCACCCTCGAGCTCACCGCCGCCGAGCCGGCCACCGCCGAGCTCTCGACCACCGAGCTCGCCGCCGCCGACGCCCCCGCCGCCGACGCCCCCGCCCGCCGCCGCCTGCGGCTGCCGGCCAAGGGGCGCCGTCCGGCCTTCCTGCTGGCGACCGCCGCCGCCGGCGCCATCGTGGTCAACGTGCTGACCACCGGTCAGCCGGCCGCCGAGGCCGACACCGCGACGGTGGGCGCGCCCACCAGCGTCGCCGAGCAGCTGGGCCTCGCCGGCTCGTCGGCCGCCCCGGCGTCCCCCGACCTCGCGGCGCTCGAGGGCCTCACCGCCTCGCGCAGTGAGCGCGAGGCCGCGCAGGCCAGCGCCGCCCAGGCCCAGGCCGCGGCCGATCAGGCCGAGCTCGACCGCCAGGCCGCCGAGCGTGCCGCGGCCGAGCAGGCCGCCCGCGAGGCCGCCGAGCGCGCCGCCGCCGAGCAGGCCGCCCGCGAGGCCGCCGAGCGCGCCGCCGCCGAGCAGCAGGCCGCGGCTGCCGCGCCCGCCGCGGCCGCCGCGCCGGCGCGGAGCGGGTCGTTCAAGGACTACGCGATGAGCAAGGTCGGCAGCGCCGAGCAGTTCTCCTGCCTGGAGAAGCTGTGGGGCAAGGAGAGCGGCTGGAACCCCGACGCGCAGAACCCCTCCAGCACCGCCTACGGCATCCCGCAGTTCCTCGACTCGACCTGGGCCGGCACGGGCATCGCCAAGACCTCGGACGGCTACCGCCAGATCGACGCCGGCCTGATCTACATCGAGAAGCGCTACGGCACGCCGTGCGGCGCGTGGTCGCACTCCCAGTCGACCGGCTGGTACTGAGCCGACACCTCGCGCGCGCAGAACGTGCGACGCGCGCCGAGAGCCGCACGCCTCCCGAGAGGAGGGGTGCGGCTCTCGGCGTTGGTGGACACTGATGGGGTCTGTCCCGTCGGCGACGGGACGGTGGGAACCGAGACGCAGGTCGGTGGTGATCGCCGACCGTCGACACCAGGGAGATGCAGCGTGGTCCGGCGCGCCGTCCAGCAGGCTCCCGAGTCCGGAGCCGCCACCCGGCTGCCCGAGCGGGCGCCCCGCGACCGGGCTGCCGCCCTCGACCGGCCGATCTCGACCGGCAACCTGCTGGCCGACTGCGAGCGCTGGTGCCGCGACTCCCTGCCCCGCCGGGAGCCGCGCCCGCCGCAGGGAGCGCAGGTGCTGGAGTTCCCGGGGTGAGACTCGTCCCGTCCCGGTTCGTCCGCGCCCACACCCAGGTCCGGCGGCCGTCGTCCGTCCCGGAGGTCCGGCTGCACGTGGCCGACGACGTCGTGGCCCTCTGGGAGGCGATGGAGACCGACGGCGGCGCCGGCGAGACGCCCCCGTTCTGGGCCGCGGCGTGGCCGGGCGGGCAGGCGCTGGCCCGCTTCGTGCTCGACCGGCCCGCGGTGGTCGCCGGCCGCGCGGTGCTCGACCTGGGCTCGGGCAGCGGGCTGGTCGCCATCGCCGCCCGGCTGGCCGGCGCCCGCTCGGTGCTGGCCAGCGACGTCGACCCGTTCAGCCGGACGGCGATCGGCGTCAACGCCGGGCTCAACGGCGTCCCCGGGGTCAGCGTGACCGGCGACGTGCTCGGCCGCGACCTCCCCGGCGTCGACGTGGTCCTCGCCGGGGACGTCTGCTACGACCGGGAGATGACCGAGCGGGTGCTGCCCTTCCTGGACCGCACCCGGGCCCGCGGGGTCGAGGTGTACGTGGGCGACCCGGGCCGGCCCTACCTGCCGCACGACCGGCTGGTCGCCGAGGCGGTGTACGAGATCCCGGAGACCGAGGGTCCCGGCCTGCGCCGGACGACGGTCTGGCGCCTGCCGTGACCCGGCGCCGTCGATAGGGTGCGCCGCGTGGTTGCCGAACTCTCCGCCGCCGAGCACGTCGACGTCCTCATCGTGGGGGCCGGGCTGTCCGGCATCGGCGCCGCGTGCCACTTGCAGCGCGAGTGCCCCGACCGCAGCTACGCCGTCCTGGAGGCGCGGGACGCCATCGGCGGGACGTGGGACCTGTTCCGCTACCCGGGGGTCCGGTCGGACTCGGACATGTTCACCCTCGGCTACTCGTTCCGGCCGTGGACGCAGGCGCGGGCCATCGCCGACGGCGCGTCGATCCGCAGCTACGTGCAGCAGACCGCCCGGGAGCACGGGGTCGACCGGCACATCCGGTTCGGGCACCGGGTCGTCTCCGCCGAGTGGTCGACCGCCGAGGCGCGCTGGACGGTCACCGCCGAGCGCAGCGACACCGGCGAGACGGTGCGGCTGACCTGCGGGTGGTTGTCGGTCTGCTCCGGCTACTACCGCTACGACCGGGGACACCGCCCGCGGTTCCCCGGCGAGGAACGGTTCCGCGGGCCGATCGTCCACCCCCAGCACTGGCCGGAGGACCTGGACTGGGCCGGCGAGCGGGTCGTCGTCATCGGCAGCGGGGCGACCGCGGTCACCCTCGTGCCGAGCCTGGCCGCGACCGCCGCGCACGTGACGATGCTGCAGCGCACCCCCAGTTACGTGCTCTCGCTGCCCGGCCGCGACCCGCTGGCCGACGCGCTGCGCCGCCGGCTGCCGGCGCGCGCGGTCTACCCGGTGGTGCGGTGGAAGAACGTGCTGGTCTCGATGGCGTCCTACCAGTTCAGCCGCCGGCGCCCGGCCGCGATGCGGCGGTTCATCCAGCGGCTGGCCGGCAGGCAGCTGCCGCCCGGGTTCGACGTCGACACGCACTTCGGCCCGCCCTACGACCCCTGGGACCAGCGGCTGTGCCTGGTGCCCGACGGCGACCTGTTCCGCGCCGTCCGCGAGGGCCGGGCGTCGATCGTCACCGACCGGATCGCCACCTTCACCGAGACCGGGATCGCGCTGGAGTCCGGCGAGGAACTGACCGCCGACGTCGTCGTCACGGCGACCGGGCTGGTGCTGCTGCCCATCGGCGGGATGACCCTCACGGTCGACGGCGAGCTGGTCGAGCTGTCCGAGCGCGTCTCCTACAAGGGGATGATGGTCTCCGGCGTCCCCAACTTCTCGATGACCATCGGCTACACCAACGCCTCCTGGACGCTGAAGGCCGACCTCGTCGCCCGCTACGTGTGCCGGCTGCTGCGCCACATGGCCGCCGCCGGGTACGCGACCTGCACGCCGGTGGCCCCGCCCGGCGGAGGCACCGAGCCGTTCATCGGGCTGAGCTCCGGCTACGTGCAGCGCAGCCTCACCGCCCTGCCCAAGCAGGGCTCGCGGGCGCCGTGGCGGCTGTACCAGAACTACGTCCGCGACGTCCTGCTCATGCGGCGCGGACCGCTGGAGGACGAGGGGGTGCGCTTCGCCCCGCGGCAGCCGGCCCGCGACGCCGCGGAGGTCGCCGCGTGAGCCTGGGCCCGTACCGCTTCGCCGGCGGGACGGCGGTCGTCACCGGCGCCGCCGGGGGCATCGGCGCGGCACTGGCCTCCGGGCTGGCCGCGCGCGGCAGCTCGCTGGTCCTGCTGGACCGGGACGCCGACGGGCTCGAGGCGGTCGCGGCGGGGATCCGCGCGGCGCACCCCGTGCTCGCCGTCACCACGTACGTCGCCGACCTCTCCGACGCCGACGACACGCGCCGGGTCGCCGACGCCGTCGCCACCGCGCACCCCGAGGTCACGCTGCTGGTCAACAACGCCGGTGTGGCCCTCGGCGGGCGGTTCGACCAGGTGACGGCCGAGGAGTTCGACTGGGTCCTGGCGGTCAACCTGCGGGCCGTCGTGACGCTGACGTGGGCGCTGCTGCCCACGCTGCAGGCGCACCCCGGGTCCCACCTGGTCAACGTGTCCAGCCTGTTCGGGCTGATGGCGCCGGCCGGCCAGGCGGCGTACGCGACCAGCAAGTTCGCCGTCCGCGGGTTCACCGAGGCGCTGCGCCACGAGCTGGCCGACGACGGGGTCGGCGTCACGTGCGTGCACCCCGGCGGCATCCGCACCCGCATCGCGGAGAACGCCCGCGTCGGTTCCGGCGTCCCGGCCGCGGAGGGGGAGCGGGGGAAGCGCGAGTTCGCCCGGCTGCTGACGATGGACCCGGCGCGGGCCGCGGAGGTGGTCCTGACCGCGGTGGAGCGGCGCCGGCCCCGGCAGCTGGTCGGCTGGAGCGCCGTCGTCCCCGACGTGCTCGTCCGGCTCGCCCCCGGGTCGGCGGGCCGGGTCCTCGCCCGGCTCACCGCCCTGGCAGGACGCGGCCGCTGACCGGGTAGGAGGTGCACGTGGCGGTGCACATCGGGACCTCGGGCTGGAGCTACGACCACTGGGACGGCGTCCTCTACCCGCCGGGCACCCCGCCGCGCGACCGGCTGGCCCACTACGTGCGCCGCTTCGGCACCGTCGAGCTCAACGCCAGCTTCTACCGCTGGCCCCGGACGGCGACCTTCGCGGGCTGGCGGCGGCGGCTCCCCCCGGGCTTCCAGCTGTCGGTGAAGGCGCCGCGCGGGCTGACCCACGCCAAGCGCCTGTACGCGCCGGAGACCTGGATCGACCGGATGACCGCGTGCTGGCACGAGCTCGGCGACAAGCGGGCGGTCCTGCTCGTGCAGCTGGCCCCGACCCAGGAGCGCGACGACTCGCGGCTGGACTTCTTCCTCTCCCTGCTCCCGGAGTGGATGCGCGTCGCCGTGGAGCTCCGCCACCCGAGCTGGCACGACGAGGGCGTGTTCGCGCTGCTGGAGCGGCACGGGGCGGCCTACGTCGTGATGAGCGGCGCCGGCCTGCCGTGCGTGCTGCGGGCGACCGCGCCGTTCGTGTACCTCCGGATGCACGGGCCGGACGCCGACCACCTCTACGCCGGCTCCTATCCCGACGCCGACCTGCGCTGGTGGGCCGACCGGGTGGGGGAGTGGACCGCCTCCGGCCGGGACGTCTACACCTACTTCAACAACGACGGGTACGGCCACGCCGTCCGGAACGCCGAGACGCTGCGCGCCCTGGTCGGTGGTTGACCGGGCGGTTCACCGGTCGTCGGCGACCTCGTTCCACAGGTCGAGGAGCTCGTCGATCCGGGCCCGGCAGCGGTCGATGCGGGCTGCCGACTCGGGGGTGGGAGCCCTCCGCTCCACGGCGCGGGCCTCGGCCAGGTCGACGCAGGCCTGGCGGAGGTCGACGACGACCGCCTCGTGCGGGCTCTCGTTGACCACGACCATGACTGCCTCCTGACGCTGCGGCGGGCTCCCGGGGTCGTCGGGTCCGTACGTCTCCAGGGTGACTCTCCCGCGGCGTGGTTGCCAGTGCCCGGTGCGTGTGGTGACGCTTCCGAGACCGCTCACGAGGGCGAGTGCGTGTGCGGCGCGGACCGGGCGGGACAGGACGCCCCCCGGCCTGCGCCGGACGCCGCGGCGTCTCCCCGAGGGCCGGCATCGAGCCCGGTCCCGTTGCAGCGGCGTCTGCGCGCGCCCTAGCGTCTCCCGCCTCGAGGGCAGGACGACGTGCCTGTCCGCGGACCCCCGTCAGCAGATCGGAGACGCGAGAGCGGGATGCCTCCTCAGCTCTGGGCACTGTCCCTCGATGCGACCGACCCGTCCCGCCTGGTGCACTTCTGGGCCGGCGTCCTGGGCTGGGAGGAGGCCGACGACCCCGACGGCATCGCGATCTCGCCGAGCGACGACACCGGCTTCCGGATCCGGTTCCTCCCCACCCGGGAGCCGAAGGCCGGCCAGAACCGGATGCACCTCGACCTGACCAGCACCTCCCTCGAGGACCAGCAGCAGACGGTGGCGCGGTCGCTCGACCTCGGCGCCCGGCACATCGACGTCGGTCAACGCCCGGAGGAGGGGCACGTGGTCCTCGCCGACCCCGAGGGCAACGAGTTCTGCGTCATCGAACCGGGCAACCGCTTCCTCGCCGACTGCGGGTTCGTCGGAGCGCTCGCGTGCGACGGCTCGCAGGAGGTCGGGTACTTCTGGAGCGAAGCGCTGGGCTGGCCGCTGGTGTGGGACCAGGACCAGGAGACCGCGATCCGCTCGCCGCACGGCGGCCCGAAGATCACGTGGGGCGGTCCGCCCGTCGCGCCGAAGACGGGGAAGAACCGGCTGCACTTCGACCTGACCTCGCCTGCCCACGGCGAGGTGCATGCGGAGGTCGACCGTCTCGTCTCCCTCGGGGCGACCCGGATCCACGTCGGCCAGGACGACTCGGGCCGGGTGGTCATGGCCGACCCCGACGGCAACGAGTTCTGCGTGTTGCCCCCGCAGTGACCCGGCCGGATCCGGGCGCGCCCTCCGACTAGTCCTCGATGACGTCCAGTCCCTGTTCCCGAAGCAGCGCCAGGTGGTCCAGCATCTCCTTGAGGACCTCCGGGTCGTGACCCTGCCAGCTGTCCACCTCGCCGACGACGCGCAGCGGATGGCGCGTGCGGTAGGACTGCGTGGGGTTGCCGGGGAACCTCTTGTCGGTCACGTTCGGGTCGTCCTCGAAGGGGCCCAGGGGCTCCACGACGTAGATGCGTCCCCGCTCTCCGCTCCCGGCCAGCGCGGCCGCCAGCTCCGCTCCCCAGGTGGCCGTGTCCACGAGCGTGGTGAAGTAGATGTGGTTGGACACCCGACCCTCCTGGAAGTTGGAGCCGTAGCCGGGGACAAGCTCGTCGCCGACCTCGAGCGCGGACTTCGTCCCGTGGTAGAAGGGTCCTCCGATGTGCCCGCAGCGTTCGTGGGTCACGGGGACGTGGGTGGTGCTGTTCTCGCCCGTCGCCGCCTCCTCCGCCATCACGGCCGGCCGGGCGGGATCCCGGCCGGGTCGGGTCGACGACTCGGGCAGCACGGACGGCGGCGCCGGCTGGTCGCGGCGACGCGCGCCGATCTCGATCACGACGCGACCGTGTGCGTGCCGGGACGGTCCTGCCGCACCGGCGGGCCGGCGTCGAGCTCGTCCACGTCCGGACCGGCGTTCCGCCGGCGGTGCAGCGCCCGGACGGCGAGCAGCCCGTAGCCCACCAGGTTGGGCAGCAGCACCACCACGGGCAGCAGGGTCTGCACCGCCGGGCTGCCGACGTCCAGGCCCAGGGGCGCGAACACGTAGTGGCCCAGGAACCCGCCGGTGTAGGGCGGCAGGCCGGCGCCGGCCCGCAGGGCCAGCTCCCACTCGGTCAGCGGGCACGGCGCCCCGGCCAGGTACACCGCGACGACGGCGGCCGCCACCGGCGCGTGCAGGAGCGGCAACCGCGGCCACCGCAGGGCCAGCAGCCCGCCGGTCAGCACGAGGACGACGACGGCCGCGTGCACGACGGCGACGGCGGTGGCCCCGACCACGGCACCAGCCTGACACGCGTGGGAGCGCGGGAGGTACCTCCACGGCGGGAGACTGGGGCGGCCGGCCACCGGGGTGCCGGGACGACGCGAGGAGGACCGCATGAGCGAGCAGGCGGACGGCAGCCGCGAACCGGGCTCGGGCAACCGGGTGAGCCGGTCGGTCGAGGAGTTCGTCAGCCAGCTGCGCGCGTTCACCGACCGCGCCCGGGGACTGGCCGCCGGCGCCGTCCCGTTCTCGCTGCCGCGGCTGCCCTCCCCGCCGGGAGCCCTCTCGGCGGCCCAGCTGAAGGCGATCGACAAGGCGGTGCGGGGCCAGCGCCAGCAGATCCAGGCGATGTCGGCGCAGCTGCAGGCCTTCGACGAGCAGCTGGCCGTCTTCGAGCGGATCCTCGACCCGCTGGTGGAGTGGAGCGCCACCTGGGCCCGCCTCGAGGAGTCGGTGGCCGACATCGTGCGCCGCCAGCCGTCCGAGGACCGCCCGGCCGGCGACCGCTCGGCCGGGGAGGCCTGACGCAGGTCAGCGCTGGTCGCGGCGCAGCGGGTGGTCGGGCGGCACCTCGACCAGCACGATGCGGACGCCGTCGGGATCGGCCACCCACGCCTCCACCAGACCCCACGGCTCGGTCCGCGCCTCGTGCAGCACCGGGACGCCGGCCCCGCGCAGCCGCTCGACCTCGGCGGCGGCGTCGCGCACCTGCAGCCACAGGGCGAGGCCGCGCGGCGCCCCGTCGCCGCGACCGGACACCTCGAGCAGGCCGTTGCCGAGGAAGAACACCACGCCGGGGTCGTCCCGCGGCCCGAACTCCCGGTACACCGCGAGCCCGAGGACGTCGCGATAGAAGGTCCGCGAGCGCCGGGGGTCGCTCGGCCGCAGCAGGATCCGGCTGCTCAGCACGTCCACCCCGGCATCATCGAGGCGGACAGCCCCCGACGACAGGAGGAACCCGTGGCGCAGCGCTACGAGTACAAGGTGGTCGAGCTCCGGGAGGGGCTCATGGGCGGCAAGATGTCGGGTGACAAGCTGGAGAAGGTGCTCAACGAGCACGCCCGGCAGGGGTGGCAGCTCAAGGCCGTCACGTCGGTCGAGGTCAAGGGCCGGATCGGCCCCGGCGGCGTCGAGGGCGTGCTGGTCACCCTGGAGCGCCCCACCAGCTGACCCGCGGAGGAGGCCCGTGCCCGACGTCGTCGACGAGCGGGCACAGCTGCGCGCCGACTGTGCCCGGTGTGCCGGCCTGTGCTGCGTCGCGCCCGCGTTCGCCGCCTCGGCGGACTTCGCGATCGACAAGCCGGCCGGCCGTCCGTGCCCGAACCTGCAGGCCGACTCCCGCTGCGGGATCCACGCCGACCTGCGCGAGCGCGGGTTCCCCGGGTGCACGGTGTTCGACTGCTTCGGAGCCGGCCAGCAGACCGTGCAGGTCACCTTCGGCGGCCGCGACTGGCGCGGCGGCTCCGCGTCCGCCGACGAGGTGTTCGCGGCGTTCGGCGTCCAGCGCCAGCTGCACGAGCTGCTCTGGTACCTCACCGAGGCCCTCTCCCTCGAGGCCGCGGCCCCGTTGCGCCGCGAGCTGACCGCGGCTCGCGACCGCGCCGAGCGGCTCACGACGGCGGGGCCGGAGGAGCTGGCCGCCGTCGACACCGGCGCCCTGCGCCAGGAGGCCGGAGCGCTGCTGACCTCGGTCAGCGAGCTCGCGCGGGCGGGCAGCCGTCGCCGGGCGCGGGACCGGCGCGACGCCGACCTCGTGGGCGCCGACCTGCGCCGGGCCGACCTGCGCGGTGCGAGCCTGCGCGGCGCCCACCTGATCGGCGCGGACCTCCGCAGCGCCGACCTGCGCGGGACCGATCTGCTCGGCGCCGACCTCCGGGCCGCGGACCTGCGCGGCGCGGACCTGACCGGCGCGCTGTTCCTCACCCGCCCGCAGGTGGCCGCGGCCCGCGGGGACGCCGCGACGACGCTCCCCGCGGGCCTCGGGCACCCGGCGCACTGGGCATGAGCGAGGACGCCGCCCGCTGGCTGGCCCGCCACCGCGGCGGGGCGGCGCCGGCCGACGTCCTGGCCTTCTTCGACCGGCTGCCGCCGGTGCAGCCGGCCGCCCTGGCCGGCCGCTGGCGGGGCGCCGAGCTGCCCACCGGGTCGCGGCTGGACGGGCTGCTGGCCGCGCACGGCTGGTACGGCAAGGAGGTCGTCGACACCGAGACCGTCCACCCGCTGCTGTTCGCCGGCCCGGGCGGCGTCCCGCGGCCGGTCGACCCGGCCCTCGCCCCGCTGTCGCTGCTGCTGCGCCGGCCGGGCCTGGGCCGCAGCCGCGCCGCGCGGGCCGCGTTCGCCGTTGTCCGCCCGCTGCTGCGCACGGACCGGCCCGCCGCCCGGGTGCGGGTCGTCACGCACCGCGGCGTGGCCACCGGCGCGCTCGTCTACGACCGGCTGCCGGTCGTCGACGCCTTCCGCAGCGTCACGCCCGACCTGCTCCTGGGCCTCATGGACCTGCGCGGCCTGCCCGAGGTGTTCGCCTTCCTCCTGGAGAGGGACGGCTGAGGGTTCAGGGCGCCGGTGAGGCCTCTCCGGGTTCCTCGGGGCGACCCCGGCGGCGGAGCACGCCCCCGACCGACCCGAGCCGCGTGGTGGCCTGGCGGAGCGTGTGCACCAGCGGCAGCAGGTCCTCCGAGATGCGCCGCAGGGTGTCGGGGACGGTGTCGATCGCCGGGTCGTCGAGCACCTTGCCCACCCGCTCCAGCCCCGGGCGCAGCGACCGGACCGGCTCCTCGAGCTCCTCGACGAGGGTCTCCAGCCGTTCGGCGGTGCGCTGCGCGGAGGCGATCGTCTCGGTGGCGACAGCGGTCGCCGCGATCAGCTCCCGGACGGCGGTGTTGAGGTCGGTCATCGTCTTGGGGAGCTGCGCCAGCGCCTCGGTCTGGGCCTGCAGCTGGGCGATCAGCTCGGACAGGCCGGGGATGCGCGGCATGCCCAGGCTCCGGAAGGGGTCCACGCCGCAACGGTCGGGGACGCGGCGGCCCGCCGCAACCGTCAGCGCCAGGTGGTGATGCGGACCGTCGTCCCGTCCGGCGTGCTGCGGACGGCGACCAGGTCGCAGAGCTGGTGCACCAGGTAGACGCCGCGGCCGCCGACCTGCGTGGGGTCGGGGAGCCGCCGGCCGACCAGCGGGTCGGTCAGCCGGCCGGTGTCGGAGAACTCGACGACGGCGGCGCCGGGCTCGCTCCACATGGCCAGCGTCCCGCCGCCACCGCCGTGCCGGACACTGTTGGTCGCCAGCTCGGAGGCGGCCAGGGCGAGCGCCTCCACCCGCTCCGGGGGCAGGTCGCAGGAGCGGGCCCAGGTCGCGACGGTGCGCCGCACGGCGGGGAGGTCCGCCTCCCGGAACTCGCCGCGCAGCACGACGTCGGCCGGCGGCGGCAGGACGGCGGCCATCAGGTCGGCCGCCGTCAGCAGCCCACCGCCCGTCGGCTCGGGGCCCTCCGGGCCGGACCGGTACGGGTGCGTCCGCTGCGCCCGCGCGCACACCGCCGGAGGGAGCCCCTCGGCGTCGTAGGGGCACAGCAGCCGCCAGGCCGGCCCGCCGCCGAAGGCCTCGTCGAGCAGCACTTCGTGCAGCTCGCACTCGGCGAGCTCGGCGGGCGTCCGGGCCCGGTGCGCCGGCTCGCCGACGCCCCGCAGCACCCGGCCCTCGCGGACGGCGCGGTCGAGCGCCGCGGCCCAGACCCCGATGATCCGGCCCGGGTTGGCGCCGACCTCGGTCATGTCGAGCAGCCGCACCGCGGGCGCGTCGGACCCCAGGGCGTCGCGCAGGAGCTCCAGCCGGGGGCGCGGCTCGACGACCACGACGACCTCGTCGCGCTCGAGCCCCTCGCGCACGAACCCGCGGACGCCGTCGAGGAAGCTCTCGTCGCCCGAGTAGGTGACGGTCTCGTGCACGAATCCGGCGGGTGCGTTCACGCGCTCCCTCGCTGCGGCACGACCGGGACCAGGACGTCGTAGCCGAGCAGCCGCCACACCCGGGCGAACAGCGGCGAGGCGCCGCTGAGCGCGACCTCCTGCCCGCGGCGCAGGCGGTCCTGGGCCCACGAGGCGATCGCCCGGCAGCCGGCCGCGTCGGCGAACTGCAGCCCCGACAGGTCCAGCGTGGCGAGCTCGGCGGCGTCGAGGGGGGAGGCGGTCAGCACCCGGTGGAGGCGGTCGGCGCCGAAGGCGTCGACGCAGCCGGTCACGACCACCCGGCCGTCGTCGACGAAGACGGAGAACGGCGCGACGTCGTCGGGCAGCACCTCGTCGGGCACGTGCAGCCGCGGGTGCGCGGTCGCGACCGCGGTGAGCGCGTCGGCGTCCAGCGCGTCGCGCCGGTAGGCGCACAGCGCGGACATGCCGCTGCCCCCGGCCATGAAGTCGTCGGCCAGGTGCTCCCACCGGGCGAGCTCGTCCCGGGTGCGGGGGTCGGCGGCGAGCGCGGTGAGCTCGGCGACGACCCGCAGGCCGGTGCAGCCGTCCTCGACCGCCTGCCGGGTGGCCGCCCGGTAGAAGGCCAGCTGGTCCTCCGGCACGAACCGGTCGTCCCGGGTGTAGGCGTCGGTCCGGGCCAGCAGGGTCAGCCGGCCGGCGGCCACGAGGTCGTCCAGCGGGCCGAGCGGACCGGGCTCGCGGCGCAGCCGGGCGATGCCGTCGTCCTCACCGACGTAGAGCAGCCGCTCACCGCGGGTCAGCCCGGCGGCCAGGAACCCCGCGGCGGCCGCGGTGAAGGAGTCGGCGTCGTCGTGGACCCAGCAGACGTGGTCGGCGGACCCGGTGAGGGCCGGCTCGGTCATCGGCCCCGATGCGCGCACGACGATCACGGTAGGCCACGCCTCGCCCGGGAGACAGTCCCCCGGATCAGAGAGCCCGGAGGATGTCCTCGACCCGCTCCCGGGCGTCCCCGAACAGCATCCGGGTGTTGTCGCGGAAGAACAGCGGGTTCTGGACGCCGGCGTACCCGGTGTTCATCGACCGCTTGAAGACGACGACGTGCTCGGCCTCCCACACGGCCAGGACCGGCATCCCGGCGATCGGGCTGCCCGGGTCCTCGAGCGCGGCCGGGTTGACCGTGTCGTTGGCCCCGATGACCAGGACGACGTCGGTCTCCGGGAAGTCGTCGTTGATCTCGTCCATCTCCAGGACGACGTCGTAGGGCACCTTCGCCTCGGCCAGCAGCACGTTCATGTGGCCGGGCAGCCGGCCGGCGACCGGGTGGATGCCGAAGCGGACCCGCACCCCCTTGTCGGTCAGCTTCCGGGTGAGCTCGGCAACCGGGCCCTGCGCGTGCGCGACGGCCATGCCGTAGCCCGGGGTGATGACCACCGACCCGGCCTCGCGCAGCAGCTCGGCGACCTCCTCGGCGGTGACCTCGGTGTGCTCGCCCTCGACGCCGGCGGCGGTGCTGCCCTCGTTGCCGAAGCCGCCGGCGATCACCGACAGGAACGACCGGTTCATCGCCTTGCACATGATGTAGGACAGGTAGGCGCCGGAGGAGCCTACGAGGGCGCCGGTGATGATCAGCAGGTCGTTGTCGAGCAGGAAGCCCGACGCCGCGGCCGCCCAGCCCGAGTAGCTGTTGAGCATCGAGACGACGACCGGCATGTCACCCCCTCCGATGGAGGCGACCAGGTGCCAGCCCAGCGCCAGCGCCAGGACGGTGACCACGGCGAGGACGCCGAGGTTCGGCGCGGCGACGAAGGCGACGGTCAGCCCGGCGAAGGCGACCAGCGCGCCGAGGTTGAGCCAGTTGCGCCCCGGCAGCATCAGCGGGTTGCTCTTGATGCGGGCCGAGAGCTTGAGGAAGGCGACGATCGAGCCGGTGAAGGTGACCGCGCCGATGAAGACGCCGATCACCACCTCCGCGGAGTGGATGCCGAGCAGGTCGGCGGGGACCTCGGTCTGCTCGGCGCCGGCGCGCTCGACGGAGAGGTAGCCGTTCCAGCCGACCAGCACCGCGGCGAGGCCGACGAAGCTGTGCAGCATCGCGATCAGCTCGGGCATGCCGGTCATCTGCACCCGGCGGGCCCGCCACAGGCCCAGGACCGCGCCGATGACCATCGCGACGGCGATGGCGGCGATCGCGGCGGCGCCGACGCTGCGGGCGGCCAGCCCGATGGTGGCGACCAGGGCGATGGCCATGCCGGCGATGCCGTAGGCGTTGCCGCGCTTGGCCGTCTCGTGCTTCGAGAGCCCGGCGAGGCTGAGGACGAACAGCAGGCCGGCGACGATGTAGGCCGCGGCGGCGGCGGAGAGCGCGCTCATCGTCAGCCTCTCGTGAACATGCCGAGCATGCGGCGGGTCACGGCGAAGCCGCCGAAGACGTTGATGCTGGCCACCAGGATCGCCACGAACGCCAGGACGCTGACCAGCACGCTGGTGTGGCCGATCTGCAGCAGGGCGCCGACCACGATGATCCCGGAGATCGCGTTGGTGACGCTCATCAGCGGGGTGTGCAGCGCGTGGTGCACGTTCCCGATGACGTAGAACCCGACGACGATCGCCAGCGCGAACACCGTGAGGTTGCCGATCAGCTGGCCGGGCGAGAACGCCGTGATGCCGAACAGCGCCACCGCCGCCGCGGCGACCAGCACCGGCGTCCGGGTGCGGGAGGCGGGCGACCGCTCGGCCGGTGCCGGGGCGGCCGGGCGGGGAGCGGGCGCGGGCGGGGGCGCGGCGGACACCTGCACCGGCGGGGGAGGCCAGAGCACCTCGCCGTCCCGCACGACCGTCATCGCCCGCTGCACGACGTCGTCGAGGTCGAGGACCAGCTGCCCGTCCTTGCCCGGCGTCAGCAGCTTCACCAGGTTGACCAGGTTGGTGCCGTACAGCTGCGAGGCCTGCCCGGGCAGCCGGCCGGGCAGGTCGGTGTAGCCGATGATCGTCACCCCGTTCGGGGTCACCACCACCTCGTCGGGCACCGAGCCCGCGACGTTGCCCCCCTGCGCGGCGGCCATGTCCACGACCACACTGCCCGGCCGCATGGCCGCCACCATGTCCTCGCTGATCAGCCGCGGCGCGGGCCGCCCGGGGATGAGCGCGGTGGTGATCACGATGTCGACGTCGCGGACCTGCTCGGCGTACATCTCCGCGGCCCGCCGGTCGTAGTCGGCCGACGTCACCCCGGCGTACCCGGTGCCGCCGCCCTGCTGCTCGTCGGCCGGCACGCCCACGTACTCGCCGCCCATCGAGGCGATCTGCTCGGCGACCTCGGGCCGGACGTCGGTGGCCCGCACGATCGCCCCCAGGCTGCTCGCCGTGCCGATCGCCGCCAGCCCGGCCACACCGGCGCCGGCGACCAGCACCTTGGCCGGCGGCACCTTGCCCGCGGCGGTCACCTGACCGGTGAAGAACCGGCCGAAGGCGTGCGCGGCCTCGACCACGGCGCGGTAGCCGGCGATGTTCGCCATCGAGCTGAGCACGTCCAGCGACTGGGCCCGCGAGATGCGGGGGACGGCGTCCACCGCGAGCGCGGTGACCGGCCGGGCGGCCAGCGCCGCGACCAGGTCGTGGTCGAGCGCCGGGGTCAGCTGGCTGACCAGCACGGCGCCGTCCCGGAGGAGGTCCAGCTCCGGGGTCGTCGGCTTGGCCACGTGCAGGACCACGTCCGCGCCCCACGCCTCGGCCGCCGTCCCCACCAGCCGCGCGCCCGCCTCGACGTAGCCGTCGTCGAGGAAGCTGGCCGCCCGCCCGGCGCCGGCCTCGACCACGACCTCGTAGCCGAGCGCGGTGAGCTGCCGCACGGTCGCCGGCGTCGCGGCCACCCGCGTCTCCCCGGGACGGGTCTCCCTGGGCACTCCGATGAGCACGTCCACTCCTCCTGGCGGGTCGGCCTCGACGGGCATCCGGTGCGAGGTACGGGCGGCCCGCCGGGCTCGGGGAGCCCACCGGGACGGCGCGTGGTGGCGCAGCCGGGGCCGATCATGCCGTCCCCGGTACCCGGGTCGCACCGCGTGTCCCACCGGGCGGCCCGGTGACGGCCCGCAGCCGGGCGGCGCCGCTCCCGCCCCGCGGTCGGTCGACCCCACCCGGGAGGGTGAGGACCCCCGTCCGCCGGCTGGAGCCGCTCCCGAGGGCTGCCGTACTGATCGGTGAGCCGGGTCCGCCCGGCGCTGCGACCGGCACCCGCGCCGGTGCGGGGAGAAGGGGTGAGCGTGCCAGCGACGACGGTGCCGGCCGAGCAGGTGGTGTCGCCGGAGATCGTCTCGTCGATCTTCTACGGCGCCGCGGTGAGCGACACCCTCGTCCTCCTCGTCGCCGAGGTGGTCGCGGGCACGCCCCGGGTCACCTGGGGCAACGAGGGCGCGAGCCGGTTGCTCGGCTACGGCGTGTCCGACCTGCGGTCGCTGCCGGTCGCCGCGCTGGTCCCGACCCTCCGCGGCGGGGAGATCAAGCTGCTGCTGCGCCGCGAGCGGGCGGCCCGCATGAGCCTGCCGGTCCGCACCGCCAGCGGTGCCCTCATCGACACGGTCGTCGTCTGCACCCCGTCGCCGTCCGGCCGGATGTGGACCCTGCGCCTGGTGCCGGCGTCCAACGAGCAGGAGCGCGCGCTGCGCGCCACCGCCGACGCCCACGAGCAGCGCTTCGCCACGCTCACCGAGCGCTCGCCCATCCCGACCCTGCTCTCCGAGCAGGGCATGCGCCTCGCGCACGTCAACGACGCCTTCTGCAGCCTGGTCGGGCTGCAGGCCGAGCAGCTCCTGGGCACCGGCTGGATGACCACCGTGCACCCGGAGGACCTCGACGCGGTGATCGAGCAGGTGGTCGCCGTCCTCGGGGGCGGGAACGGCGAGGCGCAGGCGCGGCTGGTCCGCGAGGACGGCACCGAACGGACGACGGTCATCCGCTTCGCCCACCTGTTCACCCCCGGCGTCGGGGCGGGGTTCGTGGGCACCATCGAGGACATCACCGACCGGCTGGCCTTCGAGGCGCGGCTGGCCCACCAGGCCAACCACGACCCGCTGACCGGGCTGCCGAACCGGACGCTGCTGGCCGACCACGTCGCGGCCCGGTTCGCCCCCGGCCGCAGCGGCCTGGCCTGCCTGTTCCTCGACCTGGACAACTTCAAGGTGGTCAACGACTCGCTCGGCCACGCCGCCGGTGACGAGCTGCTGGTGGAGGTCGCCGCCCGGCTGCGCGGGGCGGTGCGCCCCGGCGACCTGGTGGCGCGGTTCGGCGGCGACGAGTTCGTCGTCGTCTGCGAGGACGTGGGGGAGGACGAAGCGGTCGCCCTGGCCGAGCGGATCGGTGCGGTGCTGGCCGAGCCGGTGCGCCTGGGCGGGGTCGACGTGCGCCCGCGCGCCAGCGTGGGCGTCACCGTGCAGACCGCCGAGCACGCCGCCGCGGAGGAGCTGATCCGTGACTGCGACATCGCCATGTACCAGGCCAAGGCGGGCGGCAAGGGCCGGATCACCGTGCTCGACCAACAGGCCCGCGCCGAGGCCCGCGACAAGCTGCGGCTGGTCGCCGAGCTGCGCGAGGCCATCGAGCGCCGCGAGATCACCCTGCTCTACCAGCCGATCTTCAGCGCCGACGACCGCACCCCGGTCGCGGTCGAGGCGCTGGCCCGGTGGGACCACCCGGTGCGCGGCCCGATCAGCCCGGCGACGTTCGTCGCGCTCGCCGAGGAGAGCGGCCTGATCGGCGGGCTGGGCGAGCTCGTCCTCGACGAGACCTGCCGGCAGCTCGCCGCGTGGGACCGCGTCCTGGGCGCCGCGGCCCCGCAGCTGGCCAACGTCAACGTCTCGGCGCTGCAGCTGGACGGCAACCTCCACGGCTCCGTGCGCGCCGCCCTCGAGCGGTACGGGCTGCCCCCGTCGCGGCTGTCGGTCGAGATCACCGAGTCGGCCCTCATGAAGGACCCCGCCTCGGCCCGCGAGGTGCTCACCCAGCTGCGCGACCTCGGCGTGCAGCTGGCGATCGACGACTTCGGCACCGGCTACTCGTCGCTGGCCTACCTGCGGCACCTGCCGGTGGACTGCCTCAAGGTGGACCGCTCGTTCGTCGCCGAGCTCGCGCACGGCCACACCGAGATCGCCTCGGCGGTCATCGCGCTGGCCGCGAGCCTGGACCTGACCACCGTCGCCGAGGGCGTGGAGACCGACGAGCAGGCCGCGGAGCTGGCCCGCCTCGGAGCCGGCTTCCTGCAGGGCTTCCGCCTGGCCGCGCCGATGACCGGCCACCGGACCGCCGCGTGGTTCGCCGCGCACGCCGCCCGATGACCCCCGCCCGCCTCGTCCTCCCGGGAGCCGACGTGCCCGCCACCCTGGCCGCCGCACCGACCTTCGACCTGGAGGCGGTGCTCGCCAGCATCGACACCATGGCCGCGCAGGAGCCGGTCGCCGCGCAGGTCGTCTCCGTGGCCAACTCCGACGACACGAGCGCCAAGGCGCTGGCGCAGATCCTCGCCGCCGACGTCGCCCTGGCCGGCCGGGTGATGAAGCTGGCCAACTCCGCCTACTTCGGCATGCGCGGGCGGGTGACCTCGCTGCAGTTCGCCGTCACCGTCGTCGGCTTCACCACCGTGCGGACGATGGCCACCGTCGCCCTGACCCACCTGGACGACGAGTCGCGGCTGCCCGCGGACTTCTGGCTGCGCAGCACCAGCGTCGCCCTGGCCGCCTCCACCCTGGCCACCCGGTTCGGCGAGCGGCCGCAGGACGCGCTCTGCCTCGGCCTGCTCGCCCCGCTGGGGGTCGCCCTGCTGCACCACAACGACCCCGACGGCTACGCGGCGCTGGCCGGCGCCGCGCCCACCACGGCGGGGCGCCGTGCTGCGGAGGTCCGCCGCTACGGCATCCACGCCTTCCGGCTGAGCGCGGTGGCGCTGGAGCAGTGGGGCTTCCCGGCGAGCATGGTCGCCCCGCTGACCGCCGTCGACGACCTGGCCGCCGGGGAGGGCGCCCTGCTGCGCGCCGCGCTGGAGATCGCCTCGCGGCTGACCGCGGAGGGCTACGAGCCCGTGCCGGTGGAGCGGCTCACCGGCGGACTGCTCCGGGAGGACGCCGTCCCCGCGGTGGCCGACAAGGTCGCCGCCGAGGCCGAGGAGCTGCGCCTGGCGATGCTCGGGTAGTCCCCCGTAGGGGCAGCGGTGGCCATTTCTGCCCCCACGGGCCCGCGACCCGGTCTCACCCGGTGTAGGGCGCCCCGATCGGGTCGACCGTCTCGTACGCCGTGACGCCGGAGGCGAGCCGGGCCAGGGCCCAGTCGCCGTCGCCGAGCAGGTGGTCGATCGCGGTGAGCCGGCTGGTGTAGTGGCCGACCTTGAACTCCGCGGTCACGCCGATGCCGCCGTGCAGCTGGATGGCCTCCTTGCCGACGTGCCGGCTCGCGCGGCTGGTCTGCAGCCTGACGCGGTCGGCGGCGCCGACGACGTCCCCGCCGGCGTCGGCCACCATCGCCGCCCACAGCGCGGTGCTGCGGGCCAGCTCCAGGGAGACGTACATGTCCGCGGCCCGGAAGGTCAGCGCCTGGAACTTGTTCAGCGTGACGCCGAACTGCTTGCGCGTCCTGAGGTACTCGGCGGTGGTCCGCAGGGCGGTGTCCATCGCGCCGACCGCCTCGTGGGCGTAGGCGATGCGGGCGAGCGCGAGCACCTGCTCGACGTCCCCGGCCCGGTCGGCGGTGCCCTGCCCGAGGAGCTCGGCGGGCGTGCCCTCGAACCCCAGCTGCGCTGCCCGGCCGCCGTCGTGGGTCCGGTACCCGGTGCGGGTCAGGCCCTCGGCGTCCCCGCGGACGAGGAACAGCGCCGTGCGACCGTCGACTCCCGCGCTGACCACGAGGACGTCGGCCCGCGCGCCGTGCGGGACCGGCTCCTTGACGCCGGTCAGCCGCCAGCTCCCGCCGTCCTCGGCCGCGGTGACCGCCGACGCCACCGGGCTCCACCGGCTGCGGGGCTCGGCGAGCGCGGCGGCCGCCACGGTGGTGCCCTCGGCGATGCCGGCCAGCACCTCGCTCTTCTGCGCGTCGGTGCCGACGGCGGCGACCAGCCCGCCGGCCAGCACGACCGCCTCGACGAACGGCTCGGGGGCGAGGACCCGGCCGATCTCCTCGGCGACGATCGCCACCTCGATCGGCCCGGCACCCATGCCGCCGTGCTCCTCGGCGAAGGGCAGCCCGAGCAGGCCCATCTCCGCCATCCGCTCCCAGGTCCTCTCGTCGAAGCCCGGGTCGTCGGCCACGACCTTGCGGCGGGCCTCGCTGTCGCCGTAGGCGCGGTCGAGCAGGCCGCGGACGGCCTCCCGCAGGTCGTTCTGCTCGCTGTCGAAGGTGAAGTCCACGGTTACCTCACAGCCCCAGGATCGTGCCGGCGATGATGGTGCGCTGCACCTCGTTGGAGCCTCCGTAGATGGAGACCTTGCGGTGGTTCAGGTACTCCGGCGTGGCCACGCGGGCCCAGTCGGGGACGTCGGAGCCGCCGTCGGCGAAGGACGCCACCGACAGCGGCCCGGCGAGGTCGACCACCAGCTCGGTGACGGCCTGCTGCAGCTCCGAGCCGCGGAGCTTGAGCACCGAGGACGCCGGGTGCGGCCGGCCGTCGGAGGAGTGCGCGACCACCCGCAGCGCGGTCAGCTCCAGCGCGAGCAGGTCGTTCTCCAGCTCGGCGATCCGCCCGGCCGTGCGCGGGTCCTCGGCCAGCGGGCGGCCGTCGACGAGGACCTCCCTCGCGAAGTCCTTGGCCTGGGCGAGCAGCCGCTTGGTGGCGCCGACGCGGGCGATGCCCACCCGCTCGTTGCCGAGGAGGAACTTGGCGTAGTCCCAGCCGCGGTTCTCCTCGCCGATGAGGTCCTCCGCCGGGACGCGGACGTCCTCGAAGAACACCTCGTTGACCTCGAAGCTGCCGTCGATCAGCTCGATCGGCCGCAGCGTGACGCCGGGGGAGTCCATCGGGAAGACCAGCATCGAGATGCCGCGCTGCTTCTTCTCGGCGGTCGGGTCGGTGCGGACCAGGCAGAAGATCCAGTCGGCGTGCTGGCCCAGCGTCGTCCACGTCTTCTGGCCGTTGACGACCCAGTCGTCACCGTCCCGGACGGCGGTGGTGCGCAGGCTCGCCAGGTCCGAGCCCGCGTCGGGCTCGGAGAAGCCCTGGCACCACCAGATGTCGAGGTTCGCCGTCGCCGGCAGGAACCGCTCCTTCTGCTCCTGGCTGCCGAAGGCGGCGATGACCGGGCCGATCATGCCGGCGTTGAAGGCCAGCGGCTCGGGCACGCAGGCCAGCTGCATCTCCTCGCGCCAGATGTGGCGCTGCAGCGGCGTCCAGTCCTTGCCGCCCCACTCCACCGGCCAGTGCGGGACGGCCAGCCCGGCGGCGTTGAGGATCCGCTGGGTCCGGACGTAGTCGTCCTTGCCGAGGTGCCGGCGGGCGGCGACGGTGTCGCGGATCTCCTGGGGGACCTCGGTCGTGAAGAACGTCCGCATCTCCTCCCGGAACGCCTCCAGCTCCGGGGACAGCTGCAACCGCATCGGGCCTCTCTCCTGACGGCAGCACCGCCGTCTCGCAGGTTGGGACCCCGACCATCCCACACGTGCTACCGGCGGGTAGTTCTCGGGGCGCGGCCGGCTCGACGCCGTGTCGGCCCGGTCGCGGCGGGGAACGCGGGTCGCCCACCGCCCGTTGCCGGGCCATGGAACTGACCTGTCCCAAGTGCCACGGCACGATGCGCACCTACGAGCGCAACGGGGTGCACGTCGACCAGTGCACGGAGTGCCGCGGCATCTTCCTCGACCGCGGTGAGCTGGAGCGGCTCATCGACGCCGAGACCGCGTGGCACCAGGGCGGTGCGGCCCGGCAGCCGTCGTCCCCCGGCGGGTCGGGGCACGCGGCGGCCGGGTACGGCGCCGGCGGCTCCGGGACGTCGGGCTCCGCCGGTGGGCTCGGTGCGGTCGTCGGCGAGGTGCTCAACCAGGTGCAGGGGAGAAAGCACTCCTCCTACGGGCACGGCTCCAAGCGCAAGCAGTCGTTCCTCGGGGAGCTGTTCGGCTGAAGAGGACCCCCCGGCCCCCGCCGCTCGCATGCTCGCGGCGGGACCCTGCAGGGGGGCCATCCGGGCACACGGTCGCCGGCGGGCGCGTGCACCGATCGGCCCGCGGGGGGACGCTCGGGGACGTGTTCGACGTGGACTGGATGGGCCAGCTGACCCGGGAGGTGCTGCGCGAGCGGGTGCCCGCGCTCGTCGCCGAGACGTGCGCCTGGAGCGTCGGCATCTCCGACCGCCCGCACCACGAGCGGCGGCGGGGCCGGCTGGTCGAGACCGGCGGCACCAACGGTGACCGGGTCGCCCGCGGGCAGGCGCTCAGCGGGGAGGAGGCCGGCCGGCTCGAGCTCGGCGACGCCCGGCCGGGCAGCTTCCGCGACGCCCTGAACGCGGTGGACGCCGACGGCGTGGTCTACGCCGACCGCTTCGACAGCGAGGTGATCGAGCCGTTCGTGCTCGCCACCTGCGTGCTGGCCGCCGAGCGGGCGCGGGCCACCCGCCGGGCGGACTGGGCCGAGCTGCTCGACGACCTCGGCGAGGACGGCCGCGACCTGGTCGCCGTGGTCCGCGCCGGTGGCTGGGAGGCGCCGCTGCGGACCGAGGCCGAGCTCGCCGTGCTGGCCGCGCTGGCCGACGTCCCGCTGCTGGAGGTCGAGGCCGAGGGGCTGCCGCTGTCGCTGGTCCGGGCGGCGGAGGCGCTGACCCGGGAGGCCGCGCCGCCGCCGCAGCCGGCCGGGGAGGACCCGGCCGCGTCGGGGGCGGTCTTCCTCGGGCGGGCGGCGCTGGCAGAGGCGGGCCTGCCCGCGCCGGTCGGCCCGCGGTTCGCCGACCGGGTGCTCGAGGCGCTGCTCGCCGAGGGGCTCGAGCCCGAGGAGCTGCCCGCGGTGCTCCCGCACCTGCCGCTGGCGCCGGGCACCGCGGACGCCGTCCTCACCCTCCTCGACGCCGGCCGCTGACCCGGCTGCCCTGTGCCGAGGGCGCTCCCGCGGTCAGAGGTCGAGCGGGAGGCCGGTGTAGTTCTCCGCCAGCTCGCGGGCGGCCGGCTCGGACGCGGCGATCCGGCGCAGCTGCGACAGCTGCAGCTCGGCGTCGAAGTCGTCCCCGGAGCGGTGCAGCATCGAGGTCATGAACCAGGAGAAGTGCGTGCACCGCCAGACGCGGGCCAGCGCGCGGTCGGAGTAGCTGTCGACCAGGTCGCCCTGCTTCTCCTGCAGCAGCCGCACCAGGGCGCTCGCGAGCAGGGTGACGTCGGCGACGGCGAGGTTGAGGCCCTTGGCGCCCGTCGGCGGCACGATGTGCGCGGCGTCCCCGGCCAGGAACAGCCGGCCCCGGCGCATCGGGGCGCTGACGAACGAGCGCATCGGCAGGACCGACTTCTCGGTGATCGTGCCGGTGTTGACCTCCCAGCCCTCGTGCGCGAACCGGGTCGCCAGGTTCGACCAGATCCGGTCGTCGGACCAGTCCTCGATCTTCTCGCTCGGGTCGACCTGCAGGTACAGCCGCGACACCTTCGGCGAGCGCATCGAGTACAGCGCGAACCCCTCGGGGTGCCAGGCGTAGACGAGTTCGTCGGTCGCCGGCGCGGCGTCGGCCAGGATGCCGAGCCACGCGTAGGGGTAGGTGCGCTCCCAGACCTGCCCGCCGGCGGCCTGCACCACCGGGCGCGAGACGCCGTGGAAGCCGTCGGTGCCGGCGATGACGTCGCACTCGAGCACCTGCTCGGTGCCGTCGGCGTCGGTGAAGCGGATCCGCGGGCTGTCGGTGTCGACGTCCTCAGGTGCCACGTCGGACACCTCGAACAGCAGCGGCGGCCCGCCGTCCAGCTGGGCCTTGATGAGGTCCTTGGTGACCTCGGTCTGCCCGTACACCCACACCGTGCGCCCGCACAGCTCCGGGAAGTCCAGCTTGTGCCGGGTGCCCGGGTACTGCAGGTAGATGCCGCGGTGCTCCATGCCCTCGCGCTGCAGCCGGTCGCCGACGCCGGCGGCGGTCAGCGTGTCGACGGTGTGCTGCTCGAGGATGCCGGCACGGATGCGGGCCTCCACGTACTCCCGCGACCGGTTCTCCAGCACCACGGAGTCGATGCCCTGCAGGTGCAGCAGCCGCGACAGGAGCAGGCCGGCCGGGCCGGCGCCGATGATCCCCACCTGAGTTCGCACGGGGCGAGTGTGACCGGCGGTACGCCGATGGCGGAACCGTGCCCTCCCGCTCAGTGGAAGCGGTGCGCCCGCGACAGCTCCCGGCCGATGCCCCGCGCGGCCACCTCGAGCACGGGGACCAGCCGGGTGAGGTCCCGCCGGTGGCTGGGCGCGACGACGCCGAGCGCGGCCACGGCCACCGGCGTCCCGGCCCGCTCGGCGTGCACCGGGACGGCGATCGAGAGGGTCCCCAGCGACATCTCCTCCGCGGTGCGGGCGTACCCGCGGCGCCGCACCTCGCCGAGCTCGCGGCGCAGGCGTGCGGGGTCGATGACGGTGTGCCGCGTCTCGCGGGTCAGGGAGCGCAGGACGCCCTCGACCACGTCGTCCGGGGCGGCGGCCAGCAGCACCTTGCCGACCCCGGTGGCGTGCAGCGGCAGCCGGCTGCCGACCTGGCTGACCACCGGGACCGACTCCCGGCCGGAGATGCGCTCGACGTAGAGCGCGCTGCGCCCCTCCCGGACGGCGAGGTGGACGGTGTCGCGGGTGGCGGTGTGCACGTCGAGGAGGAACGGCGCGGCCACCTGGCGCAGCTCCAGCTGCACCGGCGCGAGCAGGCCGAGGTCCCACAGCTTGCGGCCGATCTCGTAGCGGCCGTCGGCCCGCCGCTGCAGCGCACCCCAGTCGGTCAGCTCCCTGATCAGCCGGTGCGCCGTCGACAGCGGCGTCCCGGACCGCTCGGCCATCTCCGACAGCGACAGGCGCGGGGTGCTGCTGCTGAACGCGTCGAGCACCGCCAGCGCCCGCGAGGTGACCGAGCGCCCGGGCGTCGCACCTCCACCGGCCACGGGTCCCCTCTTCCTACTGGCCGGAAGTCCCGGCTTGGGCAGCGTAGCCCGCCGGCCGTACCTTCCCAGCATGACCGGGACCACATCCGAGAGCCGGCTGCACCTGCCGCGCTACCTGCGCGAGGACGCCACGGTGCGCACCCCCGTCGGCTTCCCCGACTACCGGAGCACCGCCCTGCGCGCGCCGCTGCGGACGCCGATCGACCTGCCGCACCGGCTGACCGAGGTCACCGGCCCGGTGCTGGGCGAGGACCGCGTCCTGCCGCAGGACGCCGACCTGACGTACCGCAACGGCGGCGAGGCGGTGGGCCAGCGCATCCTCGTCTACGGGCGGGTGCTCGACAGCGACGGCCGCCCGGTGCCGGACGCGCTGGTCGAGGTGTGGCAGGCCAACGCGGCCGGCCGCTACCGGCACGTCGTCGACAACTGGCCCGCGCCGCTCGACCCGCACTTCGACGGCCTCGGCCGCGTGGTCACCGACAGCCTGGGCCGGTACGAGTTCCTGACGATCAAGCCCGGTGCCTACCCGTGGGGCAACCACCACAACGCCTGGCGTCCGGCGCACATCCACTTCTCGCTGTTCGGCCGGGCCTTCACCCAGCGGCTGGTCACCCAGATGTACTTCCCCGGCGACCCGCTCTTCGAGCAGGACCCGATCTACAACGCCATCCCGGCCGCGGCGCGCCACCGGGCGATCAGCCGGTACGACCTCGAGCGGACCCAGGACAACTGGGCGCTGGCCTTCGAGTGGGACATCGTGCTGCGCGGCCAGGACCAGACCCCGTTCGAGACCGACGACGACGGAGATGTCGCGTGAGCAACCCGATCGTGGACCCCCTGGACGTCCCGCCGGACCCGACGACGCCGTTCCAGCCGCGCTCGGGGCAGCGCGGCACCGGCTTCCTCACCGGGCCGCTGCGGCTGGGCACCACGCCCAGCGCGACCGTCGGACCGTACCTGGCGATCGGGCTGACCTGGGCGGACGGCCCGTGGGCCGCCGCCGAGGGCACCGCGGACGGGATCTGGATCCGCGGGCGGGTCTTCGACGGCGCCGGGGACCTCGTCCCCGACGCCATGATCGAGACCTGGCAGGCCGACCCGGACGGCCGCTTCCCCTCGCCCGAGGACCCCCGCGGCGCGTCCACGCGCCCCGGCTTCCGCGGCTACGCCCGCGTGCAGACGATCCACCCGCCCGGCGAGTTCGGCCTGTTCACCCTCAAGCCGGGCCGGCTGCCCGACGGCGAGGGGGGTCTGCAGGCGCCGCACATCGACGTCAGCGTCTTCGCCCGCGGCCTGCTCGACCGGGTGGTCACCCGGATCTACTTCGAGGACGAGGCCGAGGCCAACGCCGAGGACGTCGTCCTCGCGTCGGTGCCCGAGGACCGGCGGGAGACCCTGATCGCCCGGCGGACCGAGGACGGGTACCGGTTCGACGTCCACCTGCAGGGCGACGCGGAGACGGTCTTCTTCGCGGTGTGAGCGGTCACGGTGGGGAGCCGGACGGTAGGAACACAGCCGTGACTGCACTGTTCGCCGGCACGTTCGCCCGCGGCGCAGCGGCGGCCGCCGTCTCCGACGACGCCTGGTTCCGGGCGCTGCTCGAGGTCGAGGCGGCCCTCGCCCGCGCCGCGGCGCGCGCCGGCCTGGTCCCGACGACGGCCGCCGACGCGGTCACCGCCGCCTGCGCCGACCCCTCCCGGCTGGACCTGGCCACCGTCGTGGCCAGGTCCGCCGACGCCGGCAACCCCGTCCCGCCGCTCGTGCGGGCGGTGCAGGACGCGGTGGGGGAGCGGGACGCGGTCGCCGTCCACGTGGGCGGCACCAGCCAGGACGTGCTCGACACCGCGCTGGTGCTGCTCGCGCGGAACGCGATCGCCGCGATCGACGCCGACCTCGCGGCCGCCGCCGAGACCGCCGCGACGCTGGCCCGCACGCACCGGGACGACGTGGTCATGGGCCGCACCCTGATGCAGCAGGGCCTGCCCACCACCTTCGGGCTCAAGGCGGCCGGCTGGCTGGCCGGGCTCGACGGCGCACGGCTGCGGCTCGCGGAGGTGGTCGCATCACTGCCGGTGCAGTACGGCGGCGCGGTGGGCACGCTCGCGGCCAGCGACGGGGCTGGGGTCACCGTGCGCGCCGCGCTGGCCGAGGAGCTGGGGCTGGCGACCACCGCCGTCCCGTGGCACACCGTGCGGCTGCCGATCGCCGACCTCGCGGGGGCGCTCGGCGCCGCCGCCGGCGCGGTGGCCACGGTCGCCGTCGACGTCGTCCTGCTCGCCCAGTCCGAGGTCGCCGAGGTGGCCGAGGTGGGCGAGGGGCGCGGCGGCTCCTCGGCGATGCCGCACAAGCGCAACCCGGTCGCGGCGATCTCCGCGCGGGCCTGCGCCCGCCGCACACCCGGCCTGGTCGCCACCCTGTTCGCGGCCATGGAGCAGGAGCACGAGCGGGCCGCCGGCGCCTGGCACAGCGAGTGGCCCTCGCTCACCGAGCTGCTCACCACCGTCGGGTCGGCGGCGGCCTGGCTGGCCGAGAGCCTGCGCGGGCTGCGCCCCGACGTCGCCCGCATGGCGGCCACCGCCGCCGTGGCCAACGAGGGGCCGCTGGCCGGTGCGCTCGCCGAGGCGCTGGCCCCGAGCCTGGGCAAGGGGCCGGCCCACGACGCTGCGGCCGCCGCCGTCCGGGAAGCCCGCGACACCGGCCGCCCGCTCGCGGAGGTGGTGGCAGCCCGCACCGACGTCGACGCCGCCGCCGTCCTGGCCGCCGCGGCCCCGGACGTCGGGGAGGCCGGCGCCCAGGTGGACGCCGCACTGGCCGAGCACGCCGAGTTGATCGAAGGGGAGAAGTGACAGCCGTCGAGGTCTCGTACACCGAGGAGGGGCCGCGCGACGCGCCGGTCGTCGTCCTCTCCAACTCCCTGGGCGCCACCCGCACCATGTGGGACCTGCAGGTGCCGGCGCTGGCCGAGCGCTTCCGGGTCGTCGCCTACGACACCCGCGGTCACGGCAGCTCGCCGGCGCCCGCGGGGCCGTACACCCTCGACGACCTGGTGGACGACGTCGTCGCGCTGCTGGACCGGCTCGGCGTGCAGCGGGCGCACGTGGCCGGGCTGTCGCTGGGCGGCATGACCGCGATGCGGCTGGCCGCGCGGCACCCGGACCGGGTGGGGCGGATCGCCCTGCTGTGCACGTCGGCGAAGACCGAGCCGCAGGGGTTCCTCGACCGGGCCGCGGCGGCCCGCGCCGAGGGCACCGCGTCCTTCGCGCCGACCGTCGTCGGCCGCTGGCTGACGCCACCGTTCGCGGCCGCGCACCCCGACCTGGTCGCCCGGCTCGAGGGGATGGTGGCCGGGTCGGACGACGAGGGCTACGCCTCCTGCGCCGAGGTGGTCGCGCACGTCGACCTGCGCGCGGACCTGCGTCGGATCACCGCGCCGACGCTGGTGGTGTCCGGCGCCGAGGACCCCGCGCTCCCCCCGGACCACCAGCGGGCGATCGCCGACGGGATCGCCGGTGCCGAGCTGCTCTCGGTCAGCCCCGGCGCCCACCTGGCCAACCTGGAGTCGCCGCTGGAGGTCACCGGCGCGCTGCTCGCCCACTTCGACGGAGACCCCCGATGAGCGACCTGCCCAGCACCGACGACGCCCGCCGCGAGGCGGGGATGCGGACCCGCCGGCAGGTCCTCGGCGACGCGTGGGTCGACCGCGCGGTCGCCGGCACCACGCCGTTCACCGCCGACTTCCAGGACTTCATCACCCGCGTGGCCTGGGGCGACATCTGGCAGCGCCCCGGCCTGTCCCGGCGCGACCGCAGCCTGATGACGCTGTCGATCACCATCGCCCTGCGGCACTGGGACGAGTTCTCCCTGCACGTCCGCGCGGCCAAGAACAACGGGCTGACCGACGAGGAGATCGCCGAGGTCATCCAGCACAGCGCGGTCTACGCCGGCGTGCCCGCGGCGAACCACGCGTTCAAGCTGGCCGGGCCGATCCTCGCGGAGCTGCGCGGCGAGTGATCCGGACGTGACCGTGCGGTGCCACGGCGGGGGCACACCGCGGCACCGCACGGCCGGTCCGGAGGGGCGACGGTCAGGGGGTGACGACGTCGCCCGGGCCCTGGTCGAGGGTCCCGTCGTCCGTGATCACCGGGTCGTCGGCGGGCACTCCCGGATCGTCGCCGGGGACGACGTCCACCGGGGCGTCTCCGCTTCCCTGGTCGGCGGTGCCGTCGTCGTCGGGCAGCGCGGTGCCGTCGTCCACCGCGGTGTCGCCGCTGCCCTGGTCGGCGGTGCCGTCGTCGTCGGGCAGCCCGGTGCCGTCATCGGCCGGGGCCGGGTCGGTGGTGGTGTCGTCGGCCGGGTCGGTCGCCGGAGCGTCCACCACCGGGAGCAGCTGCTCCTCGGCGTCCTCGGGGAAGAGGAACCGCCACAGCTGGCCGCCCTCGGCGTCCTCGGTGGTCGGGTCGTCGGCGTCGGCGGGGGAGAGGCTGTAGGCGGCGACGTACACCGCACTGTTGCCGCCCAGCGCCAGGCCGGCCGGGAACGGGACGTCGGCCTCGACGTAGCTCGCGTCGTCGGAGTCCTCGGTCTCGAACCGGATCACCGAGCCGGTGCCGCCGCCCGCCGGGCCCTCGCTGCCGAAGACCTGGGAGACGTACACGTGCTCCCCGTTGGGGGAGACGGCGATGCCGTTGATCGCGGTGAAGCCGCCCCAGCGGCCGGTCTCCTCTCCGTCCGCGTCGAAGCGCACGACCTCGGCGCCGCCCGGGGTCAGACCGCCGCCGACACCGCCGACGTAGACGTTGCCGTCCGGGTCCTGGGTGAGCGTGCTGGGCACGAACTGCGGCGCGTCGGGGTCCTCGGGATCGGCGGGGAAGGCGGCGAACACGCTCACCTCGTACTCGGGCAGCTCGTCCTCGCGCAGGGCGTCGAAGTCGGCGGTCACCTTCCACACGGCGTTGGCGCCGGCGTCGGCGACGAGCGCGTACGCGTCGTCGCTGTCGCCCGCGCCGTCGTCGCTCGAGTCGTCGGGGTCGCTGTCGTCCGAGTCGTCGGGGTCGACGAACAGGACCGCGTTCGGGTTGCTGTCGGCGATCCCGTTGCCGTCGGGGTCCTGGTCGGCCTCCTCCTGGCCGAGGTCGATCCACGGCCGGACCTCGCCGTCGTTGCTGACGAGCAGGTACTCCTGCGTCGCGGTCAGCGCGTCGTCGGTGTCCGCGGCCAGCGCGTCGGGGCTGAGCTCGCCCTGGGCGATGAGCAGGACGTCGTCCCGGTCGGTGGCGGCCACGCCGGCGGGACCGACCGACCCCTCGGGGCTCTCCACCGAGTAGAGGCCCTCGACGACCGCCTCGGCCTCGCCCTCCTCGACCCGGCCCGGCCGCTCGACCCCGGCGATCCCGCCGGTCGGGCCCTCGCAGACCTCGACGGCGGCCGCGGCGGCCTCGTCCGCGGCAGCAGTGTCCGCGGCGGGAGTGTCGGCCGTCGGGTCGGTGGGAACCGGCGTGTCGCCGGAGCCCTGGTCGGCCGTGCCGTCGTCGTCGGTGGAGGGAACGTCGGTGGCCGTCGTGTCGTCGGTCGCCGTGTCGCCGGAGCCCTGGTCGGCCGTGCCGTCGTCGTCGGTGGTCGCGGTGTCGTCGGCAGTCGGGTCGTCCGTCGCCGTGTCGTCGGCCGGGGCCGGGGCGCAGTCCTCTCCGCCCTCCCCGCTCTCGGCGATCAGCAGGGTGCGGCCGGACCAGGAGAGCTGGCGGGGGTTGTCCAGCCCCCCGACGACGACGGTGTGGTCGACCGGGTCGCTGCCGGGCGGGGCTGCGGTGGCCGCGGTGGCGCTGCCCAGGAGGAGGGCGAAGGAGCCGGCGGCGATGATGGTCCTGCGCATGGGGTTCTCCGCTCGCGGGGGATCGGCGGTGGTCAGGAGGCCTCGGGGGCCGGGTGGGGGCGACCGGGCGGCCGCGACCGGGGCCGAAGCTAGTTCGGCGTTCACCCGGTCGGATGCCCCCAACCGTGGGGTCGGATGGGTCCGTCACTGGGGGAGTCGCGGCGCGTCCGGCACGGTCGGTCAGGCCAGCACCACGATGAGGCGGCCCGGAGCGTTTGGTTACCCGCGAGTAGCCTCGGCGGCGGGTCGCACGGGGCGAGCCGGAACGGAGACGTGGGATGGCACTGCTGGACGACGGCGCTTGGCAGGGGCGGGTCTGGACCGGGTCCTGGACCGACGGTTCGGGCGGCACCTACGACGCGGTGGAGCCGGCGACCGGGGACGTGATCGGTGCGGTGGGCCGGGCCACCCCGGAGGACGTGCACGCCGCTGCGGTCCGGGCCGGGGCCGCCCAGCGGGCGTGGGCCGCGGCGCCGTTCGAGAAGCGGGCGCGGGTGCTGCGCCGCGCCGGCGAGCTGTTGGAGGCCAACGCCGAGGAGGTCAAGGGTTGGCTGGCCCGTGAGTCCGGCGCGATCCAGCCCTTCGGCGACTTCCAGGTGCACACGTCCGCCGCGGAGTGCTACGAGGCCGCGGCGCTGCCGTCGCACCCGTACGGCGAGCTGCTGCGCACCGGTGCGCCGCGGCTGTCCTTCGCCCGCCGGGTGCCGGCCGGCGTGGTCGGCGTGATCGCGCCGTTCAACGTGCCGACCATCCTGGCCGTCCGCGCGATCGCGCCGGCGCTGGCGTTGGGCAACGCGGTGGTCCTCAAGCCGGACCCGCGGACGGCGATCTGCGGCGGCGCGTTGTTCGCGCGGGTCTTCGAGGAGGCCGGGCTGCCGGCCGGCGTGTTCCAGGTGCTGCCCGGCGGAGCCGACGTCGGTGAGGCGCTGGTGGTCGAGCCCGCCGTCCGGGTGATCGCGTTCACCGGCTCCACCAGGGCCGGTCGCGCCGTGGGCGCGTTGGCGGGGCAGCACCTGAAGCGGGCGCACCTGGAGCTGGGCGGCAACTCGGCGCTGATCGTGCTGCCCGACGTCGACGTCCCCGCCGCGGCGAGCGTCGGTGCGTGGGGCACGTTCTCCCACTCCGGCCAGATCTGCATGGCGACCTCGCGGCACCTGGTGCACGAGTCGATCGCCGAGGAGTACACGGCGCTCCTCACCGAGAAGGTGGAGAAGCTGCCGGTGGGCGACCCGTTCCGCGAGCAGGTGGCGCTCGGCCCGCTGATCGACGCCGGCCAGCGCGACCGGGTGCACGGCCTGGTCACCGCCTCGGTGGCCGGCGGTGCCACGGTGCGCACCGGGGCGGAGTTCGAGGGGCTGTTCTACCGGCCCACGGTGCTCGGCGACGTGCCGGTCGACGCCCCGGCCTACCGGGAGGAGATCTTCGGCCCGGTCGCCCCGGTGACCGCGTTCACCTCCCTGGACGAGGTGACCGAGCTCGCCGCGGCCACCGAGTACGGCCTGTCGCTGGGCATCCTGACCCGCGACGTGTACGCGGGCCTGGAGCTGGCCGAGCGGATCCCGTCGGGGCTGGTGCACATCAACGACCAGACGGTCAACGACGAGGCGGTCGCCCCGTTCGGCGGGGTCGGGGCGTCGGGCACCGGCTCCCGGCACGGCGGCCCGCAGGCCAACATCGAGGCCTTCACCGAGACGCAGTGGGTCACCCTCCGCGGCGACCTGCCCGCGTACCCGTTCTGACCCGCTGACGACGAGGCCCCTGCCGGTTCCCGGCAGGGGCCTCGTGCGTGCGGGCCGGTCAGACGGTGGCCGGCAGGGCCATCTCGCGGACGTCGGCGGGGACGGTCAGCGGGGCGCCGGTCCGGTCGGCGACCTCCTCGGGGGTGATCCCGGGAGCGGTCTCGCGCAGGGTGA
>NZ_JBJGYU010000035.1:0-48094 GCF_054050155.1 Geodermatophilus sp. SYSU D00703 | reverse complement strand
CGAGGGGGTGGGCCGTCAGACGCCTTTGGGGGGGGTGTGGGGGGGGGGGGGGGGGGGCCGGGGGCGAGCGCCCCCCCCCCCCCCCCCCCCCCCCCCCCCCCCCCCCCCCCCCCCCCCCCCCCACGACCGACCACGACGGCCACACCCGGCTGCCCCGGTACGCGCGCGGCGCCGTCGGCGTCCTCGTGGAGCAGGCGGGCGTGCACCCGCTGGCCGACGACCGGGCCCGCGGCCGTGCCGGCGCGCCGCAGCCGGTGTGGCACGTGCGGTTCGCCGCCGCCGACCTGTTCGGCTCGGGCGACCACACGGTGACGGTGGAGCTGTGGGCCGACTACCTGACCCCGATCGAGGAGGACCCGTGAGCGACCACCCCAGCTCGGTCATCTCGGCGCGGGTGCGCCACGTCGAGGCGCTGCTGGAGCGCCGCGGCCTGCTGGACGACGGCGAGATCGACCGCCGGATCGACGCGTTCCTCGCCGGCGGCTCACCGGCCAACGGCGCCCGGATCGTCGCCCGCGCCTGGGTCGACCCGGCCTTCGCCGAGCGGCTGCTCACCGACGCCAACGCGGCGATCCGCGAGCTCGGCCTGTCGATGGCCGGCGGGCTGCAGGAGCAGCGGCTCAAGGTGGTCGCCAACACCGAGGACGAGCACAACGTCGTCGTCTGCACGCTGTGCTCCTGCTACCCGATCGCGCTGCTGGGCCCCTCGCCCGGCTGGTACAAGAGCGAGGCCTACCGCTCGCGGGTCGTGCGGGACCCGCGCGGCGTGCTGCGGGAGTTCGGGCTCGAGCTGCCGGAGCGGACGCGGATCTCGGTCTGGGATGCCAGTGCCGAGTCGCGGTACATGGTGCTGCCGCGCCGCCCCGCGGGGACCGAGGGCGTGCCCGAGGAGCGGCTCGCCGGCCTCGTCACCCGCAAGGGGCTCGTCGGCACCGCCGCCGTCTGACCCCGGACGGCGCCTCGCGGCTCAGGCGGCGCGGCCCTCCAGAGGCAGACGGGTGACGGCGATCATCGCCCACGGGTTGCGGTACCCGACCTGCTCGTCGCCGGGCACCGCGATGTCGCGGTAGCGGTCCAGCAGCAGCCGCAGCGCGACCCGGGCCTCCAGCCGGGCCAGCGGCGCGCCGAGGCAGAAGTGGATGCCGTGCCCGAAGGTCAGGTGCGGGTTGGGCGTGCGGTGGACGTCGAACCGGTCCGGCTCCGGGAACACCCGCGCGTCCCGGTTGGCCGCGGTCAGCCAGACCAGCACCACCTGCCCGGCCGGGATGCGCACGCCGCCGACCTCGGTGTCGGCCCGGGTGATCCGGGCCAAGCGCGGGAACGGGGTGCGCACCCGCAGCACCTCCTCGATCGCCGTCGGCAGCAGCGCCGGGTCGGCGCGCACGGCACGGACGGCGTCCGGGGCGTCGCGGAAGCAGACCAAGCTGTTGCCCAGCGTCGCGGTCGTGGTGATGTGGCCGGCGATCAGCAGCAGCCCGACGAAGCCGACGATCTCCTCGTCGGCCAGCCGCTCCCCGTCGACCTCGGCCCGGACCAGCTTGCTGGTCAGGTCGTCGCCGGGGCGGGCCCGCCGCGAGCGGATGTACTGCAGGAAGTAGTCGTTCATCTCGTGCATCACCGGAGCCACCGCCGTGACCGCCTGCTCGCCGACCTCGCGCAGGGACCGGTCCGGGTCGATCTCCTGGTCCAGCAGCGCGTCGGCCCACCGGCGGAACAGGGCCCGGTCGGAGACGGGGATGCCGAGCAGGTCGGCGATGACGATCACCGGCAGGGGATAGGCCAGCGCGTCGACCAGGTCGAACCGCTCGCCGGCCGCGTCCAGGAGCTCGCCGGTCAGCTCGGCGATGCGCGGCTCCAGGTCGGCCACGACCCGCGGGGTGAACGCCTGGCTGACCAGGGTCCGCAGCGTGCGGTGCCGGGGCGGGTCCATCCGGACGAAGTTGCCGCGCTGGAACAGCGCGAAGTCGTCCTGCCGGGGCTGGAGCGCGGAGAGGTCGGAGGAGAACACCGCCGGGTCGGACAGCACCGTGCCGGCCTCCGGGTGGCCCAGGACCTGCCAGCACTCCTGCCGGTCGTCGACGTGCACCTGCCCTCGCGTGCGGCTGTCCTCCAGCCAGCCGAGGAAGTCCGCGAACGTCGATCGGGTGGTCGTCATGCTCCTCACTCCCTCCGGGCGGAGCACCCGCGTCCACGCTAGGCGCGGACGCGGACCCGGTGGGGCGCCTCGGCCCTCCCCGTCGGAGGCCGCCGTCCCGGGGAGGGCGCGGCCGCGGGCGGACCGTCAGGCAGTCGGGCGCGACACGCGACGCTCGCGGAGCCGGTCGAGGGGGCCGCGCAGCCGCAGCCGGAAGCGGTCGGGCACCGCGCTGATCGGCTCGGCCGCGCCGTCCGCCTCGGCCCGCCGGAGCTCGGCCCGCCGGCGTTCGAGGCGCTCGACCTCCGCGAGCAGCGCGGCGCGGCGGGCGGCGGCGTCCCGGTCCAGGCGCTCCCGGGTCGCGGCCGCCTCGGCGTCCGCCCGCCGCCGCTCCTCCCGTCCGGTGCCCAGCAGCCGGACGACCTCGTCCCGGGCGTGCAGCCGGGCGGCGGCCGCGTCGTCCGCGGCCCGCTGCCGGGTCCGCTCGGCGTCCTCGGCGGCGCGCTGCCCGGCCGCCCGCGCCGCCTCGAGCCGCGCCGCCGCCTCCGCGCAGGCCGCCCGGCGGGTCTGCTCGGCCTCGTCGACGAGCCGGCCGGCCGCGGCCGTCGCCTCCTCGGCCCGGCGGACCGCGTCGGCGACGACCCGGTCCGCCTCGGCCCGCGCGTCGGCGAGCAGCCGCCGCCCGTAGCCGACCAGCCGCTCCGCCTCGGCGGCGGCCGCCCTCCGGTCGGCCTCGGCGTCCGCCCGCAGCGCCTCGGCCTCGTCGGCCGCCGCGGCGAGCACCGCCCCGATCCGGCGCGACAGCTGGAGACACTCCCCGCCCCCGGGCGAGTGGCCGAGCAGCTCCCGGGCCTCGTCGAGCGCGGCCCGCGTGGCGAGCAGACGGGCGTCCAGGCGCTCGCGCTCGCGGTCGGCGGCGGCGAGCTCGTCCTCCGCCCACCGGACGTAGGTGTCGACCTGGAAGCGGTCGTAGCCGGCCACGGTCCGGCGGAACATCGGCCCGGCCTCCAGCACCGTGGGCAGGTCCCCGGAGACGTTGGGTCGCCGGCGGTCGCGCGACGGCGTCCCGAGCGGGATGGGGACGCCGGTCTCGGCGTCCTCGGTGTGCAGATCGACGCTCATGCTCCCTGCTTCCCTCCACGGTCCCGGGTCCGGGGGCGGGACGCTACGGCGCCCGTGCGGGCGCGCGGACCCCCGCCGGGCGCCGACCACCCGGCCGGGCGACCCGGCTCGCGCGATCCGGCGGTCGGCGTCGGCGCCCTCTCGCTGCGTGACGTCGCCCGGGTGGGTGAGACGCCGGCGTGGAGGGTGTGCCGGCCGGGGACGTCGCGCACCCTCGTCCCATGGCGACCGTCGCGACCCCTCCGGCTCCGGGCAGCATGACCGTCCCCCCACTGTTCGGCTGGGAGCACGTCCTGGTCGTCGTGGCGGTCGTGGTCGTGCTGGCCCTCGCCGCGCTCGTCGTCCTCGCAGCCGGCACCGCCGCGTCCGGGCGGTCCGAGTGGCAGGCGTGGCTGGACGGCCGGTCGGGCCCGCGCCGCGACGAGTAGCGGCGGCGCTCACGCGCCGGTCGTGGTCAGCAGCCGCTCGCACGTGCCCACGAGGTACCGGGCGACGGTGCGGTCCTCCGTGGACGACGCCGGGTGGGCCGCCACCTGCTGCCAGTGGGCGAGGTGCTCCCGGGCGGCGCGCACCAGCTGCCCGGGGTCGGCGTCCGGACCGCAGCCGAGGCGGGCCGCGGGGTCGGTGCCGTGCAGGCCGAGCAGCCGCACCGCCGCCAGGCGCTCGGCCGGCGGCAGGGGGGCGCCGTCGGCGGTGAGCTGGTCGAGCAGGTCGAGCTCGGTGAGCTCGTGCCGCCCCAGCCGGAACCGGTCGAGCTCGTAGCGCAGCGGGTGCGCGTCGCGGGGCGGTGGCGACGTGTGCAGCAGCTCCGCGAGCGCCTCCATCGCCGCCCGGGCGCGGAACGCCTCCAGCCTGGACTCCAGCCGGGTGCGCACCAGGTCGGCCAGGTCCACGTACGCCTGCCGCTCCTGGTCCGCCGACCCCGCGGCGCCCTCCGACCCCTCGGCACCGGCTGCCGGCAGGACGGTGACGCACGAGCGGCGCAGCTCCGCGGGCGCCTCGACCGGGCGGTCGGCGCCGCCGGCCGGCTCGGGGACCAGGACGCCGAGCACCTGGCTGGGCCGCAGCCGCGAGGTGACCGCGAGCAGGTCGGTGTAGCACTCCTCCGCGCGCGCGGACGACGGCACGAGCAGGACGACGGCGTCCGCGTCGGCGGCCGCCACGGGGTCCGGTGCCGGCTGGTCCGGTGGATCGGGACCGGCGGGCGCGGGGGGCCCCGCGGTGGCCACCGGGACGAGGACCGTCGACTCCGCGAGGGCGGAGCCGCGCCGTCCGGACCGGTCCCGGAGCCGGCCGGGGCCGTGCAGCGCCGCGTCGAGGCGCTTGCGCACGGAGTCGACGACCGCCGGCGACGGTCCCACCAGGGCGATCCGCGGCGGCTCGCCCAGCTGACGGGTCAGCGTGCTCAGCTCCTGCGCGTGCGCCGTCCCGTGGTAGAGGTCGCGGGCCCGGCGCACCATGACCCGGACCTGCTCGAGCGGGCGGGGGGCCGGGACGGCGGGGGGCGCCGGAGGCGCCGCCCCCGGCTCGCCGAGGGGCACCCAGCCCTCGACGCAGGTCCCCTCTCCCGGAGCGGACCGGACGTCGAGGTGCCCGCCGACGGCCGCGAGGCGCGTCGTCATGTTGCGGACCCCGCGCCCGAGGGACCCCGAGGCCGCCGGGTCCCAGCCCCGCCCCTCGTCCTCGACGGAGAAGAGCAGGTGGTCGCCGGCGCGCTCCAGCCGCGCGCGGATTGGCGCGCCGCCCGCGTACTTGCGGGCGTTGTTCACCGACTCGAGGCAGCAGAAGTAGACGGCGGCCTCCACCTCGGAGGGGAACCGCGCGCCGGTCACCCCCGCGGTGTCGAGCCGGACCTGCGGGTCCTCCCCGAGCTCGTCCCGGAGGGCGGCGACCACACCGCGCTCGGCCAGCGTGGCCGAGGACAGGCCCGTGGCGGTGCGGGCGAGGACGGCCTCCGCGGTGTCGAGCTGCCCGATGACCTGGTCGAGCCGGGCCCGGGCCTGCTCGAGTCGTCCGGTGCCGACCTCGTGCTCGGCCAGCCCGAGCGCCAGGCTCACCGACACCAGGTGGTGCTGGGCGCCGTCGTGGAGGTCCCGCTCGATGCGCCGCCGCTCCCGGTCGGTCTCGGCCACGACCCGGCGGCGCGCGTCGGCGATCTCGGCGGCGTGGGCCACCGCGGTGCGCAGCTGGCGCTCGAGGTCGATGCTGGTCCGCACGGCCTGCAGCACCACCCCCAGGCTGTTCGCGATCGCCCTCAGCAGGTCCTGTCGCTGGTCGTCGGCGCCGGCGACCGCGGCCCGGTCGACCGCGATCGTCCCGACCTCCTGCTCCCCGTGCCGGACGGGCACCTCCAGCGAGGTCTCGGCCTCCTCCTGTCCCGGCCGGACCCACCGGTAGCTCCGGTCGCGCAGCCCGGGGCGGTGCACGGTCAGCCGGCACGTGGTCGCGCCGAGGCCCCGGCCGACCGCCTCCGCGACGCCGGCCAGGTCGGGCACGCCCCCGGAGGTGGCCCGGGGCCCCGCGGAGAGCTCGGCCAGCACGCTGTAGGGGGCCGGCCTGGTGCCGTAGAGCAGCCGGTCGGCCGCCCGCTCGGTCACGAGGAACACGGGGAGGAAGGCCAGCGCGCTCACCGCGACCGCCGCGCCCAGGGTGACCGCCGGAGGAGCGAACCGCCCGCCGAAGGTGAACTTGCTCGAGAGCAGGTCGACGATCACGTACAGGCAGCCGACGGACGCGGTGACCAGTGCGACGACCAGCCCGCGACTGAACCACCGCTGCGCGCTCAGGGCGCCGGAGCGCCGGCTCGTCATCAGCACGGCCACGGCCACGATCGGCAGGGACAGCCGGGAGGCCCAGTACCAGAGCAGGATCGCCGGCTGGGACGGTGCCGACGCCCAGTCCTCGATCGTCCAGCCCATGAGGGCCAGCCCCGGCCAGCTGAGCAACGCCAGGACGACGGTGATGACGGCCAGCGCCACCCCCATCGCCACCGTCGCGACCAGCAGGCCGAACAGCAGCCGAGCCGGCGCCCGCAGCCGCTCACTGGTGCTGGTGCGCAGCTGGCGGCGCAGGCCGGCGGCCCCGACGAGCGGCAGCACGAGCCCGGCGAGGAGGACGCAGCGGACCTTGCCCGGGAGGAACGCGGCGGCCAGGAGCGCCGCCGCCGCGACGCCGACCGCCGCGACCCCCACCCACCGGCGGGGGCGCCCGAGGGGCACGCTCCGCGGCGCCCAGGCCACCGCCAGGACGTAGCAGACGCAGGTGACCACCGGCAGCACGAACCGGGCGACCGCACCGACCAGGTCCAGCCCGGTCAGCCTGGCCAGCACCTCCGACGCAGCGTCCGCCTGGAGGCTGAAGGCGGCGCCCGAGGCGGCCAGCGCCGTCCCGAGCAGGCGCTGCGCCGGGTCCCGCGGCGGGCACACCAGCAGGGCGCCGGCGCAGCCGAGGACGAGCACGGTGAGCGCGGCGTCCGGGACCACCTGGTACAGGGGCTCGCTGCGCCGCGCCCCGGCGAGCACGGCCCGGGACCACACGTCGCCCCCGGCGCCGGGGACCCCGGCCGCGACCACCCCGACGACCAGCCAGACGATCGACAGCAGCGCGCACCCGACGAGGAGCGCGGCGATCCAGCCGCCGCCCCGTCGTCCGGCCCGCCGGCCGGTCACCGGAGCGCGACCTCCGCCTCGATGCCGCGCTCCACGACCGGCTCCACCCGGTCGGGTACCCAGGCGTGGATGACGACGGGCGTGCCGCGCCGGGGGGCGCCGTCCCCGCCGGGGCCGGTGACCCGCAGGCCGCCGCCGAGCGCGACCAGGCGGTCGGCGTCGTCGGCGAGCGCCGCCTCGAGCCGCTCGACGGGCACCGGCGGAGCGGGGTCCTCGAGGACCACGCTGATCGCGCCGCGGCCCTCCTCGAGGCGCAGGTTCAGCTCGCGTTCCGCGGGTCGGCCGGCCAGCTCGCGCAGCGCCGAGGCGGCCGCGTAGTAGAGCCCGGACTCCAGCTCCCAGGCCACGCGCGAGCCCAGGTGCGCGTGCAGCCGCACCGGCCGGGGCAGGTCGGCGACCACCTCGTCGAGCGCGGCGGCCGGCCCGTGGTCGCGGAGCACGGACGGGTACACGCCCCGGGCCACGGTCCGGAACCGGTCGAGCAGGTCGTCGAGGCGGGCCCGCTCACGGGCGAGGGACTGCCGGACCGCCGTCAGGTCGTCGGGCGGGTCGGCCAGGCCGGCGCGGATCGCCGCCAGCTCGGTCCGCAGCACGGTCAGGCGGTCCCCCGTGGCGTGCGAGAGCTCCGCGAGCAGGCGCCGGCGGGCGGCGTCCCGGGCCGAGTCGAGGCGCCGGCGGGAGGCGCGGAGCTCTTCGGCGAGCTCGTCGGCCCGCCGGACCCGCTCGCTGAGCTCCGCGTTGAGCGCGACCAGGCGGAGCGGCAGCGCCGCTCCGTGGGCGACGTCGTGGAGCAGCCCCCGGTCGGCGACGGTGACCGAGTCCGCCTTGGTGATCGTCAGGGCGGCCCGGAGCACCCCCGCGTCGAGCACGGGGACGACGGAGTCGACGGCCGGGTCGGCGAGCAGGTCCGCCAGGCCCGGCACGGTCCGGCCGGGGGGCGTCGCGGCACCGGCGTCCGGCGGGTGGTGGGCCGCCTCCACCAGCCGGTCGCCCACCGCCAGCCAGACCGCGGCCCGGACCGCCCCCGTGCCCTCGGCCAGCACCTGCGCCAGGCCGGGCAGGACCTGCTCGAGCGACCCGGCCTGGATCCGCCGCGCCGCCTCGGCCAGCGCCGAGTAGGGGCTCGCCAGCCTCCGGCCGGCCACGCGGGTGACCACGCGCTCGAGGAGCGGCCACACCAGGAACAGCGCGACGGTCGCGAGAGCGACCGCGACGAACGGCAGCAGCAGCAGGACCTGCCGGGTCTCGATCAGGTCGTGGCCACCCCGGACGACGGCGACCAGCACCGCGGCCACGCCGCCGGTGACCAACAGCCAGCGGAGCACCGCTGCGGTGCCGACCCGGGTCATCTCCACCCCCGGCCCCCGCCCGGCGCACCGGCCGGGCCCCGCCGCTCACGCTAGGGGGAGGTGCAGACCGCGCCAACCCCTTCCGGAGCCTGGCTCAGTCGTCGTCGCGTTGCGCTCGCAGGTAGGTCAGGACGGCCAGGACCCGGCGGTGGTGCTCGGCGGCGTCCTCGGCCAGTTGCAGCTTGCCGAAGATGCTGGCGATGTGCTTCTCGACCGCCTTGGGCGTGACGAACAGCTGGGCCGCGATCCCGTTGTTCGACCTGCCCTCGGCCATCAGCCGCAGCACGTCCAGCTCCCGCGGCGACAGCGAGTCGATGACGCCCTTCTTCTCGCCGCGGGGGTGCTCGACCAGGCGTTTGGCGAGGACCGGCTCGATGACGATCTCGCCGGCCTCGATGCGGGCGAGCGTGTCGGTCAGGACGTCGACGCTGCCGACCTTCTCCTTGAGCCGGTAGCCGATGGCCTCGGTGCCGATCTGCAGGATCCGCATCAGGTAGTGGGCCTCGGCGTAGTGGGAGAGGAAGAGCAGTCCCATGTCGGCGTGCAGCGCCCGGAGCCGCTCGGCGGTCACCAGGCCGCCGTCGGGCCCGGGGGGCATGCGGATGTCCAGGATCGCCACGTCGGCGCGTTCGGTGTCCAGCAGCTCCACGAGTGCGTCCCCGTCGGCGGTGGAGCCGACGACCTCGTGGCCCGCGGCCTCCAGGAGCATGAGCAGCCCCTCACGGAACAGGGCGCCGTCCTCGGCCAGGGCTACTCGCACGGGATCCTCACCCTGATCGTCTCGGAGGTGGACGTCGCGGTGACGCCGACCTGGCCACCGAGCGCCCGGACCTGGTCCAGGACCTCGTCGGCGTACCGGACCGGCACCCCGTCCATGAGGACGACGAGGGCGTCCCCGTCGCGTCGCAGCACCACCTCGGCCGGCGGTCCCCCGGCCTCGAGCTGGGCGAGGCAGTGGGTGACGGCGAAGTAGACGACCCCCTCGACCTCCGGGCAGAAGCGCTCCTGCGGCGCCACGACCCGCAGGGGCACGGCGACGCGGTCGGCGAACTCGCCCAGCGCCGGACCCAGCCCGGCCTGGTCGAGCAACGGGGGGTAGATCTCCCGCGCGACCTCGCGCAGCTCCTGCAGCACCGTGTGCAACTGGTCCTGCAGGTCGTCGATCGAGAGTCGCACGCCGTCCTCGTCGTCCCCCAGCCGCTTGCGCACCACGCCGAGCTGCGGCACCAGTGCGGAGATCTGCAGCGACGCGCCGTCGTGCAGCCGGCGCTGCAGGCGCAGCCGGCGCAGCCACCGTTCGCGCTCGGTCTGCCGGGGGCCGCCCGAGCCGAGGTCGACCGGTCGCGGCGGCGGCTCGTGCGGAGGGGTCCGCTCCCCGCCCGCGGCACCGGGGGCGTCCGGCGAGCGCGCAGGCGTGGACGTCACGAGCCGATCCTGCGGCCGGGCCGGACCTGCGGGAATGGGGTGCGCACCCTCCCCGGGGTGGGGCAGGCCCCCGGGTCCGCCCGGCGGAGCCGGGCCGCCGTACGGGCGTCGCGCCTCCTGGAGCAGCCACCGCGCGAGGGTCAGGGCGAGGTTCAGCGGGTGCAGCTCCTGGACGCCGAGGGCGCCGACGGCACCGCGCCGGAGGGTCGCGGCCAGGGCCCCGGCGTCCAGGATCCCCAGGTCGGCGACCGCGGGGTCGCCGACCAGCTCCAGCAGCAGGTCCCGGTTGCGCAGCAGCCCGCGGTAGTAGACCTCGTTGAAGTGCCCCTTGCGCCGGCGCGTCGTGATCGGCTCGGGCAGCGCGCTGCGCATCGCGGCCCGCAGCAGCGGCTTGCCCGCGGTCGGCTCGGGCCGGGTGTTCGCGAGCACCCGCAGGCCCTCCCGCAGGACCCGCCGGTCGAGGAAGGGGTGCGAGACGACCAGGCCGGCGGGGTCGGCCACCGCCCACCGGACCGGGTCCCCGACCCGGCTGCGGATGCCGGCCAGGGCGAACCCGACCGCGGGGACCGGGTGCGACGCGGCCCCGGACACCGCCTGCTCGGCGAGGCGTTCGGCCAGGGCGGTGTCCCGGGCGAACTCCGGCCGGATCCACGGCGGGACGTCGGGCACCCGGCGGCGCCGGCGGGCCAGCACCGGGTCGATGCCGAAGGGGCGCAGCACCGTCCACGGGTCGGTGTCGTCCGCCGCCGCCCAGCGGCGCGCCTCCCGCCAGGCCGTGGCGAGCCGCCACCGGCGCAGGTCCTCCGCCAGGTGGAACGGGTGGGTGTCGAGCACCTCGTCGGCCCCGATGCCGGTGAGGACCCGCTGGGCACCCGCCTGCGCCGCCGCGAGGGTCAGTGCCCGGTCCATGCCCAGGCGCCACAGCCCGGGGTACGGCTCGTCGTGCTCGGGCGGGTCGGCGAAGACGTCGAAGTCCAGCAGGTCGTCCCCGTCGAGGCGCACCGACCGCAGCCCGGGCACGATGCCGAGCGCGTGCTCGACGTAGGGCGTCTCGCGCGCGAGCAGGGCCAGCTCCCGGTACACGACCGAGATCCCGGCGACGAGCGTGCACCGGCCGCGCTCGGCGGCGTCCGCGGCGCAGCGGAGCACGGCGGAGGAGTCCAGGCCGCCGGACACGTGGCAGGCCACCGCGCCGACCGCGCGCTCGGCGACCGCCGCGCCGAGCACCTCGCGGTAGCGGGCCACGGCACCGGAGATCGTCTCGCCGCGACCGCGGGCGGCGTCCAGTGGGGCGAACAGCGGGTGGACGGCGATCGTCAGCGCCGGCAGGTCGACCTGCAGGCACGCGCCGGCCGGGACCCGCGTGACGCCGCGGAACGGCGTGCTCGTCCCGGCCGGCTCGTGGACGGGGGACCGGCCGGCGAGGTGGTCGGCGAGGGAGTCGAGGTCCAGATCGGCCGGCCGGCCCCGCAGCCGGTGGAGCGTCGCGAGGTCGGTCGCGACGACGACCCGCCCGCCGAGACGCTCGCAGTAGAGCCGGTGCCCGCCCATGGGGTCGCGCACCGCGAGGACCCGGCCGGCGGCACGGTCGTGCAGCAGGAACGCGAAGTCGCCCTCGAGGGCCGCGAGGCCGACCCGACCGCCGCGGCGGTACACGCGGGCGACCCGCTCGGCGTCGTCGGGCCGGCCCGGCGCCTCCACGTGCAGGTCCGCGCGGTAGTGCAGCTCACCGAGCAGCACCACCGTGACGTCGCCGCCGCGGGAGCCGGTGACGAGCGCACCCGTCGCGGTCAGGACGGCGCCGGCCGGGTCGATCGTCGCGACCAGCCGGCTCCGGCTCATCGGGCGAGGGCCACGGGCTCGAACGCGGCGCACAGGTCGGGAGAGCTCCCGAGGACGACGTCGTCCTCCACCACGCACCAGCTGTGGGTGGCCAGCGGGTAGAAGCTCACGCCGAGCACCACGGCGGCCGGCAGCCCCGCCGCCCGCGCCTCCGCCAGGCAGACCACGGCCCGTTCCTTGCACGTGTGCCCGAGGACGCTGCGCGAGGCCGAGCGACGCACGCGCCGGTCGATCGCGGCGGCGGACGCTCTTCCCGGGGTACCCCGGAGCGGCAGGGACGTCCACCAGCGGAGCGTGCGGGACCAGCCCGCGGTGGCGAAGCAGGCGCGTGCCGCCGCCAGCAGGGCCCAGGTCCGGAGCGGCGGGTGCCCCACCCGGCGCAGCAGGGACAGCAGGGCGACGACGAGCGGGTCGACCCACCCGCCGCGTCGAACCGCCGTGGCCTCGATGCCGGGCGGGAGCTCCGCGAGCAGGTCGTCGAGGTCGGCCGCGACCTGCTCCTCGGGGACGGCGTGGCGCCGCGCCGCGGCGCGCACCGCCCCGGGGCGCCCGAGGCGCGTCAGGTCGGCGAGCAGCCCCGCGGCGATCGGGTCGACCGCGTAGAACGACCCCGCCAGGTCGAGCAGCCGGCCACTGCCGTCCGGGGCGGAGACCAGCAGCACGTCGGGGCCGAGCCGGACGGCCGCGCCGACGGTGACCTCACGGCTCCATGTAGTACCCGGTGTACCCGTCCTGGGCCTTGCCGTAGAGGCCCCCGCGGACCAGGCGGGGAGCGGGGCCGACGAGGAAGGCCCGCGGTCGGCGGTACTCCCGCCGTCCGGCGGGCTCCCCGACCACGGCCTCGTCGTGGACGGCCGGCCGGTCGGGGTCGGTCCCCTCCGGTGCACGGGGAGTGGACATGGGACCTCCTGGAGCGTGGATCGTCGGCCAGCCCTGTCCATGAGGCTGTGGTGTGGTGCCGGACGCCGGACCGGGGACGTCCCGCGGCGGGCCATCACCCGGGACGACGTCACAGACCACAGATCGATGGTCACGCGGGGTGCGCGCCGCACGGAAGAGGGCGGCCCCTACCTGGGGGTAGGGGGGACCCCACCTCCCCGGAGGGCGATTCCGCCCCTGATCACGCCCGCCGTCACTAGGCTGCTCGATCGTCAGCGGAGACGCAGCGAACTGCGGTCCCAGGGGGCGCCGTGGACTACTGCCTCGGGGTCGATCTCGGGACGACCTGTGTCGCGGCCGCGGTCGCCCGCGGGGGCCGGGTGGACATGGTGCCGCTCGGGGACCGCTCCGTGGTGATCCCCTCGACCGTCTACGTCCGGGACGACGGGCGGCTCGTCACCGGTGACGCCGCCGCGCGGCGGGCCGTGAGCAACCCGGACCGGGTGGCGTCGGAGATCAAGCGTCGGCTGGGGGACCCGACCCCCGTCGTGCTCGGCGGGTCGGCCTACCCGGTGACCGACCTGCTCGGCGTGCTGCTCCGGGACGTGCTGACGAAGGTCGACGCCGAGCAGGGTGGACCTCCCGACGCGGTGGTGCTCACCCACCCCGCCACCTGGGGGCCCTACCGGCGGGAGCTGTTCGAGGAGGTGCCCCGCGCGGCCGGGGTGGAGCAGTGGCGGATGGTCACCGAGCCCGAGGCCGCCGCCGCCCACTACGCGGCGACCCGCGAGATGGACGTGGGCGAGGTCATCGCCGTCTACGACTTCGGCGGCGGCACGTTCGACGCGACCGTCGTCGGCCGCACCGAGACCGGCATCGAGGTGCTGGGCACCCCGGAGGGGATCGAACGGCTCGGCGGGACCGACCTCGACGAGTCGGTCCTGACCTTCGTCAACCACGCCGCGGGCGGCGCCCTCGCCGAGCTCGACCTGGGGGACGCCCGGACCGTCGTCGCGCTGGCCCGGCTGCGGCAGGACTGCATCCTGGCCAAGGAGGCCCTGTCCCTCGACACCGAGACCGTCATCCCGCTGTTCATCCCGGGCCGGCACATGGACGTCGCGCTCACCCGCGGCCAGTTCGAGGGCCTGATCCGGGCCCAGGTGGAGTCCACGATCGGCACGCTCCACCGGGCGCTGCGGTCGGCGGACGTCGCGCCGAGCCGGCTGTCGGCGGTCCTGCTGGTCGGCGGCTCCGCGCAGATCCCGTTCGTGGCGCAGACGGTCGCCGAGCAGCTGGGTTGCCCGACGATCGTCGACGCCCACCCCAAGCACCCGGTCGCCCTCGGGGCGGCCACCGTGGCGTCGTCGTCCGGACAGCCGCCCGGCCCGGTCCAGGGCGCGGGCCCCTCGCCGAGCAGGGACGCCCGGTCGGGGCCCGCGGCCGGGGAGACGGTGCGGGTCGCGGACCGGGCACCGGCCGGCGCCGGACTGCCGACCCAGCGGTCCTCCGCCGAGGCGGACGCCGGGGAGCGTGGGCGCACGGCGTCCGGACCGGCGCCCCAGGCCGACCCCTTCCCCGCCGGGAACGGACGGCCGGCGCTCCGGGAGGCGGCGAACGTCGCGGCGACGGTCGCCGGCGCCTCGGCCGACGCCGCGCGGCCGGCCGCCGGGGCGGTGGAGGCCCCCGCACCGGGGGGCGCGGCGCCGCTCGTCGCACCGGGCGCGCTCCCGGACGACCGGTCCGCCGGCGGGGGCGGCGAGCGCGTGGACGGAGCCCCGCCCCCGACGGGCCCGTTCCCGGGCGGAGCGCCGCCCGGAGCACTGCCCCCGGCGGACGGCTGGGGCGGCGAACCGCCCGTGCCGCCGCCGGGACCCCCTGCGCAGGGCGAGGAGCGGCCCCCGCCGGGACCGGGCCGTGGACGACGGTGGCGCGAGCTCCGCCGGGGGACGGTGGTCGCTCTCCTGTGCACGGCGCTGGCCGTCGTCCTGGTCGTCGTGCTGGTCGTCGTCCTGACCCGCCCCGACGGCGCGTCCGACGGGGGAGCGGGTCCCACCGCGCAGACCTCGGCCGGGTCGACGTCACCCGAGCCGGCTCCGCCCTCCGCCCAGGCGCCCGCCCCCGCGGTGCCGATCCCGTCACTGGGCACGCCCGTACCGGTCGGGCCGACGCCGAACTTCGTCGCCGCCACCCCCAACGGCAACCAGCTGTACGTGGCCAACGGCGAGGCCGGGGTCATCACGGTCGTCGACACGGCGGTGGACCAGGTGACCGCGACGATCGACGTCCCCGCCGGCCCTCCGCAGTACCTGGCCTTCTCTCCCGACGGCCGCCGGATCTACGTCAGCGTGTGGAACGACGAGCGCACCATCGCCGTGCTGTGCGTCGTGGACGCGACGCGCAACGCCGTCGTCGACACGATCCCGATGGCCAGCCGGCCGTTCGTCCCCGCCGTTCCGCCGGACGGGGACCGGGTCTACGTCCCCAACCACGACACCGGCAACATCGCGGTGATCGACCCGGACACGGACGCCGAGCTGTACTACATCACCGTGCCGCCCAACCCGCACTGGGTGTCGTTCACGCGCGACGGCGCGCGCGCCTACGTGGCCAACCACGAGTCGAACCTGGTGTCGGCCGTGGACGTCGCGAGCAACGAGGTGGTCGCGACCGTGCCGGTCGGCACCAGCCCGCACAGCCTGGCGGTGCACCCCACCCGGCCGCTGGTCGGCAACGTCAACTACGACTCGGCCTCGGTGACCTTCATCGACACGACCACCGACACGGTGGTGGCGACCGTCCCGGTCGGTCAGCACCCGCAGTACTTCACCTGGTCCGCGGACGGCCGGTTCGCCTACACGGTCAACAACTCCGACAACTCCGTCTCGGTCATCGACGTCGAGACCTTCGCGGTCACCGCGACGGTCCCGACCGGGGCGTCGCCGACGTCGATGACGGTCCTGCCCGACGGGGAGACCGCCTACGTCAGCGACGAGGACGCCGGGACGCTGACGGTGCTGAACGTCGGCGGCTGATCGGCGTCCCAGCACCGGGGGTCGGACAGCTCCAGGTGCAGGTCCAGCAGCGCGTCCAGGCGGTCGCGGGAACGGGCGACGGCGGCGCGGTGCGCAGGGGTGTCCTTCGCCTGCTGGGCGCGGCGGGCGGCGACGAGGTCCGCCCGAGCCTGGGCGAGGTCGGCGGTGAGTTCGTCCACGAGGGTGTGCGCGGGGGCGAGCATCGGGATCTCCAGGGTCGGTGTCCGGGCGGGCGGGTGCGGGAGGCGGCGGGGGTCAGGCGGCGGTGGCCGGGCTCGGGTGCTGCGCGGCCGGGGCGCCGGCCCGGTGGTGGTGCAGGCGGGTGAGGTGCCAGGCGGTGCAGTCGGGGCAGGAGGCGATCCAACGGCTGTGGCGGAAGCACCGGGGGGTGGTCATCGCTGGCTCCTCGGGGGCGAGGCGGGGGGTTCGGCGTTGTCCTGCTGCCTGTCGAGACTGGTCGGGCGGCCGCGCCGGGGACATCGCGTCAACCCCCCGGTTCGCCGCGCCGCCCCCCGATTCCGCCCGGGGGGCCGCACCGGCGCCCGGGGCGGGTCCGCACGGGGGCCCGCCCCACCCGGAGGCGGGGGGCGGGACCTGCCGGTCCTGGGGTCTGCTCGATGGCCCGGCGGGACCGTCGGCGACAGCGTTTCTCCCTGCCAGTGCGAACCGACACCACGCCCTCCCGGGGAACGCGCGCCGCGCGGCGTTCCCCGCGCGGCGGCACCCCTGCCGTCGTCCTGCCGTCGCCGGCCGGAGGAGTCGTGGTCCGTGATCGAGGGAGATCCCGCATGACCGCACCGCCGTCCCCCGGCCCGCCGCGCGCCCTGCTGGTCGAGGGCATCCACCCGACCGCCGCCGACCTGCTGACCGCGGCCGGCTTCGACGTCGACCAGGTCGACCGGGCGCTGGACGAGCAGGAACTCGTCTCGCGGCTCGACGGCGTCCAGGTGCTGGGCCTGCGGTCGGGTACGTCCGTGACCGCCGACGTCCTGGCGCAGGCCCCGGACCTGCGGGCGATCGGGGCGTTCTGCATCGGCACCAACCAGATCGACCTGGCGGCGGCCCGCGAGCGCGGGGTGGCGGTGTTCAACGCGCCGTTCTCCAACACCCGCAGCGTGGTCGAGCTGGCACTGGCCGAGATCATCGCGCTCACCCGCCGGCTGACCGTCCACGACGACGCCATGCACACCGGGCTGTGGCGCAAGTCGGCCAAGGGCAGCCACGAGGTGCGCGGCCGGCGTCTGGGCATCGTCGGGTACGGCAAGATCGGCAGCCAGCTGTCGGTGCTCGCCGAGGCGCTCGGCATGCGGGTGTCCTTCTACGACACGGCCGACTGCCTCGCCCTGGGCAACGCGCGCCGGTGCGCCACGCTGGACGAGCTGCTCCGCTGCTCGGACGTGGTGACGCTGCACGTCGACGGCCGGCCGGGCAACAGCGGCCTGTTCGGCGAGGAGCAGTTCGCGGCGATGCTGCCCGGGGCGATCTTCCTCAACCTCTCCCGCGGCTTCGTCGTCGACCAGCAGGCGCTGCGCCGGAACATCGACAGCGGCCACCTGGCCGGTGCCGCCGTGGACGTCTTCCCGCTGGAGCCGTCGGCCGCGGGGGAGCCCTTCGAGTCCGACCTGCGCGGGCTGCCCAACGTGATCCTCACGCCGCACATCGGCGGATCCACCGAGGAGGCGCAGGAGGACATCGGGGACTTCGTCGCGGCCAAGCTGCTCGGCTTCCTGCAGCGCGGCAACACGGCGCTGAGCGTCAACCTGCCGGAACTGCAGCCCCCCGACCCGGGCACGCGGACCCGCCTGGTGCTGCTGCACCGCAACCAGCCGGGGGCGCTCGGCCACCTCGGCAGCGTGCTGGCCGACGCGGGTCTGAACGTGGCGCAGCAGGTGCTAGCCACCTCCGGGCCGGTGGGCTACGTGGTCACCGACGTGGACGGCACGCTCGGCCCGGCCGTCCTCGACCGGTTGCGCGGCCTGCCGGAGACCATCCGGCTCGACGTGCTGCCCGCCTGAGCCGAGATCGCGCCGCCCGGTGTCCCGCTCCCCGGAGCGGGGCGCCGGGCCGTCCGCGCGCCCGTTCCCGGCCGCCCGCGCGGGCACCCGCCGCCGACGGTGGGGTTCCGGGGTGGGGTCCACCCCCACCCGGGACTCGGGACCGGACCGCCGGTTCTGGGGGAAGCCCGATCGATCGCCGACGCGCCGCGCCGCAGGCTTCTCGCGAGGAGATCGCACCCCTCCCGAGAACCCGAATCCCGCCCGACAGGGGGACCGACGTGCCCATCATCTCCGCTCCGCAGGAATTCAACGAAGAGGACCTGTACGTCGACCTCCGCCCGGTCTTCGGGCAGTCCCTCTTCCTCAAGTGCGAGGGCCTCAACTTCGCCGGCTCGGTCAAGCTGAAGGCCGCCACGCGGATGGTCGAGATCGCCGAGCGCCGCGGGCAGCTGCGGCCCGGGTCGATCCTGGTGGAGTCCTCGTCCGGCAACCTGGGCGTGGCCCTGAGCATGATCGCCGCCAGCAAGGGCTACGGGTTCCGGTGCGTGACCGACCCCCGGTGCAACCTGGCCACCCGGCAGCTGATGGAGGCCCTGGGCGCCGAGGTGTACGTGATCACCGAGCCGGACCCGGCCGGTGGCTTCCTCAAGGCGCGGATCGACCACGTGCAGGCGCTGTGCGCCGCGGACGACCGGTACGTGTGGCTCGACCAGTACCGCAACCCGGGCAACTGGGGCGCGCACTACCGGACGACGGCGCCGGCGATCGCCCGCCAGTTCCCCGACCTGGACGTGCTGTTCGTCGGGGCGGGCACGACCGGCACCCTGATGGGCTGCGCCCGCTGGTTCCGCGAGTGGCACCGCCCCGTCCGCATCGTCGCCGTCGACGCCGTGGGCTCGGTGTCCTTCGGTGCTCCCCCCGCCACCCGGGTCATCCCCGGCCTCGGCATGGCGATCCGCCCCCCGATGCTCGACGACGCCTACGTCGACGAGGTCACCTGGGTGGAGGAGGCCGACACCATCCGCACCTGCCACCGGCTGGCCCGGCGCGGCTTCCTCTTCGGCGGCTCCACCGGGACCGTGGTCAGCGGCGCCGTGGACTGGCTGGCCCGCCACGACGCGGAGGGGCTCACGGCGGTCACCATCTCCCCCGACCTCGGCGAGCGCTACCTCGACACCATCTACCAGCCCAACTGGGTCCAGGACCTCTTCGGCGAGGACGCGCTCCGTGCCGACGACGGGGCCGAGCCGGAGCCGGTCGTGCCGGAGCCGCGGTCCCCGGAGTCCTCGTCGGTCCTGTCCGCCCTGCGGTGAGGCGGCAGCACCGGTGACCGCGACAGCACAGGCGACTTCCCACGCCCGGGCACACGCCCGGACCTCTCCTCCGACGACGCTGGGAGTTCACGACGTGGCGAACCCGATCACGGTCCAGACGGCGGCCCCCGCAGCGGACCCGGCCGTGCAGGACGAGCACGCCTCCCCGACCGGGGACACCCAGGCCGCCCTGTCCGGGGTGCTGGCCGACCTGGTGGGCGTCGAGCAGGTGCCCGCGGACAGCGACTTCTTCCAGGACCTGGGTGCGGACTCGATGGTCATGGCCCGGTTCTGCGCCCGGGTGCGCAAGCGGGCGGACCTGCCGACGGTCTCGATCAAGGACGTCTACCAGTACCCGACCATCGCGGCCCTGGCGGCGGCGGTGTCGCCCAGCGGCGGAGCCGAGCCCGCTCCCGCCGGGGCCGAGGCCGCGTTCGCCGAGGTGCTCGCCGGGGTCCTCGAGGCCGAGGCCGTGCCGGTCGAGGCCCACTTCTTCGACGACCTGGGTGCGGACTCCATGGTGATGGCGCGGTTCTGCGCTCGCGTGCGCAAGCGGCCTGACCTGCCCTCGGTCTCGATCAAGGACGTCTACGCGCACCCGACGGTCCGCGACCTGGCGGCGGCGCTCGCGACCGACGTGCCCGCCCCCGCGGTGCCCGCCGCTGTCGAGACCCCGGCCGCCGCGCGGGCCGCTGCACCGACCGTGGCACACCGGGCCACCACCGGGCAGTACGTGCTGACCGGGGCGCTGCAGCTCCTGCTCTTCTCGGCGTACTGCTACCTCACCGGCGCCGTCTTCGTGTGGAGCTTCGAGTGGATCTCCGCCGGCGGTTCCCTGGTGGATGACTACCTGCGGGCGGTGGTGGCCGGTGGCACGACGTTCCTGGTCGCGGTCAGCCTGCCGATCCTGCTGAAGTGGCTGCTCGTCGGCCGGTGGAAGCCGCAGCAGATCCCGATCTGGACCCTGGGCTACGTCCGCTTCTGGCTGGTGAAGACCTTGGTCATGTCCAACCCGCTGGTGCTGTTCGCCGGCTCGCCGGTCTACAACCTCTACCTGCGGGCGCTGGGCGCGAGGGTCGGCCGCGGCGCGGTGGTCTTCACCAAGCACGCGCCCGTGTGCACCGACCTGATCACCATCGGCGCGGGCACGGTCGTCCGCAAGGAGGCCTACCTCAACGGGTACCGCGCGCACTCCGGCTGGATCCAGACCGGCCCGGTCACCATCGGGGCCAACGCGTTCGTCGGCGACAAGTCCGTGCTCGACATCGGCACCTCGATCGGCGACGGCGCCCAGCTCGGCCATGCCTCCTCGCTGCACGCCGGACAGGCGGTCCCGGCGGGGGAGCGCTGGCACGGGTCACCGGCGCAGCCGACGAGCTCGGACTACCAGCGGATCGAACCGGCCTCCTGCAGCACCGTGCGACGGGCCGCCTACGGCACCGGGCAGCTCCTCACCACGCTGCTCGTGTACCTGCCGCTGGCGTTCGGCGGCGTGGTCGCGGTCCTGACCTCGCAGCCGAGGCTGGCCGCGCTGCTGGAGCCGGGCCCGGCGGCCCTGACGTCGGTGGCGTTCTACCAGTTCGCGCTCGTCCTGTCCCTGGTGCTGTTCTTCGGCGGCATCGTCGTCCGCTACCTGTTCGTCGCGGCCGTCGCCCAGGTCCTCGGCCGCGCCGTGAAGCCCGACGTGGTCTACCCCCTGTACGGCCTGCGCTACTCGATCCACCGGGCGGTCCTGCACTTCGCCAACAGCAAGTTCTTCGCCGTGCTCACCGGCGACAGCTCCTACGTCGTCGGCTACCTGCGCAGCATCGGGTACCGGCTCGGTCGGCCGGTGGTCCAGACCGGGTCGAACTTCGGCAACGAGGTGAAGCACGAGGCCCCCACCCTGACCTCCGTCGGCCGGGGGACGGTCGTCGCCAGCGGGATCTCGTTCCTCCACGCCACCTACTCGAGCACGTCCTTCCGCCTGTCCCGTACCTCCCTGGGGGCCGACAGCTTCCTCGGCAACGACATCGTCTACCCCCCGGACGGCCGGACCGGTGACAACGTCCTGCTCGCCACCAAGGTCCTGGTCCCGATCGACGGGGAGGTCCGGGAGAACGTCGGGCTGCTGGGGTCGCCCGCCTTCGAGATCCCGCGCACGGTGGAGCGCGACAGCCAGTTCATCCAGATGGCGCACGACGAGCAGTTCCCCCGCCGGCTGGCCGCGAAGAACCGGTTCAACCTGCGCACCATCGGGCTGTACCTGACGGCGAAGTGGTTCTACGTCTTCGTCCTCGCCCTGCTCGCCATGACCGTGCTGGACTTCCTGGACGAGCTCGGGGTGTGGGCGATCGCGCTGGCCACCCCGGTCGTCCTGCTCTTCAGCCTCGTCTACTTCTGCCTGCTCGAGGGCGCCGCGACACGGTTCCGGGGCCTGCCGCCGATGCACTGCTCGATCTACACGAGGGACTTCTGGCGGTCCGAGCGCTTCTTCAAGTTCTGTGCCCGGGTGGCCGTGCACCGGATGGCCGTGGGCACCCCGTTCGCCTCGGTGCTCTGGCGGATCGTGGGCGTCCGGCTGGGCAAGCGGCTGTTCGACGACGGGGTGTCCATGGCCGAGAAGACCCTCGTGACCATCGGGGACGACGTCACCCTCAACGCCGGATCGGTCGTCCAGTGCCACTCCCAGGAGGACTACGCCTTCAAGTCCGACCGGGTCTCGATCGGCTCCGGCTGCACCCTCGGCGTCGCCGCCTTCGTCCACTACGGCGTGACCGCGGGCGACGACGTGGTCCTCGCCGCCGACTCCTTCCTGATGAAGGGCGAGGAGGTGCCGGACGGCGAGCGCTGGGGCGGCAACCCCGCGCGGGAGATGCCCGAGGCCCTGACGCCCGCGACGCCCCCGCAGCTGCCGGCCCCCCGGCCCGCTGCCGACTCCGCCGCCCTCGCCGGCACCAGGTGATCACGGAATGAGTGGAGGAACCACCCCCATGGACCAGCTGATGGACACCGGCCGGGACTTCTGGCGCGGCGTGCTCTCCGCCGGCGGCTCCACCGCCGTCCCGCGGTGGACACTCGCCCCGGCACCGGGCGTCGCCGAGCACGAGGCTCCGATCCCGGAGGGCTGCGCGGCGGCCCTGCACCGGCTGGCCGAGGAGCTCGAGGCCCCGCTCGCCTCGGTGCTGCTGGCCGCGCACGCCGTCGTGCTGGCCGCCCTGGCCGGCGAGCGCGAGGTCGTCACCGGCTACGTCGCCGAGGCCGGCGGGCGGCCGCTGCCCTGTCGGCTCACCACCGAGCCGGCCACGTGGCGGGCGGTGCTGGCAGCCGCCCACGGCGCCGAGGCCGACCTGCAGGCGCACCGGAGCTTCCCGGTCGACGACCTCAGGCGTGACCTGTCCCTGCCGGAGCCGTCGTTCGAGACCGTGGTCGACCCGATCGGCGCCGCGGGGGAGCTGGCCCGCACGACGGTGCTGGAGGTGGCGATGGCCGGGGACGGCAGCCGGCCGCTGCTGCGGCTGCGGTACCGGACCGACGCGCTCGACGCCGGCGCGGCCGCCCGGATCGCGGGCTACCACCTCACCGCGCTCGAACTGATGGCCGCCGACCCCGACGCGGAGCACCGGCGGCAGAGCCTGCTCTCCGCCGAGGAACTGACCCTTCAGCTCGAGGGCCTCGGCGGTCCCCACCGGGACCTGCCCGACCGGCCGGTGCACGAGCTCTTCGAGGAGCGGGTCGCGGCCCACCCGGGCGCCGTCGCCGTGGTGTGCGGCGACCGGGAGTGGACCTACCGCGAGCTCAACGCGCGGGCCAACCGGCTCGGCCGGGCCCTCCTGGCGCGCGGCCTGCGTCCCGAGGAGGTGGTCGCGGTCGTGCTGGAGCGCGACCTCGAGTGGGTCGCCGCCGTCCTGGCCGTCTACAAGGCCGGCGGGACCTACCTGCCGCTCGAGCCGCACTTCCCGGCGGGCCGGATCGGCACCGCGCTCGCCCGCGCGGAGTGCCGGGTCGTGCTCACCGAGGACCGGAGCAGCACCACGCTGGACCAGGCCCTGGAGACGCTGCCCGACGTCGAGCGGTTGCCGGTCGCCGCCGCGTGGGCGGAGGGGCACGCCGACGACGACCTCGGCGTCCCGGTGGCGATGGACCAGCTGGCGTACGTGCTGTTCACCTCCGGCTCCACCGGTGAGCCCAAGGGGGTGCTGTGCGAGCACGCCGGGCTGATCAACCACCTGTACGCCAAGATCGCCGACCTGGGCCTCGCCGAGGGCGCGGTGGTGCCCCAGACCGGGCCGCAGTGCTTCGACATCTCGATCTGGCAGATGGTCGCCGGGCTGGTGCTCGGCGGGCGGACGCTGGTGGTCCCGCAGGAGGTCGTCCTCGACGTCGAGCGGCTCGTCGACACCCTCGTCGAGCAGCGCGCCGCGGTGCTGCAGGTGGTGCCGTCCTACCTCGACGTCGTGGTGAGCTACCTGGAGCAGCACCCGCGCGCCCTGCCCGACCTGCACACCGTCTGCCCGACCGGCGACCTGCTGAAGAAGGAACTGGTCGAGCGCTGGTTCGCCGTGCAGCCCGGCATCCCGATGGTGAACACCTACGGGCTGACCGAGACCTCGGACGACGCCGTCCACCTGGTCATGGACCGGCCGCCCGCCGGGGACCGCGTCCCGCTCGGACGGCCCGTCCTCAACACCTCCGTCGACGTGGTCGACGCGAACGGCGTGCCGGTGCCGCTGGGTGCCCCGGGTCTGATCGTCTTCTCGGGGATCTGCGTGGGGCGCGGGTACGTCAACGACCCCGAGCGCACCGCCGAGGTGTTCCGCCCCGACCCCAACCGGCCCGGCCGGCGGATCTGCCGGACCGGCGACCACGGCCGCTGGCTGCCCGACGGCACGCTGGACTTTCTCGGCCGCCGCGACAACCAGGTGAAGATCCGCGGCTTCCGCATCGAGATCGGCGAGGTCGAGAGCGCACTCCTGCGGGTGCCCGGGATCCGCGACGGTGCCGCGGTCGTCGCCGAGGGCGCCGACCGGACGCCGCGCCTGGTGGCCTTCTACTGCGGTCCGCGGGCGCTCGAGGACGACGCCCTGCGGGAGCGGCTGACCGGCGCCCTGCCCGAGTACATGGTCCCGTCGGCCGTCCACTGGCAGGAGGCGCTGCCGTTGACCCCGAACGGCAAGGTCGACCGGAAGACCCTGACGGCCCTCGCCACGGAGCTCGGGGCGGTCGAGGGCAGCCGCGTTCCGCCGAGCACGCCGACCGAGCAGCGGGTGGCCGCCGCCTGGGCCCGGGTGCTCGGCATCGGCGAGGAGCAGATCGGCCGAGGGGACTCCTTCTTCGACCGCGGCGGCACCTCGCTGTCGGCGGTCAAGCTCGCCATCGCCCTCGACCGCGCCGTCACCCTGCCCGAGCTCATGGCCCACCCCGTCCTCGCCGACCTCGCCGCCCTCCTCGACGGCAGGTCCGACGGGCGACGCGGACTCCCCGCGACGCTCCCGGGACCGGATCCCGCCGGGGCCGCGACGTGCCGCACCGCAGCGGCGGGCTCCCGGTGACCGCCGGCCCGCGTCGTCCCACCCCCACCGCCCACCCCGATCGAGAGGACCCGCACGTGTCGTCGTACGTCTCATCCGCACTGCCCGACGTGGACCTGCAGCCCGGCCGGCCTCCGGTCCTGCGCGTGGCGGCCGCCGGCGACGCGGCGGGGTGGGCGACCGAGCACCGGGACGCGCTGCGCGCGGTCGTCGCCGAGCACGGTGCGGTGATGGTCCGCGGTCTCGGGCTGCACGGCCCCATCGAGGTCGGCGCCGTCCTCGGCCGGCTCACGGACGGCCTCGTGACCGAGCGGGAGTCCTTCACGCCGCGCCGGCCCTACGGCGAGGGCCTGTACTCCGCGACCGCCTGGCCGGCCAACCAGCAGATGTGCATGCACTCCGAGCTCAGCTACGCCGTCGAGTTCCCCGGCCTGCTGCTGTTCGCCTGCCTGGTCGCGCCGACGGCGGGCGGGGCGACGCCGCTGGCCGACGCCGCGGCCGTCCTCGACGCGCTCCCGACCGAGCTCGTCGACCGGTTCGAGCGGCAGGGCTGGCTGCTGACCCGCACCTACAACGACGAGATCGGCGCCTCCTACGCCGAGGCGTTCGGCACCGACGACCGCGGCGCCGTCGAGGGGTACTGCCGGGCCGCCGCGATCGAGTTCCAGTGGCAGCCCGACGGCGGGCTGCGCACCCGGCAGCGGCGCAGCGCCGTGGTCCGGCACCCCGTCACGGGCCGGCGCTGCTGGTTCAACCAGGTCGCCTTCCTCAACGAGTGGACCCTGGCGCCCGAGATCCGCGAGTACCTCGTCGACGTCTACGGCGAGGACGGCCTGCCCTTCACCACCCGCTTCGGGAACGGCGAGCCGATCGGCGCGGACGTCGTCGCGCAGATCAACGAGGTGTACGAGGCCCACACCGTGCGCGAGCCCTGGCAGGCCGGCGACCTGCTGCTCGTGGACAACATCCGCACCGCACACGCCCGGGAGCCCTTCGAGGGCCCGCGCGAGGTCCTCGTCGGCATGGCCGACCCGGTGCGCCTGACCGACTGCTCGCCGACCGTCGAGGTGGCCCGGTGACCGCCGCCGTCGGATCCGACCCCAGGGAGACCGCCGTGCCCCAGCCGACCGCCGTGCCGACGTTCGCCGTCGTGACCGGAGCGCAGGTGCAGGAGGCGCTGCGCGGACGCGAGAAGGAGATCGTCGAGCTGGTCGAGGCCACCTACCGGCTGCACGGCGCCGGGGACACGGTGAACCCGCCGTCGTACTTCCTGCGCTTCCCCGACCGGCCGTCGTCGCGGATCATCGCGCTGCCGGCCTCGCTCGGCGGGGACGAGCGGGTGGACGGCCTGAAGTGGGTCTCCAGCTTCCCGGACAACGTCGCGGCCGGGATCCCCCGCGCCTCGGCGGTGCTGATCCTCAACGACTCCGCCACCGGCTACCCGTTCGCCTGCATGGAGGCCTCGATCATCAACGCCACCCGCACGGCCGCCTCGGCCGCGCTCGCCGCGGACCGGCTCTCGCAGGGCCGGCCCCGGCCCACCCGGATCGGCTTCTTCGGCGTGGGGCTCATCGCCCGCTACATCCACGCCTTCCTGGCCGGCACCGGCTGGACCTTCGACGAGATCGGCGTCCACGACACGGTCCCCGCCAGCGCCGCCGGCTTCCGCAGCTACCTCGAGCGGACCGGGACGGCCGCACCGATCACGGTCCACGACCGCGCCGAGGACCTGATCCGCTCCAGCGACCTGGTCGTCTTCGCCACCGTCGCCGGCACCCCACACGTCCACGACCGCTCCTGGTTCGACCACGACCCGCTGGTCCTGCACGTCTCGCTGCGCGACCTCGACCCGGAGATCCTGCTCACCTCGGCCAACGTCGTCGACGACGTCGAGCACTGCCTGAAGGCCGACACGTCGCCGCACCTGGCCGAGCAGCTCACCGGCAACCGGGACTTCCTCACCGGCACCCTCGACGACGTCCTCACCGGCCGCGTCGTCGTCCCGACCGACCGGCCGGTCGTCTTCTCGCCGTTCGGCCTCGGGGTGCTCGACCTCGCTGTCGGCAAGTACGTCTACGACCGGACGGCGGCCTCGGGCCACCTGCACACCGTCGACGACTTCTTCACCGACCTGCGCCGCCACGGCTGACCGGCGCGGCATCCCCCTTCGGCGTCCGGTCCCGCAGCGGCCCCGCCGACCCATGCACGCCTGAGGAGGCGACATGTCCATCGTTCCCCGCATCGGTGTCATCGGTCTGGGCACCACCGGTCGCGCCGTCGCGCACCGACTGCTCGACGACGGGTTCGAGGTCACCGTCCACGACCGCGACGCCTGGACGGTGGCCGCGATGGTGGAGACGGGTGCCAGGCCCGCGCGGATCCCGGCGGACGCGGCCGAACCGGCCGACGTCGTCCTGGTCTCCGTGCCCGGCGAGGCGGCCGCCGAGGAGGTGCTGTTCGACTGCGGGGGAGTGGGGGAGACCCTGCGGGGCGGCGGGGTCGTCGTCGTCACCTCCCCGACCGGCCCCGTCTTCGTCCTCTCGGCCGCCGCGCGGCTGGCGGCGTTCGGGGTGCACACCCTGGAGGCGTGGTTCGCCGGGGACGCCGGCCGCCCGACGACCACGGTGTTCGTCGGCGGCAGCTGCGAGGGGTTCGCGACGGCGGCCCCGGCGCTCGGGGCGGCCGCGGAGCGCGTCGTGCACGTCGGTCCACTGGGATCGGTCTGCGCGCTGAGGGCCGCGGTGGAGGCGCTGGGACGTCCCGCCGAGGGACCGACCGTCGACGGCGCCACGCTGCCCCACCCGAGGACGGCGGTGACCGCGCCCGCGGCGGACGGCGTCGCCCCGGGCGTCCTGACCCTCGACGAGCTGATGGACGTCGTGGGCACCGTGCGCCGGCGCGACCCCGGGCGGCGACCGGCGCCGAGCGCGGCCGCGGTCGAGCCCCGGTCCGGCGCCAACTGCCTGGGGCTGGGATCCGTGCAGTTCGAGGACGTGATCACCGAGCTGGAGCGCAGCTGCGGCATCCCCCTGCACCGGGAGGCCGTGCAGTGCAGCACGCCCGCGGAACTCGTGGCCCTGGTCAACCGGCAGGTGACGTCGGGCGTGTGACGCGGTCGCGCCGCCGACGCTCCCCGACAGGAGGAGAGGACACGTGAGAACGGATCGCTGGAACGGCTCGGTCTGGCCGGGAGAGGACGCCGGGCGTCCGCACCCGCACCCGCGGACCGGGGCCCAGGGGGCGCACGAGGCGACGGTCACGCCGCTGCAACCCCGCCGAGGCGGCGCGCCGCACCCGTCGCGCGCGTCGCGGCCGGGGGCGCCCGGCTCCCTGCGGGAGGCCACCGCTCGCGTCGCCCGTCGTCGGCGCGAGGCGGTGGACGGGCCGGACCCGGCCGCCACGACCCGGCGGCGGGCCGAGGGCAGGCTGACCGCGCGGGAGCGGATCGACCTGCTGCTCGACGAGGACTCGTTCGTGGAGCTGGGCCCCTTCGCGCGGCACCGGGCGACCGGCTTCGGGCTGGAGCACCGCCGGCCGGACACCGACGGGGTCGTGACCGGCTGGGGCACGGTCGACGGCCGGCGGGTGTGCGTGTTCGCGCACGACTCCCGGGTCTTCGGCGGGGCGCTCGGAGAGGTCTTCGCGGCCAAGGTCCACACGCTGATGGACCTGGCCGAGTCGACGGGCGTGCCGATCATCGGGCTCAACGAGGGCGGCGGCGCGCGGATCCAGGAGGGCGTGGACGCGCTGGCCGGGTTCGGCGGCATCTTCCGGCGCAACGTGCGGGCCTCGGGCGTCATCCCGCAGATCTCGGTCGTCTTCGGCGCGTGCGCGGGCGGGGCCGTGTACTCACCGGCGCTGACCGACTTCGTCTTCGCCGTCCGGGACGCGGCGCGGATGTTCATCACCGGTCCCGACGTGGTCGCCGCGGTGACCGGGGAGCGGATCAGCCCGGAGGACCTCGGCGGAGCGGCCGTGCACGCCTCGCGCACCGGCGTGGCCACCTTCCTCTCCGACGACGAGGAGAGCTGCCTGGAGGACGTCCGCTACCTGCTGTCCTTCCTGCCCGACAACAACCAGGAGACGCCGGCACCCGCGGCGTCGGCCGACCCGGCGGACCGGCCCTGCGAGGCGCTGCTCGACGTCGTCCCGGTCGAACCTAACCGCGCGTACGACGTCCGGGACGTGATCGCCGAGATCGTGGACGACGGCGAGTACCTGGAGGTGCACGCCGGCTGGGCCCGCAACGTCGTCTGCGCACTGACCCGCCTCGGCGGCTCGGTGGTGGGGGTCGTGGGCAACCAGCCGTCGGTGCTCGCCGGGGTGCTCGACATCGACGCCGCGGAGAAGGCCGCCCGCTTCGTGCGGACCTGCGACGCGTTCAACATCCCGCTGGTTACCCTGGTCGACGTCCCGGGCTTCCTGCCCGGTGCCGGGCAGGAGCACGCCGGGATCATCCGGCGCGGGGCCAAGCTGCTGTACGCGTACTGCGACGCGACCGTGCCGCGGATCCAGGTGATCCTCCGCAAGGCCTACGGCGGGGCCTACATCGTCATGGACTCCAAGTCCGTGGGCTCGGACCTCTCCTTCGCCTGGCCGTCCAACGAGGTCGCCGTCATGGGTGCCGACGCCGCGGCCAGCATCGTCTTCCGCCGGGAGATCGCGGCCGCCGAGGACCCGGAGGCCAGGCGGGCGGAGCTGGTCGGGGAGTACGCCGAGCGGCTGATGACGCCCTACGCCGCGGCCGAGCGTGGCCTGGTGGACGACGTCATCGACCCGCGGGACACCCGCGCCGTCCTCATCCGGTCCCTGGAGCTCCTGCGCTCCAAGCGGCAGGTGCTGCCGCACCGCAAGCACGGCAACGTCCCGCTCTGACCGGGCGACGCGCGTGGACCCGGCACCGGTCTCGATCGTCAGGGGCGAGCCCACGGCGGAGGAGCTCGCCGCGCTCCTCGCCGTGCTGCAGGCCTGCGCGCCGCCTCCTCGGCCGCCCGCCGGCCCGGCGCCGGTCCGGCGTGCCCCGCGAGGCCCGGGCCGCCCGTGGCAGGGCCCGGCGTCGTGGTCACCGGGACCGCGCGCCTGGAGCCCCTCGCGCCAGTGAGCGATCCCCCGCTCCGGCGGGGGGTCAACCCCCGCCGGGAAACGGGGGATCGCGACGGCCGTGCGGGGGCTGGCGCGATGTCCCGGGGGTCCCGGTCCGGCGACGCTCGTGCCAGAGGAACTCCACAGCCACTGCCGGCCTCGACCAGCGGACGGGCACTCCGATCCGGAGATCACGATGAACACCTACGACCCCGCCGACAGCATCCGCTACGTGCACCTGGCTCCGGAGCCGGCCCCGAGGAGCACGCCGCGCGTCGAGGAGTCGCGGTGCGACCCGCTGCCGACCGGCTACGCGAACCAGTCGCCGCGGACCCGCCTGCGGTCCGACGCGAGATCGGCCCGGGTGCCGTCCTCCCGCGCTCGTCGGACGGCGTGACCGCGGCGCCCTCCGCCGCACCGTGCCGCCCACCACCGTCGAGGACAGCCCCGTCGCCGTCGCCGTTGCCGTCCCACGAACGAGGAGATCATGTCGAGTTCTGCGTGCGCACCGTCAGCCGTGATCGACGCACCTGCGGCGGCTGCCGCCCCGCCACCGGCCGGCCCACCCGGCAAGACGCGGTTCCAGGGCGTCGACATCGCCCGCGGGGTCGCCCTGATCGGGATGCTCGCGGCGAACGTCTTCGAGGTGTTGACTGCCGACGGCCGGACGACACTGGCCGGGGAGACGGTGATCGGGCGAGCCGCGACGATGTTCGCGATGGTGGCCGGCATCAGTCTGGCCTTCATCACCGGCGGGCGACGCCCGGTGCAGGGACGCGCGCGCCGAGCGGCCAGGGCGAGCATCGCCGTCCGCGCCCTGGCGATCGGCGCCATCGGCCTCGCCCTGGGCTACGTCGCCATCGAGGGCCTCTGGGTGATCCTCCCGTACTACGGCCTGTTCTTCCTGCTGGCCCTCCCGCTGATCGGCCTCCGGCCGCGCACGCTGGTCGGGATCGCCGCCGCCCTGGTCGCGGTCGGCCCGCTCGTCCTGCTGGCGGCCAACCACCTGGAGTGGGAGTCGGCGCTGGACGAGAGCGACCCGACGTTCGGCACCCTCGTCACCCACCCGCTCGGCCTGCTCCAGGACCTGCTCGTCACCGGCTGGTACCCCGCGGTGGTCTACATGGCCTACATCTGTGTGGGGCTGGCCATCGGGCGGCTCGACCTGTCCTCCACCAGGGTCGCCGTCCGGCTGGCGGTCGGCGGGCTGGCGCTGGCGGTCGCGGCGTGGATCGCGTCATCGGTGCTCGTGTTCCACCTCGGTGGCCTGCCGTCCCTGCTCGCCGCCTCGGATGACGTGACCCCGACCGAGCTCGTCTGGGACTCCGACCCGCTGGACACCTGGTGGTGGCTGGCGCTGCGCGTGCACCACTCCGGCACGCCGCTGGACATGCTGCACACCCTCGGGTCGGCGATCGCCGTCCTCGGCGTCGTGCTGCTCCTGGCCAAGGTCCCCGGCGTCCGCCGCCTGCTGTGGCCGGTGGGGATCGCCGGCGCCATGACCCTGACCGTGTACTCCGCCCACGCGGTCGTGCTGGCCACGCCGCTGTTCCGCGGCGACCCGACCGCGCTCTGGCTGACCCTCGTGGCCGCTGCGCTGGTCTTGGGGGTCCTCTGGAACCGGTGGATGGGGCAGGGGCCCCTGGAGCGGCTGGTGGCCGTCCCGGCCAACCGCGCCCGCCGCGCGGTGCTGGACGCTCCGACCGGGTCGGCCGCTCCCTGAGCGGGCGAGCACCGGCCGTCAGGCGTGGGACGACCTCCTCGATCCGCGCCTGACGGCGCTCCGGTGCCATGCTCGGGTCCGGGCGGGGACCAGGGAGGGGGCGGCGTGCCGGGCTGGGCGTGGACGCTGGTCGGGGTGGGCGGCGGCCTGCTGCTGTGCTGGCTGCTGCTGATGGTCGTGCTGTGGACCTCCCGCCCGGACGAGATGGCCGCGCGCGATCTGCTGCGGCTGCTGCCCGACGTGCTCCGGCTGGTGCGCCGGCTGGCCGCCGACGGCTCCCTGCCGCGCGGCGTGCGGGTGCGGCTGTGGTTGCTGCTGGCCTACCTGGTGGTGCCGATCGACCTGGTGCCCGACTTCGTGCCGGTGCTCGGCTACGCCGACGACGCGATCGCGGTGGCCCTGGTGCTGCGCTCGGTGGTCCGCCGGGCCGGTGCGTCGGCGGTCGAGCGGCACTGGCCCGGCACCCCCGACGGGCTGGCTGCGCTGCTCCGGGCCAGCCGGTTGTCCGCGTAGGGACGCCGGGCGGGACCTCGGACCCTCGCCGCCGCGCGAGCCCGGTCGGGATGCTACGTCGCGACGACGTCCGATCCGGCGGGAGGACGGCGATGGAGGACCTGCGGCCCTACATCCTCGACGACGCCGCGACGTCGGAGTACCAGCGGCTGGACCTGATGTCGAAGATCCTCGACCCGTGGACCCGGGGCTACCTCCGGGCGGTCGGCGTCGGTCCGGGCTGGCGGTGCCTGGAGCTGGGCAGCGGCAACGGCAGCATCGCCGAGTGGCTCTGCGACACGGTCGGCCCCTCCGGGAGCGTGACCGCCGTCGACGTCGACACGGTGCTGCTGGACCTCGTGCCCGCGCAGAACCTCAGGGTGGAGCGCACCGACGTCCGCGTGGCCCGGCTGCCGCAGAGCGCGTTCGACCTGGTCACCTGCCGCGCGCTCCTGCACCAGGTGGCCGACCACGCCCCGGCGGTGCTCGCCCAGATGGCCGCCGCCGTCAAGCCGGGCGGGTGGCTGGTGGTGCAGGAGCCGGACTTCTCCCTCGCGCCCACCACCGAGCCCGAGGTCTGGGCGGCGACCTGGTCCGGCCTGATCCGGTGGGGACGCACCCAGGGGGTCGACTGGCTCATCGGTCGCCGGCTGCCGGGCATGGTCAGCGACCTCGGCCTCGGCCGGCCCCAGGCCAAGAGCGACGTCCAGGCCATCCGCGGCACGGACCGCGGGGCGCGGTACTTCCAGCTCTTCTTCGCGGAGGTGCGCGACCGGGTCCTCGCCAGCGGGGAGCTGGACGCCGCCACGCTGGACGCCGCGTCCGCGCTGCTCGACGACCCGGACCGGTGGACCCAGTGCTGGATGGTGACCGCCGTGTGGGTGCGCCGGGCCCCGGTCTGAGCCGGTGGGTGCGGCGGCTCAGGACGACACGCTCGTGCTGAGGCGCAGCCAGTCGGCGAACCGGGTGGTGCCGAGCAGGGCGCCGTCGCCGGGCACCAGCGCGCGCTCGGTCACCTCCGCGCCGAAGTAGCGCGCGGCGGGGTCGGCCACGACCGGTCGCGGGTCGCCGTGCGCGCGGAGGGCCTGCGCGACGATCCCGTCGAACCGGGCGCGATCCGGTCCGGCCACCTCCACGACGCGCCCCGTCGGCGGGCCGACCGCGGTCCGGGCCACGGCCGCCGCGACGTCGTCCGCCGCGATCGGCTGGAAGAGGACCGGGGGGACCCGCACCGTCCCGTCCACGGTGGCGTCGTCGGCGATGCGGGAGACGAACTCGAAGAACTGGGTCACGTGCACGATCGACCAGGGGATCGGCGAGGCCTCGACGAGCTCCTCCTGGGCGGCCTTGGCGCGGAAGTACGCGATCTCCGACGTGGGCCGCGTACCGACCACCGACAGGGCCACGTGGTGGCCGACGCCGGCGACCGCCTCGGCGGCCAGGACGTTGCGGGTCGACGTGGTGAAGAACGACAGCGCCGCGGCCTCCTCGAAGGAGGGGGAGTTCGACACGTCGACGACGACCGCGGCCCCGGCGAGGACGTCGTCGAGGCCCTGGCCCGTCATGGTGTCCACCCCCGTGGACGGGGCTGCGGCGACCGTCTCGTGGCCGGCCTCGGTCAGCCGGGTGACGACCTTGGAGCCGATGAGCCCCGTCCCGCCGATGACGACGATCCTCATGCCGGCCCCCCGGGGGGCCGTCGGTGCTGTGGACCGTGCGCCGCCTCGGCGCGGGCCCGGATCCCGCGGAGCATCCGCCGCATCATCGGGAAGTCGCCGACCTCGGCGAGCAGCACCGTGAGCAGCACGAACGGGCGCGACCACTCGTAGACGGTGTGCATCCGGGTGACCAGCCGGGTCCGCCCGCCGGGGAGCGGCCGGAGGCGCCAGGCCCACGTCCGGTTCGGCGTCCGCCAGAGCAGCCACTCGGGGACGACGAAGTCCTCGACGACGAACGCCGTCCGCTCCGAGGGCCACGGGACGAACGCCAGCCGCTGGCCGAGGTGGAGGTCCTGCAGCCCGGGCACGATCGTGCGGGCACTGGGGCGCGCGAAGTTGTCGAGCAGGTCGTTGGCGTACCAGCCGGCGCGCCCGAAGCCGACCTGGACCAGCCACGGCCACACCTCCCCGGGCGGTGCCGCGACGGTGATCGCGCGGGTGCAGCGGTACTGCGCCCGGGGGAGCAGGCCGTCCCCCGGCATGGTCGCCGCGGCCTCCTCGGCCGTGGCCCCCCACGTGCGGTGCCAGTGCCGCAGCAGCGGCGCGACGAGGAGCAGGGGGACGTCGGCGACGACGTCCCTGACCTCACGGAGCAGGGCTGCCGGGGTTATCGGGGGCGCGCGGTGGTCCGCGGGTGCGGCCGGCCCGGTCCGGTCCAGCGGCGTCGGACGAGGGATCGTCGTCTTCACTGCTCCTCCTCTCCGAGAGGGGACGAGGGGGCGGCGGTCACCGCACGTCCTGCGGTTCCGCGCGGGACGACGGGGCGTAGACCGTGTCCCAGGACCGCTGCTCGGGCAGGCGGCCGCCCGAGGCGGCGCGCCGGCGGGGGAGGGCAGCGGCGATCTCCGCCGTCCACCGGTCGATCGCCGGCCAGTCCCGCTGGTCACCGGGCCGCCCGCCGACGGCGAGCCAGGACAGCCTGACCCACAGCGGGAGGCCCTTCGTGACCACGACGCCGGCGAACACGCGGTGCTCGCGCGGCGTCACCCCGGCGGGGAAGGTCGCGTCGATCCGCCGGACCTCCTGCCGGAGGAGGGCTCGCCGCACCGGTCCGCGCGGCGCCACGCCGGCGACGCTGAACACCCACAGGGGGCGGTCGCCCAGCCGCGGCCCCGCGGCGTGCAGGAAGTGCACCGCCGCGGGCAGCCACCGCTGGTCGTGCACCGCGCTGCCGAGCACGAAGGCGTCGAACCCGGTGGGGTCCAGGCCCGGGTCGAGCGGCCGCACGACCACCTCGACGGCGGCGCCGCGCAGGCCTGCCGCGATGCGTTCGGCGACGCCCTTCGTCGAGCCGGCGCCGGTGGCGTAGCCGACGAGGACCCGGCTCGTCCCCGCTGAGGGCACCGACCGCTCCCCGCCGTCCGGGGCGTCCACGAGCGTGACGGTCCCGGCGGCGCCGTCCACGCGGACCCGCTGACCGGTGTGCAGCCGCCGGGTCGCGTCCGGCACCGTGGCGACGGCGGGGATGCCGTACTCCCGGGCCACGATCGCCCCGTGGGAGACCACCCCGCCGACCTCCATCACGAGGGCCCCGGCGAGCTGGAACAGCGGCGTCCACCCCGGGTCGGTGCTGGCCGCGACCAGCACCTCGCCCGGGGCGAGCGCGGCCCCGACGGGGGAGTCGAGGACCCGCACGACGCCCTCGTGCACGCCCGGGGAGACCCCGGTGCCGCGCAGCGTCCCCGGGGCGCCCTCCGGGAGGGCGGCCGGGCCGTAGACGGCCTCCCCGTCGCTGGTGAGGATCCGCGGCACGGCCCGCCGGTCGAGCTCCCGGTCGTACTCCCGCCGCCGGCGCTCGGCCCGGTCGCGCAGGTCCGCCGGCGGCCCGTCCACCGCGGCGCGCAGGTCGGCCGGGTCGAGGAAGAACACGTCGTCGGCGTCGTCGAGGCGTCCGGACGCGACGAGGGCCGCGCCGACCTGCTGGAGCACGCCCCGGGCCACGGCGAGCACCCGCACCAGGTCGAACTTCGGCCGCTCCCGCAGCCCGCCGAGACCCCGGTAGCGGGTGAGCACCGCACGGAGCAGCGCGGCACGGAGCCGGCCGCGGGACCGGCGGACCGCGGCGACCAGCTCGCCGGCGGCGCGCCCGGCCTCGGCCGCGCCGCGTCGCTGCCGGGCCAGCAGGTCGGCCGGGTCCCCGGCGGCGAGGTAGCCACGGACCAGCTCCACGACGTAGGACGGGTCGTCGGCGAAGCGGGGCAGCCCCAGGTCGATCTCCCGGTCCGGCGCCCGGTGCCCGAAGGTGGTCAGGAACTCCGCCATGCCCGGCATCTGCGCCGACGGCTCCCGGCCGGTCGTCGCGCAGGCCTGCGCCAGCCGCGCCAGGGCGGTGCCCATCGCCAGCGTCGGGTCGTGGGGCAGCCAGCGGCGCACCGGCTCCAGCCCCGACGAGGAGCCCAGCCACCGCTCGCACAGCCGGGCGGCCAGCGCGCCGGCCAGCAGGCCCGCGTACACCGGTGGCAGCTGGACCCAGGCCACGTCGAGGGCGCGCCGCGGCACGGTGTCCAGCACGAACTCCACCTGCTGCCGGGCGCCCGGCAGGGCCGCGGCCTCCCGGGAGAGCCGGCGGAGCTGGTCCTCCGCGCGGGCGAGCAGTCTCCGCCGTGCACGCCCCGGGGCGGCGGCCGCCGCGGCCAGCCCGGGGACCTCGCGACCTCCCCAGACCGCCAGGCCGACCGCCACTGCCGCGCCCCGGGGGCGGACCAGCCGGTGCCCCTCCCGGTCGAGCCACTCCCGGAGAGCCGCGGCGGTCGCCGGGTCCTTCAGCGCCATCCGGTCGGCCAGGGTCCGCCCGAGGCGCGGGGAGGTCAACAGCGGGGTCATGTCGTAGAGGAGGCGGCCTGCCGCCGTCGACACCGGTGACCCCCGCGGCGCGCGCCGTCCGGACGCCCACCGGGACGTCGCGGCGGTGGCCAGTGCGGCGAACAGGGTGCCGCCCGCGGGGGTCAGCGGCTCGGTCAGGCCCTGCGCGGCCAGGGTGAGCGGGATGTACACCCGCACGCCCGGGCCGGCCGGCGGTCCGGACGGCAGCGGGAACAGGGAGGTGATCGGCCGGGACTGCACCAGCCAGCAGCGCCCGCCGGCGACGGCCCACTCCAGGTCCTGCGGGATCCCGGACAGCGCGGCCGCCCGCAGCCCGAGGCCGGCCAGCTCCCGCAGGCGCGCGTCGTCGAGCAGGGGACGGTCCGACCCGTCGGGCCGGTCCAGGACGGCGAGGCTGCCGGCGTCCAGCACCCACCGCTGCGGGGTCACCCGCCCACTGACCAGGGCGTCTCCCAGGCCGCGGACGGCCTCCACGACCACCCGGTCGCGGCGCCCGGTGAGCGGGTCGGCGGTGAACAGCACGCCGGCGACGTCGGCCGGCACCATCCGCTGGACGACGACGGCCGCGGCGACCTCGGTGGAGGGCGTGCCCTGCCGGATGCGGTAGGCCATCGCCCGCGCCGTCCACAGCGAGGACCAGCAGCGCCGGACGGCGGCCACCACCTGGTCGGCGCCGCGGACGTCGAGCACGGTGTCCTGCTGGCCGGCGGAGCTGACCCCCGGGAGGTCCTCCGTGGTGGCCGAGGAGCGCACCGCCACCGGCGGCCCGCCGAGCCGGTGCCAGCCCGCGACGATCGGTCCGGCCAGTTCTCCGGGCACCGGCGCCGAGTCGAAGGCGGCCCGCAGCCGCGCCGACGCGCCGTCCAGCGCGCCGGCGTCGCGCCCGTCGAGGTCGGCGGTCACCCCTTCCACGAGGGAGCCGAGGCCGGACACCGCGACGAAGTGCCGGTAGGCCCCGGCGTCGACGACGAGACCGTCGGGCACCGGCAGGCCGGCCTGCCGCAGCCGCGCGAGGCCGGCTCCCTTGCCGCCGGCGCGCGCGACGTCGGTGGCGCGCGGGTCGTCGAGCCAGGTGACGGTCCCCGCCGGCTCCGGCGCCCCCGGTGGCGAAGACGGCTGCTCGGTCATCGCATCGACCCCCTGTCGGCCCGACCACCCCGCCGACCAGACTCTTGGGCGCCGTGATGCGCCCCCAGGGTCCGAGGTCACTGAGCCCCTGCTCGTGGGCAGCGGAGCACGTCGAGCGCCGTGGGCGTTGGTCCCTGTCGGGCCCTCCGGCGGGCAGGGCACCGTGGGCGCGTGTCGTTCACCCGGCTGCGCGCCGACGAGCTGGTCAACGTGTGGGCGGCCGACCGGCACACACCGATGCAGATCGCACTCCTCGGGGTCTTCGACCCGGGGCCGTTCCGGCGGGCGGACGGCGCCGTCGACACCGCCGGCGTCCGCTCGGCGCTGGCCGCCCGGGCCCGCCGCGTCCCCGCCCTGGGCAGGCGGGTGGTGTGGACCCGCGTCGGTGAGGGTCGCCCGATCTGGGTCGCCGACCCGTCGTTCGACCCGCTGCGCCACGTCGGGACGGGACGGCTGCCGCCGGGCGCCGACCTCGGCAGCTGGGCGGCCGGCCGCTCGCTGCAGCCGTTGCTGCAGAACCGGCCGCTGTGGCGGGCGGAGGTCGTGGAGGGCCTGCCCGACGGCCGGTTCGCGGTCCTCGTCGTGGTCTCCCACGTCCTCGCCGACGGGCGGACCGGCGTGGCGCTCGCCGGCGCGCTGCTCGACCCCGCGGCCGACACCGTCCCGGAGGAGCCGGCGGCAGCCGCGGTGCCCCCGCTGCCGACGCACCGGGAGTTGCTGCGCGCCCGGCTGCACGAGGCGGCCGCGGCGCTGCGCCGGGCACGACCGGCGGGCGGCTCCCGCCGCGGCCGGCGAGGCCTGGAGCAGCTGCGCGACCTCATGTCCGACCTGGGCGGCCCGGTGCCCCGCACGTCCCTGCCGCGGCGGACCGGCCCCGGCAGGCGGCTGGCCGTCGCCCGGCACCCGCTGGCGGACCTGCAGCGCACCGGGCACGCCCTGACCGTCACCGTCAACGACCTGCTGCTGGCCGCGGTGGCCGGCGGCCTGCGGGAGCTGTTCGCCGCCCGGGGCGAGCAGCCGCCCCGACTGGTGCGAGCAGTCGTCCCGGCCGCCACGGGCCTGCCCGGGCAGCAGGTGACGGGCATGCTCGTCGTCGACCTGCCGGTCGGCGAGCCGGACCCGCTGCGGCGGCTGGCGGGGATCGCTCGCACCACCGCGGCGGGCAAGGCCCGGCTCCGCGCGGCCGCGGGCAGCGTCGTCGACGTCCGGCTGCCGGCACCGGTGGCCCGGCTGGTCGTCCGCTGGGGACGCCGGCTCGGCAGCCGCAACACCTCCCTGTCGGTCACCGACGTCGCCGGCCCGCCGGCGCCGCTGTGGTTGGCCGGCGCCCGGATGGTGGAGGCGGTACCGATCGCCCCGCTGGTGTCGCGGGTCCCGCTCGCGGTCGCGGCGCTGTCCTACGCCGGCGTGCTGGCGGTGTCGGTCGATGCCGACGCCGCCGTTCCCGACGTGGACGTCCTCGGCGACGGGATCGCCCGGACCCTCGCCGACCTGGCCGGGATGGCCGGGGACGGTGTGCGGCTGCCGCCTGCACCACCGGCCGTGACCCGGAGGGGCAGGGCACGCGGCAGGCGGCAGGGGATCAGCGCGGGGGTGCGCCCTGGCCGCTCGAGCTGAGCGCGGCGAGCCGCTCCCGGTACTCGTCCACCGAGATCTCGCCCCGGGCCAACCGCTCCGCGAGCACGTCCTCGGCCGGCCGCGGCGGTGGGGACGCGGCGGGCTGCGGCGGCGTGCGCACTGACGGCTGCTGGGCGACCCGGGCCAGCGCCACGATGCCGCCCACGACGAGTGCCAGCAGCAGCAGGGCGCTGACCGTCATCGTGAACCAGCCCCAGCCGCTCATGTGGTTCCAGCCGTACCAGCCCATTCCGGGTACCGCTCCATCTCCTAGCACGCCCACGGTCTCCCGACGGTGCTGAGCCTGCGCCGCGGCGGACGCGCGCGCTCGGAGCGAAGGTCCCGCGCGCGGTGCTGAGTGGCCCCGGCGGCCGGGACGTTGGGCACTCCGCCGGCCGGAGCGCTCAGAGGTGGGCCCGCGGGTCCACGGCCGGTGGCAGCTCGCCCGGCACGACCCGTCGTCCGGTGACGTGGTGGGGATCAGCCGCAGCCAGTGACCGTGTTCTCCGGGCGCCCAGGGCTGGACGCCGACGTCGTGGGTGCGGCGACCTCGACGGCGATCTCCCCGGCCCAGGCCGCCACGGCGGGCCAGTCCCGGAAGTCACCGAGGGGAGCGCGCATGGCGGTGACCATCGCCCGTTCGGCGAACGTGAGCCGGGACCGTTCCAGGCGGCCGGGGAAGACCCGGTGGCCGCGCGGACCCAGCATCCTCCGGAGGGTGTCGGCGGTGTCGGGCTCGTCGGACGGGAACGGCGGGTCGCCGATCGGGCCGCTGGAGAACAGCCACAGGGGCCGGTTGCGCAGGGCCGTCGCGTGCGCGGTGGCGAGGTCCCGGGCCGCCGGCAGCCACGAGCCGGCGTACACGGCGCTGCCGAGGACGACGGCGTCGTAGGCCGACGGGTCGGGGCGGTTCTCCGCGGGGATCCACGTGGCGGTCAGGGCGGTGCCAGCAGCGGAAGCTCCCTCGGGAAGTGCGCGAGCCAGCGCTGCGGCGATCTCGTGGGTGGACCCGTACCTGCTGGCCGCGGTGACCAGGACCCGCGGGGCGGTCGGGCTCACCGATCGCCGTCCGCGCCGTCCGCGCCGTCCGCGCCCACGACCACCGGGCGGCTCGGCTGCCCGGCCACGGGCGTCCCCCCGGCCTCTGCCGGGAGGACTCGCACGCTCACCACCCCGCCGACGGTCCGGGCCAGTTCGGCGAGGGCCCGCTCCTCGACCTCGGGGGAGGGTTCGGGCACGCCCCGGGTGCGCTGGATCGTGGCCACGCCGTCGCTGACCGCGACCGACCACGCGTCCAGCGAGCCGGTGTAGCCCTCCACGAGGTGGAGGAGGTCGTGCCGGATCTCGGCGTCCGGACGGATCAGGGTCCGCAGCACGTCGCGCCGGCTGACGATGCCCACCAGGCGGTCGCCGTCCAGGACGGGGGCGCTGCGCAGCCGGTCGTCGACGAACAGCCGGGCGATGTCCGCGACGTCGGCCGTGTCCTGGACCGCACGGACGTCGCGGGTCATCACCCCGTGCACCAGCAGCGCCGGGGCCGAGGTCGGGGTCCCGCCGTCGCGGCGCAGGTGGAGCCGGGGGTCCTGCGGCATCCGGTCGCGCAGGACGTCGGCCTCGGCCACGATCCCGACCAGCCGGTCGTCGTCGTCGACGACGGGGAGGGCGGCGAAGCCGTGCTCGGCCATGACCTCAGCGGCGTACTTGGCGGAGGTCTCCGGCCCCACGGTGACGACCTCGCGGGTCATGACGTCTCTGGCCTGCACGGCTCCTCCTCAGCGGGGTTCGCTGCGCCGGACGCTGGGCAGGCGGGCGGCGCGTCCCCAGGGTCGCCGGGCGCAGCGTGCGGAGGACCTCGGTCCCTCACGCCGGCTCGGGGTGCCGGTCCGCCGCGAACTCCTCCCGCAGCCGGTACTTCTGGATCTTCCCGGACGCGGTCAGGGGGAAGCGGTCGACGAACCGCCAGTGCCGCGGCGTCTTGTGCGGCGCCAGGCGCTCCCGGCAGTGGGCGACGAGCTCGGCCTCGCTGGGCCGGGGCCCGGGCGCCGGCCGGACGAACGCGGCGACCTGCTCGCCCCACACCGGGTCCGGCACCCCGATGACGGCCACCTCGGCCACCCCGGGATGGGTGAACAGCACGTCCTCGACCTCGCGCGGGTAGATGTTCTCGCCCCCGCGGATGACCATCTCCTTGAGGCGGCCGGCGATCCGGCAGTAGCCCCGCTCGTCCATGGACGCCAGGTCGCCGGTGTGCAGCCACCCGTCCGCGTCGATCGCCGCCGCGGTCTGCTCGGACGCGTCGAAGTAGCCGGTCATCACGGAGTAGCCGCGCGTGCACAGCTCGCCGACCGTGCCCGGGGCGACGGTGGCGCCGTCCACGGGGTCGGCGATGCGCACCTCGGTCGCCGGCAGGGGCCGGCCCAGGGTCTCCGCCCGGTCGTCCGGGTCGTCGTCGCTGCGGGTCATGGTGATCCCGGGGGAGGCCTCGGTCTGCGCGTAGATGACGTGCATCGGCACGCCGAGGACCTGCTCCACCCTCCGGACCAGCGGCGGTGGGACGGGCGCGCCGCCGGAGAGCGCCCAGCGCACCGAGGAGGTGTCGGTGTCGGGGAAGGCGGGGTGGGCGAGCAGCGCGAGGAGCATCGTGGGGACGCCAGCGAGCCCGACGCTGCGCTCCTCCTCGATGAGCTGCAGGTGCAGCCCGGGGTCGAAGGCGGGCATGAGCACCTGTGTGCCGGAACTCGCGATCGCCGAGAGCGTGGCCAGGACGCCGCCCGCCGCGTGGAACAGCGGCATCGCGTTGACGACCGCCTCGCCTGGGCGCACGTCGAGGACCTCGACGTAGGCCAGCCGCGCGTTGTTGGCGATCCCGCGGTGGTGCAGCACCGCCCCCTTGGGCAGCCCGGTCGTGCCCGAGGTGTACTGGATCTGCGCCGGGTCGCCCGGGGACACGGCCGGCAGCGCCTCGGTGGGCGCCCCGGACGCGCAGAAGCGCGCCCAGTCGTCGAACAGCACGCTCTCCCGCAGGTCGGGCAGGTCCGACCGGACGGCGGCGAGCGTCTCGGCCATCGGGTTGCCGCGGTACTCGCGCAGCAGGAACAGGCCGGACGCGCGCGACTGGCGCAGCACGTGCCGCAGCTCGTCGGCCCGCAGCGCGGGGTTCACCGTGACGAGGGTGAGCCCGGCCAGCGCCGCGGCCATCTCCAGGAGGACCCACTCGGGCCTGTTGTTGGCCCAGACCGCGACCCGCTCACCCGGGGCGAAGCGGCCCAGCAGCGCCCGCGCCGCCTCCTCGGACTCGGCCAGGAGCCGGCCGTAGGACCAGCGGCGGCGCTGGTCCCTGTCGGGCACCCCCTCGACCAGCGCGGGGGCGTCCGGGGACCGTGCCGCGGCGCTCCGCAGCAGGTCCCCGACGGTCAGCTCCTGCACCGCATCGGTGCGCTCGGCGGGCCAGTACGCGGTCGTCAGCACGGCGCGCCCCCTCGCTCCAGCCCCGCTGTGAGGATGGTCCACGCCGCGCGTGCCGCGTTCCACAGCCCTTCGTCCCGCGTGGCGCCGACGGACGCGGGCACGGACGCGGTCCCGGAGACCAGCGCACCGGCGCCGGTACCCGACACGGAGAGCCCTCCCGCGCCGGAGAACACCTCCGACGAGGGCACCGCGGCGGACACACCGGTGCCGAGCGCGCCGGAGGGCACCACCCCGGGGACCGGCGCGCCGGAGGAGGAGAGCAGCGACCCCGGCGCCACCGAGCCCGGCGTGCCTGGCAGCTCTGCGGGCCCGGAGGACACCGCCGTCCCCGAGTCGACCGCGGCGGGGTCGAGCACGGCAGCCGACACCTCCCCGCCGCTCGGCGAGGCCGACGCGGGCGCAGCCGGCCCCGACTGATCTCCCGGCCGTTCACCGGCGCAGCTGGGCCTCCTCGGCGAGCCGGGCCAGCTTGTCCGGGTTGCGGACGGCGTAGATGCGGGTGATCCGGCCGTCCTCGACCACCAGGCTCACCACGGTGTCCAGCGTCCCGTCGACGTCGAGTCGCGCCGCCGGGCCGCCGTTGAGCTGCACCGGCACGACCGCGACCTGGCCGGCCAGCCCGGCCAGGCCGGCCAGGAGCGGGGCCACCCGGTCGGCGCCGGTGATCGGGCGGCGCGCCGCGGCGACCACGCCGCCGCCGTCGGCCACCACGACGACGTCGGGAGCGAGCACGTCCAGCAGCCCCTGCAGGTCGCCACCGCGCACCGCCGCCAGGAACCGCGCCACGACGGCCTCCTGCTCGGCCCGGTCCACCTGCACGCGCGGCCGACGTGCGGCCACGTGCCGCGCCGCGCGGGAGGCGATCTGGCGCACCGCCGCCGGCGTCTTGCCGACCGTCTCCGCGATCTCGTCGTACGGCGTGTCGAACACCTCGCGCAGCACGAACACCGCGCGCTCGGTGGGGCCGAGGGTCTCCAGCACGGTGAGCATCGCGAACGAGACGCTCTCGGCGAGCTCGACGTCCTCGGCGACGTCCGGGCTGGTCAGCAGGGGCTCGGGGAGCCACTCGCCGACGTACTCCTCGCGCCGGCGCGCCAGCGTGCGCAGCCGGTTCAGCGCCTGCCGGGTGACGGTCCGCACCAGGTAGGCCCGCGGGTCGCGGACCTCGGCGCGGGCCGCGGTGGCGAGGCCCGCCCACCGCAGCCAGGCCTCCTGGACGACGTCCTCCGCGTCGGCGGCGGAGCCGAGCAGCTCGTAGGCGACCGTGAACAGCAGGCTGCGGTGGGCGACGAACGGGTCGTCGGTCATGCCGTCGACGCGACCCGGCTCGGCTGGGCGAGGGGCGCCAGGCCGCACGACGCCGAGATGCCCTGGGCCTCGATGCCGAGGGCGACGTTGGTCCGCGCGAACTGGTTCGCCAGCGCGATCCACGCGGTGAGCTCGACCATCGCCGGTGCGCCGAGCTGCGCGAGCAGCCGGGCGGAGAGCTCGTCGGTGACGGTCGGCGGCGTCTGCGACACCGCCTCGGCGTACTCCATGACGTCGCGCTCCAGCTGGGTGAACACGTGCGACTCGCGCCACCGCGGCACCTCGCGGGCCTTGGTGACGTCGAGCCCCTTGTCGTGCGCCTGGAAGTACCCGTAGTCCAGGCAGAACGAGCACCCGACCAGGGACGCGACCGCCATGTGGGCGTAGGACTTCAGGTGCTCGTCGCACGCGTGCCACCGGGCCGCCTTCCGGCCGAGGCCGAAGCTGAACCGGAGCACCGGCCGGTGGTGCCACATGACCCCGAGGGCGTCGGGTACGTCGCCGAGCGCCTTCCGGCTGATCGCCTTCAGGACGGCGCCCCGGACGCCGGAGATCTCGGCCTGGGGGATCCGGGTGGTGCTGGTCATGACTCCTCCTCGTCGTGTGGTCCCGGCATGGAGACACCGGCCGAGGACGATCTGTGACAGCACCGCGGAGGGCACGGGCGGGAGGCGCCGCGGGGTGTCCGGGCGGTCCGCGGCCCGGCAGGCTGCTCCCGTGCAGGTCCGCCTCTCCGCCGAGGACCGGGCGATCCTGGCCCTCGAGGGCCCGGCACTGGTCGGGCACACGTGCAAGGTGGTCCACCTCCCGGCGGGCGCCCCGAGCGCGGCGGAGCTCCGCGACGCGGTGGCCCGCCGGCTGCCGGGCGCGCCGCGGCTGACCTGGCGGCTGGCCGGCACCGCCGAGGAGCCGACGTGGTGTCCCGACGAGGCGGTGGACGTGGCGGCGCACGTCGGTGCCGTGGCCGCGGCCGGCCCGCTCGACCCGGCCGGCCTGCGCCGGGAGGTGGCGCGGCTGTTCGTGCAGCGCCTGGACCGGCGCCGGCCGCTGTGGCGGATGGACCTGGTCGGGCCGCTGGAGGGCGGGGGAGCGGTCCTGGTGTGGCGGGTGCACCACGCCCTGGCCGACGGCACGACGCTGATGCGCCTGGCCCACGACGTGCTGTGGGACCCGACGCCCGCGCCGGCGGCCGACGCGCCCGGCCCGGCCGCCGTCCCCCCGAGGCCGGCCGGCGGTGCCCCTGGGCGTGCCCACCTCGCCGACGTCCTGACCGGTGAGCTCCTCCCGGGCCTGCGCCGCTCCCCGTTCGACGCGCGGGTGGGACACGACCGCGACGTCGCGTTCGCCGGGACCTCGCTCCCCGCCGTGCGCGACGCCGCCCGGGAGCTGGCCGGCGCGACGGTGAACGACGCGGTGCTCGCCGTCGTCGCGGGCGCGCTGCGCCTCTGGCTGGAGCACCGCCACGGGCCGGTCCACGGCCTGCGCGTCAAGGTCCCGGTGGCCCTGCACTCCGACGGCGACGCGGCCGGCAACCGCGACTCGTGGTTCCGTGTCGACCTCCCGGTGGACGAGCCGGACGTCGCCACGCGGCTGACCGCCGTCCGGGCGGAGACGGCCCTGCGCAAGGCCCACCACGACGCGCAGGAGCTCGACGAGCTGATGGCCCGGTTGGCCCGGTTCTCGCCGCGCACGGCGAGCTGGTCGCAGCGGCTGCAGCGGAGCGGGCGGGCCTTCGCCCTCACCGTGTCGAACGTCCGCGGGCCCGAGCGCGAGGTCGCCGTGCTCGGCGCGCGCGTGGCCGCGGTCCACTCGCTCGTCGAGGTCGCCCAGCACCACGCCCTCCGGGTGGCCGTGGTCTCGATCGCCGACCGGCTGTGCTTCGGGCTGGTCGCCGATCCCGCGGTGGTCGGCGGCCTGGACGTGCTCGCCGGTGCGGTCGAGCGGGAGGCGGCCGAGCTGGTGCGGGCCGGTACGGCTCTCTAGTCGACGACCATCGTCTGGACGTCGAACTCCTCGCTGATGATCCCGTACTCCAGCATCAGGTCCGCCATCTCCTGCAGCTGCGCCTCGTCCACGTCGGCGTCCCACGCGGGGAGCGCGACCTGCTGCACGGTCTCGGCGGGCACCTGGGTGTAGGTCGGCACCAGCTCCACCAGGCGTTCCCGGTCGCCGGTGAGCTGCTCCATCGACTGCGCCATCGCCGTGCGGAAGGCCTCGACGACCTCGGGGTTCTCCTGGGCGTACTGCTCGGTGGTCAGCCAGCCGGCGACGGGCATGTCCTCGACCGGGCCGCTGAACAGCGGGAACAGCACGCGGTGGCCGGCCGCCAGGGCCGAGGCCTGGAACGGCTCGACCTGCCAGATGGCGTCGACGTCCCCGCCGTCCAGGGCCGCGGCCATGTCCGGCAGCGGCAGTTCGACGAACTCGATGGTGGAGATGTCGACCCCGGCGTCCTCGAGGACCGCGTTGATGGCCACCGTGCCGATGTTCTGCAGGTTGTTGACCGCGATGCGAGCGCCGGCCAGGTCGGCGGCGGACTGGTAGGGGGAGTCGGCGGCGACCATGATCGCGTGGTCGTCGGCGCCGACGTCGTTGCCCGCCACCACCCGGACCGGGAGTCCCTGCTGGGCGGCCAGGAGGGCCGAGGTGTAGTTGCCGTAGGTGATGTCGTACTCCCCGGCGATCAGCGACGGGATGGCCTGGGCGCCCCCGGACGTCTGCTCGAGAGTGACGTCGAGACCGGCGTCGGCGAACAGGCCCGTCTCGTCGGCGTGGACGGCGGTCGCGGTGTGCACCAGCGGGAAGTAGCCGACGGTCACCGGAGTGGCGCCGTCGGTCCCGCCTCCGGCGGCGTCGCCCCCGCCCTCGTCGCCGGAGCCGCACGCCGCGAGGACCAGGGCGACCGCGCAGCCCACCGCGAGGCCCGCCGGGCGGCGCGGACCCCTCGTGGGGCGCGGCCCGGCCGGGGAGGACGAGGACACCGGCGTCTCCCTCCTGGAGCTCCCAGGGCCGATCGGGCCCGGACCGGCAGTACCCCGATCCGGGCCCGGCACCCCGCGGTCAGGTCATCGCGCTGGCCGGCGCCTCCTGGCGGGGGATCGGGGGCACGCCGGCGCCCGTCCACGCCCACATGGTCCAGTGGTAGCTGCCGTCCTCGGTGACCTCGTACTCGAGGACGTGGGCCACCTCGGCCAGCCGCCCGAGGAGGCCGGTCGCGGACGGACAGGAGCCCCAGACCCCGAAGCTGGCCTGGTAGCCCGGCCCGGTCTGGCGGCCCACGCCACCGCCGACCCAGTCGGCGACGTCGCCGTTCGCGGCCATCATCAGCACGTGGCCCTCTCCGGACAGGACGCGCCCGGGACGGAACGTCTGCCGGTAGGTGCCGGTGTCGGTGATCTCCTGTCCCAGCAGGGTGCCCCGTCCCTGGAAGGGCGCCTCCAGCCACACCTGCTGCCCCTCGGAGGGCAGCACGCGGACGGTGGTGAACTTCCCGGAGGACTCGCCCAGTCGATCGCCCAGCACGGCGTCCACCTCCTCCGCGCCGGCTCCCCGCCTCCCGCCGGCGAGGAGCGGACGCAGTCGATCGGCTCGTAGGGGACCGAAGCAGCAGGGGACGCAGCCCGACCGTCGGTGGGGCGCCGACGACACGAGGAGGTCCGGTCGCCTGCCTCGGGCGTCCGGCGGTGCCGGGGAGCGCCACGGGACACCGCCGCCAGGGTGGGTCGCCGCGAAGCGGAGGGGCCAGGATCGGAAGGCACCGTCTCCGCCATCGGCCCGCCGTCGGCGTCCTGCCGGCGATCCGGAGCCCGCCCGACGGCCGACCCGGTCCGGCGCCGGCGGCCCGGCGGCCCGGCGGCCCGGCGGAGAGTGAGGCCGCGGAGACCACCGTTCCGGAGGTGGACCCCACCCGGAACGGTGGTGGTGCCCTCCAGGAATGCGGGGGTCTGCTCGGTGTCGGCGCTCTTTCTCGCTCGCCATTCTCTTCTCCAGGCACGACACGGGAAGTGGTTTCCCGGGCCTGGGACGAAGGAGTGGACCGTGTTCGACGACGACTGGGACGAGAACTGCAGCGACGACTGGGGCAGTGACTGGGACGACAGCGACGACTGCCACTTCGACGAGCACGACGAGAGTTCCGACCACGACGACTACGACTACGAGGACGACGAGTACGGCGGCGACTACTGACCGGACCGCGGCGTGGCCCGGCCGGTCCGGGTCACGCCGCACTCCGCGACCGCGGAGCGCGAGCCGGCTCGCTCTCCCCGGCACCCGGTGCCGGGTCGCCGATGCGGGCGGCGCCCGCCGATCGAGAGCTGCGACGACCTCCCCGAGCCCCGGGGGGGGGGGGGGGGGGGGGGGGGGGGGGGGGGGGGGGGGGCCGCCGCCGCCCCCCCCCCCCCCCCCCCCGCCCCCCCCCCCCCCCCCCCCCCCCCCCCCGCCCGCCCGCGCCCCCCCCCCCCC
>NZ_JBJGYU010000034.1:0-49767 GCF_054050155.1 Geodermatophilus sp. SYSU D00703 | reverse complement strand
GCCGCGATCCCGGGGGAGGTTTCCTTCTTGTTGGTGTAGAACTTGGTGGGTGGGGCGCCCGCCCCCCCCAGCGTCCGGGGTCAGCAGCAGCCGGTGGGCGAGCACCGGCACCGCGACGGTCTGGACGTCGTCGGGCAGGACGTGGTCGCGGCCGGCGAGGGCGGCCGCGGCCCGGGCGGTGCGCAGCAGCTGCAGCCCCGCCCGCGGCGAGGCGCCCAGCCGCAGATCGGGGGAGCGGCGGGTGGCCTCCACCAGGGCGACCACGTAGCGGCGGACGGCCTCGGAGACGTGCAGCCGGCCGACCGCGGCGACGAGCGTGCGCACCCCCGCGGCGTCGGCCACCGGGGTGAGCGAGGCCAGCGGGTCGGTGGTGACCATGTCGTCGAGCATGGCCAGCTCGGCCTCGCGGTCGGGGTAGCCCATGGAGACGCGCGCGGTGAACCGGTCGCGCTGGGCCTCCGGGAGGGGGTAGGTGCCCTCCATCTCGATGGGGTTCTGGGTGGCCACCACCAGGAACGGCCGGGCCAGCTCGTAGCTGACCCCGTCGACGGTGACCTGCCGCTCCTCCATGCACTCCAGCAGGGCCGACTGGGTCTTGGGGGAGGCCCGGTTGATCTCGTCGGCCACGACGATGTTGGCGAACACCGCCCCCGGCTTGAACTCGAACTCGCGGGTCTCCTGGTCGTAGACCGACACCCCGGTCACGTCGCTCGGCAGCAGGTCCGGGGTGAACTGGATGCGGCGCACGCTCGCGTCGATGGAGGCGGCCAGGGCCTTGGCCAGCGTGGTCTTCCCGACCCCCGGCACGTCCTCGATCAGCAGGTGTCCCTCGGCCAGCAGCACCACCAGGGCCAGGTGGACGACGTCGGGCTTGCCGTGGACGACGCGCGCCATGTTGGCGGCGATCCGGGCACCCTCCGCCGCGACGTCGACGGATGCGCCGGCTCCGGTCCGGGCGAGGTCGGTCACGGCGTCGCCTCGACAGTCGTCGGCTCCCTGCCCAACGCCGCTCCCTCCCCGTGCGACCGCGCCTCGGCGGTCGGCGTCCTCCCACGGTACGTGCGCGGACCGGTCACGGGGCGGTCCCGCGACACCGGACGGGTGGGTTCACCAACGTGTGCGGGCCCTCCGGTCCCCACGGCGACCCAGCGCGACGACCGGCCGGGCCGCCCCGGACGCCACTGCACCCCACCCTGCGCCCCACCCCGCCCCACCCGGCGCGCACGGCCCGCTGACCTGCGGGTGGAGCAGTGGGGGAGGCCGGTCACGAGATGGTGTCGAGTGGTGTTCGGTGGGGCGTAGTGGGTTACTGTGTGGCCCGGTGGGGAGGCAGGGCCCGTCCCGGGGGCGCCCCGGAGCGCGAGGAGGACCGATGGGGGAGGTGATCCGGTGTTCGTCGGCAGCTATCCGCTGCGGCTCGACGAGAAGGGCCGGCTCGCACTCCCCGTCCGCTTCCGCGAGCAGGTGGCCGGCGGCATGGTGATCAAGAAGGGCCAGGAGCGCTGCATCTACGGCCTCACCATGAACCGCGTCGCCGAGCAGAGCCAGGCCGCGGCGTCCATGGCGCCCGCCGACACCGCCGAGGCCCGCATGCGGGCCCGCATGAGCTTCGGGTCGATGGTCGAGGTCGAGCCGGACAAGACCGGCCGGATCACCATCCCCGCCAACCTGCGGCAGTACGCCGGCCTGGACCGGGACGTGGTCGTGGTCGGCGTCGACACGCGCTTCGAGATCTGGGACGCCGCCACCTGGGACGCCTACGTGGCCGAGCAGGAGGCGAAGTTCGCCGAGATGGAGAGCGAGGGGATGCCCACCCTCTCGTGATCCGACGTCCGTCCCGACCCCCCTCCGGGCCACCTCCCGACCGAGCCGACTTCCCCGCGGCTCGACCGGACCGGCCCGAGCCGCCTTCCCCGCGGCTCGGACCCCCACGGCACGGAGGGAGCGCACCGCGCCCCGGGCGCGCGCCGGCCGGCCCCTCCCCAGGTCCGGACCGGCACGGGCCCTCCCCGTCCCCGCGGGGCGCCACCTGACGCACTTCCCCGGCGCCAGGCGGGCCCCGCGGGGGGCGGGTCGCCACTCCGGCCCGGGAAGTCGCCCCACTGCGCTCCACCACCCCCACTCCGCCCCACCGGTGCCCGACACCACCGGCGAAACGCCGCTGCCCTCCACCCGCCGACCGCTGCCCCGCGCCACCATGGACGGGCCCCGACCGACCCGTCCGAGGAGCAGTCGACGATGAGCAGCAGCGAGCCGGCACCCGCCGCGGTGCACGTGCCCGTGCTGCTCGACCGGGTGGTCGACCTGCTCGGCCCCGCCTGCGCGGCCGAGGGCGCGGTGCTCGTCGACGCCACCCTGGGTCTGGCCGGGCACTCCCTGGCGCTGCTGCGCGCCCACCCGGGCATGCGGCTGATCGGCCTGGACCGCGATCCCGACGCCCGCGCGGAGGCGACCCGGCGGCTGGGGGCCGCCGGCGTGGCCGACCGCGCCACCGTCGTCCCCGCCGTCTTCGACGAGCTCCCCGACGTGCTCGAGCGGCTCGGTGCCGAGGAGGTACAGGCGGTCCTGTTCGACCTCGGGGTCTCCTCCCTGCAGCTCGACCGCCCCGGCCGCGGCTTCAGCTACGCCGCCGACGCGCCGCTCGACATGCGGATGGACCCGGCCGCGCGGCGTACCGCCGCCGACGTCGTCAACACCTACTCCGCGGCCGACCTCACCCGCGTGCTGCGTGTCTACGGCGAGGAGCGGTTCGCCGCCCGCATCGCCCGGGCGATCGAGCGGGAGCGGGCGCGCGAGCCGTTCACCCGCACCGGCCGGCTGGCCGAGCTGGTGCGGGAGTCCATCCCGGCGGCCACCCGCCGCACCGGCGGCCACCCCGCCAAGCGGACCTTCCAGGCGCTGCGGATCGAGGTCAACGACGAGCTCGGCGTCCTGGAGCGGGCCCTGCCGGCCGCGATCGAGGCGCTGGCCGTCGGTGGGCGCATCGCCGTCATCACCTTCCACTCCCTCGAGGACCGGATCGTCAAGCAGACCCTCGCCGCGTCCGCGACCGACCGCACGCCCCCGGAGATGCCGGTGCCGCTGCCCGAGTACGGCCCCACGCTGCGTCTGCTCACCCGTGGCGGGGAGGGCCCGTCCGACGCCGAGGTCGCCGCCAACCCCCGGGCGGCCTCCGCGCGGGTCCGCGCCGCCGAGCGCACCCGGCGGGCCGCATGAGTGCCACTGCCCGCGCCGCCGGGGTCCCGCCGGAGCCGCGGCGCGCCCCCGGTGCCGCGCGCCGGGTCGCTCCCCGGGCGGTGCCGATCGCCCCGGACCGGTCCTCGGCCGCCCGGATCCCGGTCGCCGCCCCCGACCGGTCGGGGCGCGCGCACAGCGTCCCCGTCCGCACCGGCGCCCTGCGGACCCGCCCGGCCCGGTCGCTGCCGACGGGCCCCACGCCCCGGCCGGTCGCGGCCGCCGCGCCGACCCGTGCCCGCGGCGGGCTGTTCTCCCGCCGGCAGGCTCCCCTCGTGGTGCTCGTGGTGGCGATGCTCGTGGCCACGTCGCTGGCCCTGCTGTTCCTCAACACGGCCATCGCGGTCAACTCGCTGAAGGCGACCCAGCTCGCCGGGGCCAACGCTGACCGCGCCCAGGAGGTCGAGCGCCTCGAGCAGCTGGTGGTCGACGGCAGCACGCCCGCCGCGCTGGCCTCGGCCGCCGCGGACGCCGGCCTGGTCCCCGCCGGCTCCGCCGCCTACCTGGTGATCGGCGAGGACGGCACGGTCACCCTGCGCGGGGAACCGGTGCCTGCCGGGGAGCCCGGGACCGACCCCGAGTCCGGCACGGGAGGCTGACCGGTGCCTCCCCACGTGCGCCGCCCCGCCTCCGGACGACGCCCCGATGACCGGCTCCCTGCGGGGTCGGGCGCCTTCGCGCCCCGCCGGACCCCCGGCAGCCGCCGGACTGTCGCCGCGCTGCGCGCCGGCAGCCGCCGGCTGACCGTCGGCCTGGTCCTGGTGGTCGTCCCGCTGCTGGTCGTCACCGGCAAGCTGGTCCTGCTGCAGGGCGTGGACGGCGGCGAGTACGCCACCGCCGCGGCGCAGGACCGGCTGCGCAGCTACCCGATCGCGGCGCTGCGCGGCGCGGTGACCGACCGCGACGGCAACCCGCTGGCCTACACCGTCGACGCCTCCCGCGTGGTCGCCGACCCGACGGTGGTCACCGACCCCGCCCGCACCGCGCTCGCGCTCACCACGCTGCTCGACGTCCCGGTGTCGGAGCTGACCGACGCGCTGTCGCGGGACAGCCGCTACGTCGTCCTGGCCGCGCAGGTGTCCCCGGAGACCGTCGACGCCATCGACGAGCTGGACCTGGGCGGCATCTTCTTCGAGGACGACCCCGTCCGCCTCTATCCCGCCGGGACGACGGCCGGGCAGGTCATCGGCTTCGTCGGCCGGGACGGCGACGGGCTGGCCGGCATCGAGCACACCTTCGACGAGGAGCTGGCCGGGTCCGACGGCGAGCGCCGGGTCGAGGTGGGCAGCGGCGGCAACCCGATCCCGTCGGGGATCGACGAGTCCACCCCGGCGACCGACGGCGAGACCGTCGAGCTCACCATCGACGCCGACCTGCAGTTCGTCACCGAGCAGCGCCTCGAGCAGGCGTGCGAGGACGGCGCCACCACCCGGGCGTCGGCGGTCGTCCTGGACGTGCACACCGGCCGGGTCGCCGCCATGGGCTCCTGCCCGGGCTACGACCCCGCCCAGGCGTCGCGGACCGACCCCGAGCTGCTGGGCAACCCGATCGTGTCCGACGTCTTCGAGCCGGGCTCGGTGATGAAGGCGGTGACCCTCGCCGCCGCCCTCGAGGAGGGGGAGGCCACCCCGGACACCGTGCTCACCGTCGACGGGCACATCCAGGCCGGGGACGCCGTGGTCACCGACGCCCACGACCACGAGCCGGTCGACTGGACGGTCACCGGCGTCCTCGCCAAGTCCAGCAACGTGGGCACGATCATGCTGGCCCGGGAGGTCGGCGACGAGAAGCTCGAGGAGTACCTCCGGGCCTTCGGCGTCGGCAGCACCACCGGGATCGAGCTGCCCGGCGAGAGCGCCGGCATCCTGCAGGACTCCGATGACTGGGCGGCCAGCCGCGCGGCCAACGTGGCGATCGGCCAGGGCGTCTCGGTCACCACCCTGCAGATGGCGTCGATCTACCAGGCGATCGCCAACGACGGCGTCCGCATCGAGCCGCGGGTGGTCGGCTCCGTCGGCGGCGCCCCGGCGGCCGTGCCCGAGGGCACGCGGGTGGTCAGCCGGGAGACCGCCGAGCAGATGGCCTACATGCTCGAGGCCGTCGTCGGCCCGGGCGGGACGGCGCCGCTCGCGCAGATCGACGGCTTCCGCGTGGCGGGCAAGACCGGCACCGCGCAGCGGGCCAACCCCGAGTGCGGCTGCTACGACGGCGGTGGCTACGTCACCACCTTCGTCGGGTTCGCCCCGGCCGACGACCCGCAGTACGTCGTCGCCGTCGACCTGGAGCGGCCGACCAGCTCGGCGGAGGGCGGCCAGGTGGCCGCGCCGGTGTTCGCCGACGTCATGCGCCAGGCGCTCACGGCCGACGGCATCGTGCCGTCCGGGACGCCGCGCCCCGAGTTCGACCTCACCGGCTCGGACTGACGACGGACCCCGTCCGCCCCACCCGTCACACGCTCGGGGCGGGACCGGGGGGCGGTGCCGGCCCGCCGGTAGATTGGAGTTCCGGTGAGCGAGCATGCGAGCTCACGCACGAGCACAGCAGCCCGGCGAACGCGCTCGACGAGCGCCAGCGAGGAGACGGCGTGAGCCCGACCGACGATGGGTCGGTGCCCCGTCCGGCGGGGACCACCCCGCTGCCCACTCCGGTGACGCTGGCCGACCTCGCCGACCTGGTCGGCGCCCCGGTGCAGGGCGACCCCGCCACTCCCGTCTCCCGGGTGACCCTCGCGTCCGGTGAGGTCACGCCCGGCGCCCTCTACGCCGCCCTGCCCGGCGCCCGCACGCACGGCGCGCGGTACGCCGCCGACGCCGCGGCCCGCGGGGCGGTCGCCGTCCTCACCGACCCCTCCGGCCGGGAGCAGGCCTGCGCCACCGGGCTGCCGGTCAGCGTCGTCGACGACCCGCGCGAGGTGCTCGGCGCCGTCGCCGCCCGGGTGTACGGCGAGCCGGGCCGCCGGCTGCAGGTCGTGGGGATCACCGGCACCAACGGCAAGACCACCACCAGCTACCTGGTCGAGGCCGGGCTGGCCGCGGCCGGACGGCGGACCGGGCTGATCGGCACCGTGGAGACGCGGACCCGCACCACGGCGGACGACGGCACCGCCACCGTCACCGCGTTCCGCAGCGTCCGGACGACGCCCGAGGCGCCGGCCGTGCACGAGCTGCTGGCGACCATGGCCGACGCCGGCGTGCGGACCGTGGTGATGGAGGTCTCCAGCCACGCGCTGGTGCTCGGCCGCGTCGGCGGGGTCCCGTTCGCCGCCGCCGGGTTCACCAACCTCGGCCGCGACCACCTGGACTTCCACGCCGACATCGAGGACTACTTCCTCGCCAAGGCCCGGCTCTTCGACGGCCGCGCCGCGGTCGAGGTGATCGACGTCGACGACCCCTACGGCCGGCGGCTGACCGGCATGCTGGGCGGCCGCCGCCCGGTCACCGTCTCCACCCACTGCGCCGACGCCGACTGGTGGGCCGACGACGTCTCGGTCGCCGCGGACGGCGGCTCGGCGTTCACCCTGCACGGCCCCGGCGGCCGCAGCTGGCCGGCCCGCGTCCGGCTGCCCGGCCGGTTCAACGTGGCCAACGCCGTCCTCGCCGTCGCCCTGCTCGACGCGGTCGGGGTCCCGGTGGAGGCGGCGCTGACCGGGCTGGCCGAGGTCGTGGTGCCCGGGCGCATGGAGCCGGTCGACGCCGGCCAGCCCTTCGTCGCCGTCGTCGACTACGCGCACACCCCCGACGCGGTCACCACCGCGCTCGCCGCCCTGCGCGCCGTCACCCCCGGCCGGGTGATCACCGTCCTCGGCTGCGGCGGCGACCGCGACCCCGGCAAGCGCGCCGGGATGGGCGAGGCCGCGGCGCGCGGCAGCGACCTGCTCGTCGTCACCGACGACAACCCGCGCTCGGAGGACCCCGCCGCCATCCGCGCGGCGATGCTCGCCGGCGTGCCCGCCGACCGGCGGGACGCCGTCCTGGAGATCGGCGACCGCCGCGCGGCGATCGCCGCGGCCGTCGCCCGGGCCCGCCCCGGCGACGCCGTCCTCGTGGCCGGCAAGGGCCACGAGACCGGCCAGGACGTGGCCGGCACCGTGCACCCGTTCGACGACCGCGCCGTGCTGCGCGAGGCGCTGGCCGGCGCCGGCGAGGAGACCCCGTGATACCCCTGAGCCTGTCCGAGGTGGCCGAGGCGGCCGGTGGGCGGCTCGCCTCCGGCGCGGGCACGGTCACCGGGAAGGTCACCGTCGACTCGCGCACCGTCACGCTCGGCGACCTGTTCGTCGCCGTGCCGGGGGAGCGGGTGGACGGGCACGACTTCCTCGCCGCCGCGGCCGCCGCCGGAGCCGTCGCCGCGCTGGCGACCCGCCCGGACGACGCGCTGCCCTGCGTCGTCGTCGACGACCCGGTCGCCGCGCTGGGCCGGCTGGCCGCCGCCGTGCACGCCCGCCTGGCCGCCGGACGCCTGACGACGCTGGGCATCACCGGCTCCTCCGGCAAGACCTCGACCAAGGACCTGCTCGGTCAGGTGCTGGCCACCGCGGGTCCGACGGTCAGCCCGCCCGGCTCGTACAACAACGACATCGGCCTGCCGCTCACCGTGCTCGACGCCGACGAGACCACCCGCTTCCTCGTCCTCGAGATGGGCTCCCGCGGTCCCGGGCACATCGCGCGGCTGTGCCGCGTCGCCCGCCCGGACGTCGGGGTGGTGCTCAACGTGGGCTCGGCGCACCTGGGCGAGTTCGGCTCCCCGGAGGGCATCGCCGCGGCCAAGGGCGAGTTGGTGGAGGCGCTGCCGGAGGAGGGGACCGCCGTCCTCAACGCCGACGACCCGCGGGTGCTGGGCATGGCATCGCGCACCCGCGCCCGGGTGCTGACCACCGGCCGGGGGGCCGACGCCGACGTCCGCGCCGACGACGTCGTCCTCGACGAGACCGGCTTGGCCCGGTTCACGCTCGCCGCGGCGGGCGCCAGCGCGCCCGTGGGCCTGCAGGTGGTGGGGGAGCACCAGGTCGCCAACGCGCTCTCGGCGGCCGCGGCGGCCGTCGCCGCGGGGCTGTCCCTGCCCGACGTCGCCGCGGCGCTGTCCGCGGCCGTGTCCCGCAGCCGCTGGCGGATGGAGATCGCCCGCCGGGCCGACGGAGTCACCGTGGTCAACGACGCGTACAACGCCAACCCCGAGTCGATGCGCGCCGCCCTGGCCGCGCTGACCCGGCTGCCGGGACAGCGGCGGATCGCCGTGCTGGGCGCGATGGCCGAGCTCGGCCCGGGCGCGGCCGGGGAGCACGAGCGGCTGGGCCGCGACGCGGTGGCCGCCGGGGTGGACCTGGTCGTGGCCGTCGGTCCCGATGCGGTAGGGATAGCCCGGGGCGCGTCCGCAGCAGGCGCGCGCCAGGACGAGGGCGCGGTGCACGTGCCCGACCGGGCGGCCGCCCGGCAACTGCTCACGGAGGTGGTGGTGCCCGGTGACGTCGTGCTGGTGAAGGCCAGCCGGTCCTACGGGCTCGAGGTGCTCGCCGCGGACCTGCTCGACGCCGGGGCAGGCGCGTGAAGTCCGTCCTCATCGCCGCCGCGTTCGGCCTGGTGATCTCGATCCTCGCCACGCCGGTGGCCGTGCACCTGTTCCGGCGGAGGGGCTTCGGCCAGGAGATCCGCGACGACGGCCCCGAGAGCCACCTGTCGAAGAAGGGCACGCCCACCATGGGCGGCACGGTGATCGTCGCCGCCACGGTCGGCGGCTACCTGATCGCCCACCTCTTCCTGGTCAACCAGCCCGGCCGTGGGGTCACCGCCAGCGGGCTGCTGGTGCTGTTCCTCATGGTGGGGCTGGGCACGGTCGGCTTCCTCGACGACTACCTCAAGATCCGCTACCGGCGCAGCCTGGGCCTGAACAAGACGGCCAAGCTGGTCGGCCAGCTCGTCATCGGCGTCGCCTTCGCCGTCCTGGCGATCAACTTCCCGGACGACGCCGGCAACACGCCGGCCTCCACCGTCGTCTCCTACGTCCGCGACATCGCACCGCTCGCGCTGGGGTCGATCGGGTTCGTGATCCTGGCCTACCTGTTCATCGCGGGGTTCTCCAACGCGGTCAACCTCACCGACGGCCTCGACGGCCTGGCCGCCGGGTGCTCCGCGATGGTCTGCGGCGCCTACACGATCATCTCGTTCTGGCAGTTCACCCACGACTGCACGACCGAGCTCATCGACGGGTGCTACCAGGTCCGCGACCCCCTCGACATCACCCTGGTGGCCGCCGCCGGCCTCGGCGCCTGTCTGGGCTTCCTCTGGTGGAACACCAGCCCGGCGCGGATCTTCATGGGCGACACGGGGTCGCTGGCCCTCGGCGGGCTGCTCGCCGGCCTGGCCATCGTCACTCGCACCGAGCTGCTGCTCATCGTGCTCGGGGGGCTGTTCGTCGCGGTCACGCTGTCGGTGGTCATCCAGGTGGCGTTCTTCCGCGCCACCCGCCGGCGGGTGTTCCGGATGGCCCCGCTGCACCACCACTTCGAGCTGGCCGGCTGGACCGAGAACACGGTGATCGTCCGCTTCTGGCTGGTCACGGGCATGGCGGTGGCCTTCGGCCTTGGTCTGTTCTACGCCGACTGGCTGACCATCACGGGCCTGTGAGCGAGCTCGCGAGCTCCCCGACGGGCACAGCACGGCCGCGAGCACGCTGCCGACGAGCGGGCGAGGAGGCGGCGTGATCGAGGCGCTGCTGCGACACGCCCCGTCCCTCCGCCGGGACGCGCGGGGTAGCGGCGACGATGGCCCGATGGAGTCCACCGGCGTTCCTGAGGCCGGCGGACGGCGGACCGCGGCGGCCGGGCGGGTGCGGCCCTCGTCCTCGCGCCGGTTCGCCGGACCCGCCTGGCTCGACGGGCCCATGACCAGTTGCCACCTGGTGGTCGGCGCGGCGGGCCTGCTGCTGGCCATCGGCCTGGTCATGGTCTTCTCGGCGTCGGCCATCGAGGCCGCGCTCGACGACGAGCCGGCCTGGCGGCCCGGGGTCGACCAGGTCGTGTTCGCCTGCCTGGGCCTGGTCGCGCTGTTCATCGCGGTGCGGCTGCCGGTCGGGCTCGTGCGGCGGTGGTCACGAGTGGCGCTGATCGGCGTCGTCGTCCTGCTGCTGGCCGTGCTGGTCCCAGGCATCGGTGTCGAGTACAACGGCTCGCGCGCCTGGATCGACCTGGGGTTCACCGACTTCCAGCCCTCCGAGCTGGCCAAGCTGGTCGTCGCGCTGTGGGGCGCCCACGTGCTGGCCTCCCGTGGCCGCTACCTCACGGTCAAGACCCTGCTGGTCCCGCTGATCCCGGTCTTCGTGCTGCTGTGCGCCCTGCTCATGCTCGAGCCCGACTTCGGCGCGGTCGTCAGCCTCCTGCTGGTCGTCATGGGCCTGCTGTGGGCCGGCGGCCTGCCCGGGCGGCTGTGGGCGGTGGCCGCCGCGGTCGCGATCACCGCCGGCGTGCTCCTGATCGGCACCTCGGACTACCGGATGGAGCGGGTCACCGCGTTCCTGCACCCGTTCGACGACCCCACCGACACCGGCTTCCAGGCCATCCGCGGGTTCTACGCGCTGGCGACCGGGGGCCTGTGGGGCGTCGGGCTGGGCAACAGCGCCATGAAGTGGAACCTGCTGCCCGAGGCGGAGTCGGACTACATCTTCGCCATCATCGGTGAGGAGCTCGGGTTTCTCGGGTGCCTGGTGGTGGTCACCCTCTACGGTGTGCTCGCCTACGCCGGCTTCCGGATCGCCCGCCGCTCCACCGACCGCTTCGTGCAACTGGCCAGCGTGGCCATCACGGTCTGGCTGGTCGGGCAGGCGGCCATGAACATGGGCTACGTCGTCGGGGTGCTGCCGGTCACCGGGGTCACGCTGCCCCTGGTCTCCGCCGGCGGCACCTCGCTGGTGCTCACCCTCTTCATCGTCGGCCTGCTGATCCGCTTCGCCCGGTCCGAGCCCGAGGCCATCGAGCACCAGCGCCGCCGCGAGCGCGGCCGGCTGGCCCGCCTGCTGCTGCCGGTCCCCGCGCAGGCGGTGGACCCGGTGCACCCGCGCCGGCGCAACCGCCCGGAGGCGGAGGGACCCGCTGACCGGCGGGCCGAGCGTCCCGGAGGGCGGGGTGACCGGGCCCGGCGGCCGGCCGTCTCCGGGAGCCGCACCGTCGCCCGGGTCGCCGTCGACCCCGCGCGCGAGCGGACGCCGGTGCGCGAGCGCCGCAGTCCTGACGGCCGCGCCCGTGCCGCCGAGGTCCGCCGGCAGCCGCCGCCCCGCGCCCGGTCGACGGCGCCCGAGTCCCCCCGGCGGCCACGGTGAGCGGACAGGGGCGTGAGCATCGCAGCGAGGAACGAGCGAGGAGCGGAGCGCCCCGCGGGAGCGAACGGTGAGCACGGTGAGCGGACATGGGCGTGAGCATCGCAGCGAGGAACGAGCGAGGAGCGGAGCGCCCCGCGGGAGCGAACGGGAGGCACGGTGAGCGGGGGCCAGGTGAGCACCAGACCCTTGAGCGTCGTCCTGGCCGGCGGCGGCACCGGCGGGCACATCGAGCCGATGCTGTCCCTCGCCGACGCGCTGCTGCGCCGCGGGACCGAGGAGGGCGGGCCGCGGATCACCTGCCTGGGCACCGCCCGCGGCATGGAGACCCGGCTGGTGCCCGCCCGCGGCTACGACCTGCGGCTCATCCCGCCGGTGCCGCTGCCCCGCAAGCCCACCCTCGACCTGTTCCGGGTCCCCGGCCGGGTGCGCCGCTCGGTGGCGGAGACCCGGGCGCTGCTGCGCGAGCTCGAGGCCGACGTCGTCGTCGGTTTCGGCGGGTACGTGGCGCTGCCGGCCTACCTCGCGGCCCGCCGCGAGGAGGTGCCGGTCGTGGTGCACGAGCAGAACGCGCTGCCGGGCCTGGCCAACCGCATCGGCGCCCGGCTGGCCGCGCGGGTCGCCGTCACCGTGCCCGGCACCCCCCTGCGCAGGGGCGAGCAGGTCGGCATGCCCCTGCGCACGGCGATCACCACGCTGGACCGCGCCGCCCGCCGCGTCGAGGCCCGGGCCGCCTTCGGCCTGGACGCCGACCGGCCGACCCTGCTGGTCTTCGGCGGGTCGCAGGGGGCGGCCTCGCTCAACCGGGCCGCGGTCGGCGCGGCCGACGCGCTCACCGCGGCCGGCGTGCAGGTGCTGCACGCGCGCGGGCCCAAGAACACCGACGTGACGGTGCCCGCCCGTGCCCCGGGCAGCGCGCCGTACGTCGTCGTCGACTACCTGGAGCGGATGGACCTGGCCTACGCCGCCGCCGACCTGGCGCTGTGCCGGGCCGGCGCGGTGACCGTGGCCGAGCTGGCTGCCGTCGGGCTGCCGGCGGCGTTCGTGCCGCTGCCGATCGGCAACGGGGAGCAGCGGCGCAACGCGCTGCCGCTGGTCGAGGCCGGGGGAGGACTGCTGGTGGAGGACGCCGACCTGGCGCCGTCCTGGATCGAGGAGCACGTGGTCCCGCTGATCACCGACCCTGCCGCGCTGGCCGGGTACGCCCGGCACGCCGCGGCGGCCGGCGCGCCCGACGCCGACGAGCGGCTGGCCGACATCGTGCTGGAGGTGGCCCGTGCCCGCCGCTGACGTGGCCGCCTGGAGCGCCCCCGTCCCTCGGCTCGAGGAGCTGGGCGCGGTGCACTTCGTGGGCATCGGGGGCGCCGGGATGAGCGGGATCGCGCGGATCCTGCTGGCCCGCGGGGTGACCGTCTCCGGCAGCGACCGCCGCGACACCCCGACCCTGCTGGCGCTGCGCGCCCTGGGCGCCCGGGTGGAGCTCGGCCACGACCCGGCGCACCTCGGCGACGCGGACACGGTGGTGGTCTCGACCGCGATCCGCGAGGACAACCCCGAGCTGGCCACCGCCCGGGAGCGCGGCCTGCGGGTCCTCCCACGGGCGGTGGCGCTGGCGGCGGTCATGGCCGGCAAGCGCAGCGTGGCCGTGGCCGGCACCCACGGGAAGACCTCGACCACGTCGATGCTCACGGTCGCCGTGCAGTCCTGCGGTGCGGACCCGTCGTTCGCCATCGGCGGGGACCTCAACGAGTCGGGCAGCAACGCGCACGCCGGGCGGGGGGACGTCTTCGTCGCCGAGGCCGACGAGAGCGACCGCTCCTTCCTCCTGCTGGCGCCGTACGGCGCGATCGTCACCAACGTCGAGGCCGACCACCTGGACAACTACGGCGACCTGTCCGCGGTCGAGGCCGCGTTCGACCGGTTCGTCGGCACCGTCGACCCGGCCGGGTTCGTCGTCCTGTGCGCCGACGACCCGGGGGCGGCGCGGCTGCGGGGGGCGCCGACGCCGGCGCGGGTGCGCACCTACGGCACGGCGGAGGACGCCGACCTGCGGTTGCTCGACATCGAGGTCGGACCCGACACCACCGCGTGGACCGCCGTCCTGGACGGGGACGTCCTCGGCCGCGTGCAGATCCGGGTGCCGGGGGAGCACATGGCCCGCAACAGCGCCGCCGCGCTGCTGGCCGGGTCGGAGCTGGGGCTCCCGGCCGAGGGGCTGATCACCGGTCTGGGCCGGTTCGGCGGCGTGCACCGCCGGTTCGAGCTCAAGGGTGCCGTGGACGGCGTCCGGGTCTACGACGACTACGCCCACCACCCGACCGAGGTCGCCGCGCAGCTGCGGGCGGCCCGCGCGGTCGCCGGCCCGGGCCGGGTCGTGGTGGCCTTCCAGCCGCACCTGTACAGCCGCACCCGCGAGTTCGCGGCCGGCTTCGGGGAGGCCCTCGGCCTGGCCGACGAGGTCGTGGTGATGGACGTCTACGGCGCCCGCGAGGACCCCGTGCCCGGCATCACCGGCGCGATGGTCGCCGATGCCGTCCCGCTGCCCGCCGACCGGGTGCTCTTCGAGCCGTCGTGGTCGGCCGCCGCACCCGCCCTGGCCGAGCGGGCCCGACCCGGCGACCTGGTGATCACGATGGGTGCCGGCAACGTCTCGATGGTCGGCCCGGAGGTGCTCGAGGCGCTGCGAGCCCGCACCGGCGGGGACGCGGCGGTCCCGGCCCGGTGAGCCGCTCGGGGACGACGACCCGCGACCGCGCCGGCGGTGCGGGGGCCGGACCCGACCCCGCCCGGCGCCCGGCGAGGACGCCGCGGCGGCCGCGGCGGGACACCCCCGAGGGCCGCCGTCGCCGGCTGCTCGTGCGGATCGGCGGAACGGTGGCCGTCGTGGTGGCGGTGGCCTGGCTGCTGTGGGGCAGCCCGGTCCTCGGCGTGCACCGGATCCAGGTCGACGGCGCCGGGAGCCTCACCTCCGCCGAGGTGGTCGAGGTCGCCGGCATCGCCGAGGGCACGCCGCTGCTGCGGGTCGACGTCGACGCGGCCGAGGCCCGGGTCGCCCGGCTGCCGCAGGTCGCGTCGGTGGAGGTCACCCGCGGCTGGCCGCGCAGCGTCGTCGTCACCGTCGTCGAGCGGGTGCCCGTGGCCGCCGTCGAGCAGAACGGCGTCCGGTCCCTGGTGGACGGCGACGGGGTGCTCTTCGACACGGTGACCGGCGACCTCCCGTCCGGCGTCGTGCCGCTCGACGTCGCCGGCCCCGGCCCCGACGACCGGGTGACCCGCGCGGCGCTCGCCGCGCTCGTCGCGCTGCCCGCGGAGGTGCGCGCCGACGTGGCGGTGGCGTCGGCCACGACCCCAGAGGACGTCACGCTCACCCTGGAGGACGGCACCACGGTGCTGTGGGGGAGCGCGGAGGATGCCGGTGACAAGGCCGAGGTGCTCGTCGCCCTCCTCGGTCAGCTGCGGGCCGGCGACCTGGAGCCCGCCGACGAGATCGACGTCAGCGCGCCGCGGGCGGTCGCCCTGCGCTGAACGGGGTGGCTCGCGGCCCGGAGCGGCGAGAGGCTGGCCGGGTGGATGCCTCGCCGATCAGCCGGTTCCCCGTCCCGCCCCGCGACGAGCTCGCCGAGGAGCTGCGCGAGCGCTACGCCGACGTCGAGGAGCGTTCCGGCTTCCTGCCCAACGTCTTCGCCGCGCTGGCCTGGCGCCCGGCCGAGGCGGCGGCCTTCTTCGCGATGCACGACGCGCTCATGGACAAGGAGACCCCCGGGCTGTCCAAGGCCGACCGGGAGCTCGTCGTGGTCGCCACCAGCGCGGCCAACGGCTGCCTGTACTGCGTGGTGGCGCACGGCGCGATCGCCCGGATTCGCGCCCGGGACCCCCACATCGCCGACCAGGTCGCCGTCGACTGGCGCAAGGCACCGCTGTCGCCGCGCGTGCACGCGGTGCTCGACGTCGCCGTCCGGCTGGCGGTGGAGCCGGCCGCGGTGACCGCCGCGGACCTCGCCGGGCTGCGCGCGCACGGCCTCACCGAGGACGACGTGTGGGACGTCGGCGCCATCGTGGCGCTGTTCGCCCTGTCGAACCGGCTGGCGCACTGGGCGGCGATCCCGCCCAACGACGAGTTCTACCTCCTGGGTCGGCTGCCCCGGCAGTGAAGGAGCACCCCGTCCTCCTCACCACTCGCAGGCTCGCCGCGAGCCCCTGGACGCCGGCCGCGGCAGGACACGGGAGCGGGGACGACACGCGCGGTGGCGCGACACGCCCGACGCGCCACATCACTTTTCCGAGTTCCGGCCGATGGGTGTGTCGGGGCCCTCGACCTGCACATGAGACGTTCCGGGCGCGCGTCGTCACACCCAGTGATACGGATGTGACCACTGGGTCGCCCGTGATCGGTGGGAACGCGCCTGCTCGACACGCCGGTCCCGGGAGGGTGTTTGTGGGGCCTCTGGCGCCCCTTTAACTTCGTCCGCGTCGACCCAGTTGACATAACTATAAGGCTTTACTTGAGGATGAGGGTCGAGGTCGGGAGCCCCACATGACACCTCCGCACAACTACCTCGCGGTCATCAAGGTCGTCGGCATCGGCGGCGGCGGTGTGAACGCGGTGAACCGGATGATCGAGGTCGGCCTCAAGGGGGTCGAGTTCATCGCCATCAACACCGACGCGCAGGCGCTGCTGATGAGCGACGCCGACGTCAAGCTCGACGTCGGCCGCGAGCTGACCCGTGGGTTGGGCGCCGGCGCGCAGCCCGACGTCGGCCGGCAGGCCGCCGAGGACCACCGCGAGGAGATCGAGGAGGTGCTCAAGGGCGCCGACATGGTCTTCGTGACCGCGGGGGAGGGCGGCGGCACCGGCACCGGCGGCGCGCCCGTCGTCGCCTCGATCGCCCGCAAGCTCGGCGCACTCACCATCGGTGTGGTCACCCGCCCGTTCTCCTTCGAGGGCAAGCGGCGGGCCGTGCAGGCCGAGTCGGGCATCGAGGAGCTGCGCAACGAGTGCGACACGCTCATCGTCATCCCCAACGACCGGCTGCTGCAGCTCGGCGACCGGAACGTCAGCGTGATGGACGCCTTCCGCACCGCCGACCAGGTGCTGCTCTCCGGTGTCCAGGGCATCACCGACCTGATCACCACGCCCGGTCTGATCAACCTGGACTTCGCCGACGTCAAGTCCGTCATGTCCGGCGCCGGCTCGGCCCTCATGGGCATCGGCAGCGCGCGGGGCGACAACCGCGCCCTGCTGGCCGCCGAGCAGGCCATCGCCAGCCCGCTGCTCGAGGCCTCGATGGAGGGCGCACACGGCGTCCTGCTGTCGATCTCCGGCGGGTCGGACCTCGGCCTGTTCGAGATCAACGAGGCCGCCTCGCTGGTCTCCGACGCCGCGCACGCCGACGCCAACATCATCTTCGGTGCGGTGATCGACGACGCCCTCGGCGACGAGGTGCGGGTGACCGTCATCGCCGCCGGCTTCGACGGCGGCAAGCCGGCCGGCCGCAAGGACGCCGGGATCGCCTCCGTGCCGGCCGCCACCCCGGTGGCCCCGACGGCCACCCCGCGGCTGCCGGTGCACCCGCAGCCGGTGACCGGCCCGCAGCCGGCGCAGACCGGCGAGCGGCTGCTCGGCTCGGCGCCCTCCGTGCCGCCCGTGCCGCCGACGCCGCTGCCGTCGACGTCCCAGCTGCCCGGTCGCCCCGCGGCCGGTCAGGGCATCACCGTGCCGCCGCTGCCCCCGGCGCAGAGCGCGTCCGCCGGGCGCCGGCCGCTGTCCGACGAGGACTTCGAGGAGGAGCTCGACATCCCGGAGTTCCTCCGCCAGTAGCAGGACCCCCGTGCCCCCCTCGCAGGCCCGGCACGGGGGCCGACGACACGATCGGCTCTCGACATCCCCATGGAGCAGTCCTCGGCCGCCCCGCAGGCGGTGCGACCCCGTCGGGTCGTCACCGACCGGCGGGGCGGCCGGTCCCGTCCGCCCTACGACTCCTTCAACCTCGGCGGGCACGTCGGGGACGACCCGGCCGACGTCGCGGGAAACCGGGCGCGGCTGGCGCGCGAGCTCGGTGTCGGCGAGGACCGGCTGGTCTGGATGGACCAGGTCCACGGCACCGGCGTCGCCGTGGTCGATGGCCCCGTCGAGGGGCCGCTGCCGGCGACCGACGCCGTGGTCACCGGCACGCCCGGCCTGGTGCTGTGCGTCCTGGTCGCCGACTGCGTGCCGGTGCTGCTGGCCGATCCCGCCGCCGGGGTGGTCGCCGCGGTGCACGCCGGGCGGGAGGGTGTCCGGCGCGGCGTCGTCTCGGCAACCCTGGCCGCCATGGCCCGGCTGGGCAGCCGGCCGGGTGACGTCACCGCGCTGCTCGGCCCCGCGGTCTGCGGAGCCTGCTACGAGGTGCCGCGCGCGATGCAGGCCGAGGTGGCCCGCGTGGCGCCCGCGGCCGCCGTCCGCACCCGCAAGGGGACCCCGGGGCTGGACCTGCGCGCCGGGGTGGCCGAGCTGCTGCGCGGCGCCGGCGCCGGGCAGGTGGTGCACGACCCGCGGTGCACCGTGGAGGACCGCTTCCTCTTCTCCCACCGCCGCGACGGGGTGACCGGGCGGCAGGCCGGGGTGGTCTGGCTCGAGTGAGGTCGCCGTCCTCCCCACCCCGCGCGGCACGGGCCGGGCCGCCCTGCGGGCTGGGAGGATCCGGGCGTGACCACCCCCGCGGACCGGCTCGACACCGTGCGGGCCCGCATCGCGGCCGCGGCCCGCGCCGCGGGCCGCGACCCGACCTCGGTGTCGCTGCTCGCGGTGAGCAAGACCTGGTCCTCGGCCGCCGTCCGCGAGCTGGCCGCCCTCGGGCAGGCCGACTTCGGGGAGAACCGCGCCCAGGAGCTGCTGCCGAAGGCGGCCGAGCTGACCGACCTCCGGCTGCGCTGGCACTTCGTCGGCCAGCTGCAGCGCAACAAGGCCGCCGCGGTGGCCCGCCTCGGCGCCGTCGTCCACTCGGTGGACCGGCCGCCGCTGGCCCGGGCGCTGGCGCGGGCCGGCGCGGAGCTCGGCCGTCCGGTCGAGGTCTTCGTCCAGGTCGACCTCGGCGGCCCCGAGGGTGAGCTGGCCGCGCGGGGCGGCGCCGACCCCGCCGAGGTCCCCGGGCTCGCCGACGCCGTCGCCGCGGAGGAGGGTCTGCGGCTGCGGGGACTCATGGCGGTGGCGCCCCGCGACGTCGACCCCGCCGCGGCCTTCGCCCGGCTGGCGGAGCTGGCCGAGCGGGTGCGCGCCGACCACCCGGGCGCGCGGGAGATCTCGGCCGGGATGACCGCCGACCTGGAGCAGGCCGTCGCGGCCGGGAGCACTCTCGTGCGTGTCGGAACCGCGCTCTTCGGGGAGCGGCCCCTACCCTCCCGGGAGGACGAGTCACACCAGTCACACGGGTCCCACCGGCCCGCGTGACCGACGCGGGCGCCGCTCGCGGAACCGGAGGGGGAGGGCCGATGGCCGGAGCCATGCGGAAGATGGGCATCTACCTCGGGCTCGTCGAGGACGACGACGCCCGCGCGTACGGCCGGTACGACGCCCGGCAGGCCGACCACGCCGACCGGTACGACCGCGTCGACGACCGCCGCTACGGCCGGTACACCACGGACGACCCCTACGAGGACCGCTACGCCGACACCGGCGACCGGTACACCGAGAGCGACTACCGGGCCGACGGCTACCGCGACTCCGACTACCGCCAGCCGGACGTCCGGTCCGCCGGCTACGAGGGTGGCTACGCGGCCGACCGCCAGGCGGACCTGCCCGATCCGGGCCCCGAGCCGGTCGCCCTGCCTCGCCGCACCGGCTCGACGCGCAACCTCGGCCTCGCGCCCGCCGCCACGCCCGGCGCCACCCGCCTCAGCGGGCTCGCCGGCACCGGCGCCGCGGCCACCTCCGGGTCCGGGGCCGCCGGGTCGACCGCATCCGGGTCGACCGCCTCCGGAGCCGCCGGCCTGGCCGCCGCGGCCGCTCCCGAGCCGGCGCCTGCCCCGGCGCCCGCGCCCGCTCCGGTCCCCGCGCCGCAGCCCTACCGGATCACCACGCTGCACCCGAAGACCTACAACGAGGCCCGCCAGATCGGTGAGGCCTTCCGCGACGGCAGCCCGGTCATCATGAACCTCACCGAACTCGACCACGCCGACGCGCGGAGGCTCGTCGACTTCGCTGCGGGACTGATCTTCGGGTTGCGCGGTAGCATCGAGCCCGTCACGAACAAGGTGTTCCTCCTCAGCCCGAGGGACGTCGATGTGACGGCCGAGGACAAGGCGCGGATCCGCGAGGGCGGTTTCCTCTCCGAGTCCTGAGGCCGCCTGGTAGGACTGGACCGGCACGCGAGGTGCCCCGAACGAACGAGGACCGTGGCTCTCTTCTGGCAGATCGTCTCGTCGGTGCTGCTCGTCTTCCTCGTCCTGCTCTTCGCGCGGTTCGTCGTCGACTGGGTGATGGTGCTGGCACGCAGCTGGCGTCCCTCCGGGATCGTCGCCGCCGGGCTCGAGGTCGTGTACGCGACCACCGACCCGCCGCTGAAGGCGATCCGGAAGGTCATCCCGCCCCTGAACCTGGGCACCATCCGGTTGGACCTCGGGTTTATGGTGCTCTTGATTGCCGTGTACATCCTGCGTGGCATCACGACCTCACTCGCCGCCACCGCGTGACCCCTGAACCCGCCGGGGAGGGCGACGCCGGAGGCCGGGTGCGGTCCGCCGTCGCTCGTCCGAGAACGTCCCTGTTCCCGCTGTCCGACCCGAGGTGACCCCGATGCCACTGACGCCTGCCGACGTGCACAACGTCGTCTTCAAGAAGCCGCCGATCGGGAAGCGGGGCTACGACGAGGACGAGGTGGACGCGTTCCTCGACGTGGTCGAGGCCGAGCTGGCGCGGCTGATCGAGGAGAACAACGAGCTCCGTGCGGGCTCGGCCACCGGGCGCACCCCCCGCGTCGAGGCTCCCGAGCCCCCGGCGCCGGCCCCGGCCGTCGCGCCGCCGCCCCCGCCGGTCGCGTCGCGCGAGGACGACAGCGCCCGCGCCTCCCGCATGCTCGCCCTGGCCACCGAGACCGCCGACCGGTACGTCAACGAGGCCAAGGCGCAGGCCGACCAGATGGTCTCCACCGCCAAGAGCAACAGCGACCGGATGGTCACCGACGCGCGGGCCAAGAGCGAGCAGATGGTCAGCGAGGCCAAGATGCGCGCCGACTCCATGATCACCGATGCCCGCACCCGCGCGGACACGATGGAGCGGGAGGCCCGCGCCAAGGCCGCCGCCCTCGAGCAGGACGCCGAGCGTCGGCACACCGAGGTCATGGGCTCGCTCGAGGAGAAGCGCAGCAGCCTGGAGCGCAAGATCGAGGAGCTGCGGACCTTCGAGCGCGAGTACCGCACCCGGCTGCGGTCCTACCTCGAGTCGCACCTGCGTGACCTGGACAGCCGCGGCTCGGCCGAGCCGGCGTCGAACAGCCGCCAGACCCAGCACGCCACCGCCTGACACCGGCCGCACGGGCCCCCGGACGACGTCCGGGGGCCCGTCGTCGTCTCCGGGGGCGGTCGAGCGCACGGCGTCGGTGCCCGGTTACAGTGCGCTCGTGATCTTGGCAGCGGGCCTGCTCGTGCTCATCGGCCTGGGGGCGTTCGTCGGCGGGCTCCTCACCGGTGCCACGGCCCTGTACTGGGGGTGCGTGGCCGCCTGCGCCCTCGCCGCGGTCCTGCTGGTGGTGGCGCGACTCGGGTCGGCCGGGGCGACCGCCCGCCCGCCGGAGCCCCCGCGTCGCCGGGAGGAGCCGGTGCGGCGGGCGCCAGGAGCCCCCGGGACGCCGCCGCGGGGCCGGGCGGCGGTGCGGGTCCCGGCGTCGGACGACGTGCCCGTCGCCGAGCCACCGCTGCCGGAGCCCGAGGACGAGCCGTCGACCGGGGCGCACGCCGCTGTCGCCCGCGGGGCGTCAGCGGCGGTCACCGCGGACGGCGAGCCGGCCGAGGAGGACGTCGAGGTCACGGACCTGCTGCTGGTGGTGGACCTCGGCGACGACGTGCTGGTCGTCGACGAGCACCCGCGCTACCACCTGGCCGGCTGCCCGCACCTCGCGGACCAGCGGGCGGTGCCGCTGCCCATGGTGGAGGCGCGGGAGGACGGCTTCACCCCCTGCGCCACCTGCCGCCCGGTGCACCACCTGGCCGGCACCGAGCGCGTCCGCCGCCGGGCCGCCCGCGGCGGCTGACGGACCCCTCCAGGGCTCAGACCCGCGCGCGGGCGACCCAGAAGCGCGAGCCGGCCGGTCCCTCGACGCCCTCGCCGGGCCCGGACTCCTGCCCGTGCACCCGGACGGCGAGCACCTCGTCGGCCACCTGCGCGGCGTGCTCGGTCAGCGCCTGCGCCATGGCCTCCCCGCCAGCCCCCTCGGCGGTCCACCACAGCTCGATGCGGTCGCTCACGGCCAGGCCGCTGCCCTTGCGGGCCTCCTGCACCAGCCGGACCGCCTCGCGGACCAGGCCCGCCCGCTCCAGCTCCGGGGTGAGCTCCAGGTCCAGCGCCACGGTGAGCCCGCCGCCGCTGGCCACCGTCCAGCCCTCCCGCGGGGTCTCCGTGACGACCAGGTCGCCCTGCTCCAGCGGCACGGGAGCCCCGTCGACCTCGACGCTCGCCGTCCCGGCCCGGTAGGCGGCCACGAGCGCGGGCGCGTCGGCCGCGGCGACCGCCTTGGCGACGGCCTGCACCTGCTTGCCGAGGCGGCGCCCCACCGCACGGAAGTCGATCTTCACACTGACGTCGACCAGGTCGCCCCCGACGGCGGAGAGGTCCATCAGCTCCGCGACGTTGAGCTCGTCGGCCACCTCGGCGACCAGGTCGCGGGGGAGGGCCGACCAGCCCGGCGCGGCGACGACCGCGCGGGCCAGCGGCTGGCGGGTGCGCACCCTGGCCGCCGTCCGGGCCGAGCGGCCCAGCTCGACCAGCCGGCGCACCAGCGCCACCTGCTCGACCAGCCGGTCGTCCCGGGCCGCGGCGTCCACCTGCGGCCAGGGGGCCAGGTGCACCGAGTCGGGGGCGTCGGTCAGGCCCGGCGTGACCGCCCGGGCCCAGACCTCCTCGGTGACGAACGGCGTGAACGGCGCCATGAGCCGGGTCAGGACGTCGAGCACCTCGTGCAGGGTCGCCAGCGCGGCCGGGTCGCCGTCCCAGAACCGGCGGCGCGAGCGGCGCACGTACCAGTTGGAGACGTCGTCGACGAACTCGGCCAGCAGCCGACCGGCGCCCTGGGTGTCGAAGTCCTCCAGCGCCGCCGTCACGCCCTCGGTCACCGCGGCCAGCTCGGCCAGCGCCCAGCGGTCCAGCAGCGGCCGCTCGGCCCGCGGGGGAGCCGGGATGGAGGCCGGGTCCCAGCCGTTGGTCTCGGCGTACAGGGTGAAGAAGCTGGCCGTGTTCCAGTAGGTCAGCAGGACCTTCCGGACCACCTCGGACAGCGTCTCGTGCCCGACCCGCCGGGCCGACCACGGCGAGCCGCCGGCGAGCATGAACCAGCGGACGGCGTCCGCGCCGTGCCGGTCCATGAGCGGGATGGGCTCGAGGATGTTGCCCAGGTGCTTGCTCATCTTCCGGCCGTCCTCGGCCAGGATGTGGCCCAGGCACAGCACGTTCTCGTACGAGCTCCGGTCGAACACCAGGGTGCCCACGGCCATGAGCGAGTAGAACCAGCCGCGGGTCTGGTCGATCGCCTCGCAGATGAACTGCGCCGGGTAGGCCGCCTCGAACTCGGCCTGGTTGCGGTACGGCGCCCCCCACTGGGCGAAGGGCATGGAGCCGGAGTCGTACCAGGCGTCGATGACCTGCGGCACCCGCCGGTAGGTGCCCTCCTCGCCGGGGAGGGTGAAGGTGATCTCGTCGATGAACGGCCGGTGCGGGTCCAGCCCGGACAGGTCACGTCCGGTGAGCTCCGACAGCTGCGCCAGCGACCCGACGACCACCAGGCGGCTCGGGTCGGCGTCGTTGCGCCAGATCGGCAGGGGCGTGCCCCAGTACCGGTCCCGGGACAGCGCCCAGTCGACGTTGTTGCGCAGCCAGTCGCCGTAGCGGCCCCACTGGATGTGCTCGGGGTGCCACGAGGTCTCGTCGTTCTCCGCGAGCAGTCGGTCCTTGACCGCCGAGGTGCGGATGTACCAGGACGGCTGCGTGTAGTACATGAGTGGTGTGTGGCACCGCCAGCAGTGCGGGTAGCTGTGCTCGTAGCGCTGCTCACGCCACAGCACGCCGCGCGCGGCCAGGTCGGCGACCAGCGCGTCGTCGGCGGCCTTGAAGAACCGCCCGCCGACCAGCCGGACGTCGGGCAGGAAGTGCCCGGTGGAGTCGATCGGGTTCACCACCGGCAGCCCGTAGGCCCGGCAGACCGCGAGGTCGTCGGCGCCGAACGCGGGGGACTGGTGGACCAGCCCGGTGCCGTCGTCGGTGGTCACGTAGTCGGTCAGGACGACGAAGTGGGGGTCCTCGCCCTCGGGGAAGTCGACCAGCTCGAACGGCCGCTGGTAGTGCACCCGCTCCCAGTTCCGGCCGGTCGTGCGGGCCAGCACCTCGACGTCGTCGGTGTCGCCGAAGACGGCGCCCAGCAGGGGCTCGGCGACGACCAGGACGTCGTCCCCGCGCCTGGCCACCACGTAGGTGACGTCCGGGTGGACGGCGACCGCGGTGTTGGACGGCAGCGTCCACGGCGTCGTCGTCCAGACCAGCAGGTCGGCCTTCCCGGCCCACTCGCCGCTGGTGACCGGGAGCCGCACGTAGACCGACGGGTCGGTGATCGACTCGTAGCCCTGCGCGACCTCGTGGTCGGACAGCCCGGTGCCGCAGCGCGGGCAGTAGGGGGCGACCCGGTGGTCCTCGACCAGCAGGCCCTTGTCGAAGACCTGCTGGAGCGACCACCAGACGCTCTCGATGTAGGCGGGGTCCATCGTCCAGTAGGCGGTGGACAGGTCGACCCAGTAGCCCATCCGGCGGGTCAGGTCGGAGAAGTCGCTGACGTGCCGCTCCACCGACTCGCGGCAGCGGGCGTTGAACTCGGCGATGCCGTAGCGCTCGATGTCGGGCTTGCCGGCGAAGCCCAGCTCCTGCTCGACGGCGATCTCCACCGGCAGGCCGTGGCAGTCCCAGCCGGCGCGGCGGGGCACGTGCCAGCCCTGCATCGTCTTGAACCGCGGGAACACGTCCTTGAACGCCCGCGCCTCGATGTGGTGCGTGCCGGGGCGGCCGTTCGCGGTGGGCGGGCCCTCGTAGAAGTTCCACTGCGGCCGGCCGGCGGAGGCCTCCAGCGAGCGGGCGAAGACCTTGTCGGCCTCCCAGCGGCCCAGGATCTCCTGCTCCAGGGCGGGCAGGTCGACCTGCGGGGGCAGCGCGCGGAAGGGACCGGGAGAGCTCACGCCCGCCATTGTCCCCGAGCGCGCCAGCGGGCCGGTCGCCACGTCCCGACCGGGTCGTGGAGCGGCCCGGACGCCTGCGTACGGGAGACTGCGGAGGTGGTCAGGGGCGCGCGGTGAACACGACGGTCACCCTCGGCCTCGCGCTCGGCGCCGTCGTCGTCCTCGTGGCCGCCGTCGCGCTGCGCCTGGCCGACCGGCTCGGCCTGCCCAGCCTGCTCCTCTACCTGGCGTTGGGCGTCCTGCTCGGCGAGAGCGGCCTGGGCGTGCAGTTCGAGGACGTGCAGCTCACCCAGACCCTCGGTGTGGCCGCCCTCGTGGTCATCCTCGCCGAGGGTGGCCTGACCACGCGGTGGAACGACGTCCGGCGGGCGATCGGCCCCGGGCTGTCGCTGGCCACGATCGGCGTCCTGGTGAGCGTCGTCGTCACCGCGGCGGTCGCTGTCTGGCTGTTGGACTTCCCCTGGGCCTTCGCCCTGCTGCTGGGAGCCGTGATCAGCAGCACCGACGCCGCGGCGGTCTTCGCCGCGCTGCGCCGGCTGTCCCTCCCGCGCCGGCTGGCCGCCTCCATCGAGGCCGAGAGCGGGCTCAACGACGCCCCCGCCATCCTGCTGGTGACCGCGCTGGCGACCTACCTGACCGGCGACCACAGCGAGTCGTGGTGGCTGATCGGGCTGGAGATCGTCGCCGAGCTCGTCGGCGGCGCCGCGATCGGGATCGCCGTCGGCCTCGGCGGCGCGGAGCTGCTGCGCCGGGTGGCGCTGCCCCTCGCCGGCTTCTACCCGCTGGCCACCCTCGCGCTGTGCGTGCTCGCCTTCGCCCTGGCCGACCTCGCGCACACCTCGGGGTTCGTCGCCGTCTACCTGGCCGGCGTGGCGCTGGGCAACCGCGCGCTGCCCCACCGGTCGGCCAGCATCGGCTTCGCCGAGGGCATGGCCTCCCTCGCCCAGATCGGCCTGTTCGTCCTGCTGGGGCTGCTGGTCTCGCCCGCTCGGCTGGACGAGGCGCTGCTGCCGGCCCTGCTGGTCGGCGGCGCGCTGCTGCTGGTGGCCCGGCCGCTGTCGGTCCTGGCCAGCCTGGTGTGGTTCCGGATGCCGCTGGCCCAGCAGGCGTTCATCTCCTGGGCCGGCCTGCGCGGCGCGGTGCCCATCGTGCTCGCCACCTTCCCGGTGGCCGCGGGCGTCGACGGCGCGCCGCTCATCTTCGACACGGTGTTCGTGCTGGTCGTCGTGTTCACGCTGATCCAGGGCTGGTCGCTGCCCCTGGTGGCCCGCCGGCTCGGGATCGCCGCGCCGGTGACCCCGCGGGACGTCGACGTGGAGTCCGCGCCGCTCGACGAGCTGGACGCCGACCTGCTGCAGCTGACCGTGCCGGCCGGGTCCCGGTTGCACGGCGTCTACCTGCCCGAGCTGCGGCTGCCGGAGGACGCCGCCGTGGTGCTCATCGTGCGCGACGGCCGGCCCTTCGTGCCCGGGCCGACGACCCGACTGGTCCGGGGGGACCAGGCGCTGCTGGTGTCGGCCCGCCGCTCGCGGTCGGAGGCCGAGCGGCGGCTGCGCGCGGTCAGTCGCGCCGGGCGCCTGGCCAGCTGGCGCGGGGAGACCGGCGCCGCCACCGAGGCCGACTGACCCGTCGGCCCACCGGCCGGCACCGCGAGGTCGGTGGCGACCGGCCGCACGACGACCGAGGCCCCCTCGCGGTGTGCGAGGGGGCCTCGGTCGAGGAGAGCGGGCTTCAGCCGTTGAGCTCCAGGGTCTGCATCGTCTCGGCGCGGACCTCGGCGAGCAGCGCCGGGTCCTCGCTCAGCCGGCGGCCGTAGGAGGGGATCGCCTCCTGCAGCAGCGGCCGCCACGCGGGGATCCGCTCGGGGAAGCACCGCTCGAGCACGGTCAGCATCGCCGAGACCGCCGTCGAGGCGCCGGGGGAGGCGCCCAGCAGGCCGGCGATGGTGCCCTCGCCGCCGACGACGAGCTCGGTGCCGAACTGGAGCACGCCGCGGCCGGTCGCCGGGTCCCGCTTGATCACCTGGACGCGCTGGCCGGCGGTGATCATGTCCCAGTCCTGCTGCTCGGCGAGCGGCACGAACCCGGTGAGCGTCGCGTGCCGATCGGCTCGCGACTGCAGCAGCTCGCCGACGAGGTAGCGGGTGAGCGCCAGCTCGGTGCGGGCCACGCCCAGCATCGAGCCCAGGTTGTTCGGCTTGACGCTCAGCGGCAGGTCGAACATCGACCCGGCCTTGAGGAACTTGGGGGAGAAGCCGGCGTAGGGGCCGAACAGCAGCGAGTGGTCGCCGTCGATGAGCCGCAGGTCCAGGTGCGGCACCGACATGGGCGGCGCCCCGACGGCCGCCTGGCCGTAGACCTTGGCCTGGTGGGCCGAGACCAGCTCGGGGGACCGCGTGCGCAGGAACATCCCGCTCACGGGGAAGCCGCCGAAGCCGCGGATCTCCGGGATCCCGGCCTGCTGCAGGAGGGGCAGCGCGCCGCCGCCGGCGCCGACGAACACGAACCGGGTGCGGACGCTGCGCTCCTCGCCGCTGACGGCGTCACGGACGGTGACGGTCCACCGGCCGTCGGTGCGCCGCTCGACGGCGGTCACCCGCTGGCCGGTGTGCACGTGGACCCCGCGGTCCTCGGCCGCGGCGAACAGCAGCCGGGTCAGGGAGCCGAAGTCGACGTCGGTGCCCGCGGCCGAGCGGGTGGCCGCGACCACCTGGTCGGCGGGGCGCCCGGCCATCATCAGCGGCACCCACCGGGCCAGCACCTCGGCGTCGTCGGTGTACTCCATGCCGGCGAACAGCGGCTGCGCGGCCATGGCCCCGTAGCGGGTCCGCATGTACTGCCGGCCGGCCTCGCCGGTGACGAAGCTGATGTGCGGGACCGGGGTGATGAACTCCTTCGGCGACCCGGTCAGCCCCGAGCGCACCAGGTGCGACCAGAACTGCCGCGACACCTGGAACTGCTCGTTGATGGTGACCGCCTTGGTCACGTCCACCGAGCCGTCGGCGCCCGCGGGGGTGTAGTTCAGCTCGCAGAGCGCCGCGTGACCGGTCCCGGCGTTGTTCCACGCGTCAGAGCTCTCGCCGGCCACCGAGGGTCCGGACTCGAAGACGGTGACGCTCCAGTCGGGCGCGACGACGCCGAGCAGCGACGCCAGGGTCGCGCTCATGACGCCGCCGCCCACGAGGACTACGTCGGGGTCGGTGGCTGGGGCGAGATCGGTGGACACGAGGGCCTTCCGTGCTCGGGAGAGGAGCTGTACCTGTCCGGGTAACGGTCGCTAACCGTCCGAACATGTCACTCACCGTGGTGAGTTGGCTCGCACACCGTCATGAGATGGATCACATCCGGTCCCGGTTGCGCCGCTCCGCCGACCGCGGCAGGCACTCCCGGTGCCGCGGCTATCGTCGGTCCGGCCGCGACCGGAACGACCGAGGAGCCCCTGCTGTCCGAACCCAGCGCCCCCCGGGACGACGCCGGCACGCGCCCGCGGCGCCCGTGCACCCGGCTGCTGCTCCTGCTCGCGCTGGGCGTGCTGCTGGCCGACCTGGGCACCAAGCTGCTCGTCGTCGCCACGATCGCGCCGGGGGAGGACCTCCGGCTCCTCGGGGGCGCCGTCTACCTGACGCAGGCCCGGAACACCGGTGCGGCGTTCTCCTTCGCCGAGGGCTTCACCGTGGTCTTCACCCTCGTCGCGGTCGCCGTCGCGGTGGTCATCGTGCGCACCGCGCGCCGGCTGTTCTCCGCCGCCTGGGCGGTGGCCCTCGGGCTGGTGCTCGGCGGCGCGGTGGGCAACCTGGTCGACCGCGTCTTCCGCGACCCGGGCTTCCTGCGTGGCGGGGTCGTCGACTTCATCTCCGTCTTCGCGCCCGACGGCCGGGTGTACCCGATCTTCAACCTGGCCGACTCGGCGATCGTCTGCGGCGGCGTCCTCGGCGCCGTGCTGGCGCTGCGCGGCGTCGAGTTCGACGGCTCCCGGGCGTCGTCCGCGCGCGCGGCGCGCGACGGCGGCCCGGCGAACGGCTGAGTGCCCGCGGTGGCGGCGCGCCGGCCTCGTCGCGCCCCTCTGTCACGATGGACGCCGTGACCAGTCCCGCGGGCCAGCACCGAGCCCTCCCGGTGCCGGACGGGCTGGAGGGCCAGCGCGTCGACCAGGCGCTGTCCCGGCTGTTCGGGCTGTCCCGCAGCGCGGCGGCCGACCTGGCCGACGCCGGCGCGGTCCTCATCGACGGGCGCGCCCGCGGCAAGGGCGACCGGGTCAACGGCGGCAGCTGGCTGGAGGTCGAGCTGCCCCCACCGCCCGGCGAGCCGGTGGCGCCCGAGCCGGTCGCCGGGCTCACCGTGGTCCACGACGACGACGACATCGTGGTCGTGGACAAGCCGGTCGGCGTCGCGGCCCACCCGAGCCCCGGCTGGGAGGGGCCCACCGTCGTCGGTGGCCTGGCCGCGGCCGGCTACCGGATCTCCACCTCCGGGGCGGCCGAACGGCAGGGCGTCGTCCACCGGCTGGACGCCGCGACGACCGGGCTGATGGTCGTGGCCAAGAGCGAGCGGGCCTACAGCCTGCTCAAGGCGGCGTTCAAGGAGCGCACCGTCGAGAAGGGGTACGCCGCCCTGGTGCAGGGGCACCCCGACCCGTCGCGCGGCACGATCGACGCACCCATCGACCGGCACCCGCGGCACGACTGGAAGTTCGCCGTCGTCCAGGGCGGCCGGCCGTCGGTCACCCAATACGAGGTCGTCGAGGCGTTCCCGGCCGCCAGCCTGGTCGACATCCAGCTGGAGACCGGCCGCACGCACCAGATCCGGGTGCACTTCTCCGCCCTGCGCCACCCGTGCGTCGGCGACACGACCTACGGCGCCGACCCCACCCTGGCCGCCCGGCTCGGCGTGGCCCGCCAGTGGCTGCACGCCGTCCGGCTGGGCATCCCGCACCCGGCCGACGGGCGGTGGATGGAGTTCACGAGCCCGTACCCGCCCGACCTGGCCGGCGCGCTGGAGATCCTGCGCGCAGAGGCGTGAGGCCCGGCTCCAGATGGACCTGCCCGGGTCTCTGACCGAGTACGGCTCGGCGACGCTGTCGGCGGTCGTCGTCGCCGGCTACCTGGTGGCCGGCGAACCGGTGGTCGGGCACGTGCTGCACCGGCGGTTCGAGGGACGGCTGCGCACGGACGACGGCGCACGCCGGTCGTTCTACCGGCGCCTGCTGGTCCTCGAGTGGGGGCTGGCGGCCCTCGCCGTCGTCGTGTGGCTGTCCGCCCCCGGCGTGAGCGCCGCCGAGGTGGGCCTGCAGTGGCCGCAGTCGTGGCCCGGGCCGCTCTCGGCGGCCGCCGCCGCCGTGGTGGTCGCCTTCGTCGTCGTGTCCACCCGGGCGCTGCGCTCCGGGGCGCTCGTCGCCGCCGCCGAGGTGCGCCGGCGGCCGGGGGAGGGGCGGCACGCCGAGCCGCAGGTGCACGCCACGCTCGCGCTCCTGCCGCGCACCCGTGCCGAGCGGCGGCTGTTCACCGTCGTGGGCGTCACCGCGGGGGTCTGCGAGGAGTGGCTCTACCGCGGGTTCTTCCTCGCCGTCGCCGCCGCGGTCGCCGGCGGGCTGTCCACCCCGGCGCTGGTCGCCGTCGGTGCCGCCGCCTTCGGCCTGGCGCACGCCTACCAGGGCGTGGCCGGCGTGCTGACCACCGGCGTGCTCGGCGGCGTGCTGGCCGCGCTGTACCTCGACACCGGCTCCCTGCTCGTGCCGGTCGTGCTGCACGTGCTCATCGACCTGCGCTTCCTGCTGGTCCCGGCCAGCGCACTCCCGGCGGGAACGCGATGAGGGGCCAGGTGGCGACCCCGGCGGACTGGCCGGAGGTGGTCGCCCTGCGCACCCGGGTCTTCGTCGAGGAGCAGGGGGTGCCGGCCGAGGTCGAGCAGGACGCCCTCGACGCCACGGCCGTGCACGCCCTCGTCCGGGACGACGGGGGCCGGGTGGTGGCGACCGGGCGGCTGCTGACCCGGGAGGGCCGCGCGGTGATCGGCCGCATGGCGGTCGACGCGTCGGTCCGCGGCCACGGGTACGGCGCCGCCGTCCTGGCCGAGCTGCACCGGCAGGCGGTGCTCCGCGGGCTGCGGGAGGTCGAGCTGCACGCGCAGGTCACCGCCCGCGGGTTCTACGAGCGGGCCGGCTACACCGCGGTCGGTGCGGACTACGAGGAGGCCGGCATCGCGCACGTCACGATGCGGCGTGACCTCGGCTGACGCCCGCACGGGGTGCCCGTGACGGATCGGTCCGCCTGTGGCGAGACACCTTTCTGTCGGTCCCCCGGAGTAGACCTCCGTGGTGCGAGGATCGGGTCATCCCCCGGCCCGCACCTCGGACCACAGCACCGCCGGTCTTCCCCGCCGGTCGCCCGTTCCGATCCCCGACGGCCGGGCACGCACGACCTGTGAGGAGCACGCAGCCCCGTGAGCAGCACCCCGTCGACCGACTCGTTCGTGCACCTGCACGTCCACACCGAGTACTCGATGCTCGACGGCGCGGCGAAGCTGCCGGAGGTGACGAAGGCGGCCGCGGAGCACGGCATGCCGGCGCTGGCGATGACCGACCACGGCAACGTCTTCGGCGCCTACGACTTCTACAAGCAGGCCAAGGCCGCCGGCGTGAAGCCGATCATCGGCATGGAGGGCTACTACACGCCCGGCTCGCGGTTCGACCGGGCGCCGTTCGACTTCGGTGACAACCTCATCGACGAGGACGGCGAGGGCGGCTCGTCGCGCGGCAAGGCCGCCTACACCCACATGACGCTGCTGGCCCGCACCACCGAGGGGATGCACAACCTCTTCCGCATCTCCTCGCTGGCCAGCCTCGAGGGCCAGTACCGCAAGCCGCGCTTCGACCGCGACCTGCTGGAGAGGTACGGCCAGGGGCTGATCGCCACCACCGGGTGCCCGTCCGGCGAGGTCAACATGTGGCTGCGCGCCGGCAAGGAGGACCGCGCCCGCCAGGCCGCCGCCGACTTCCAGGACATCTTCGGCAAGGAGAACTTCTACGCCGAGCTGATGGACCACGGGCTGTCCATCGAGAAGAAGACCCGCCCGCAGCTGCTGCAGATCGCGAAGGAACTGGGCATCCCGCTGCTGGCGACCAACGACCTGCACTACACGCACAAGGAGGACGCCGAGGCCCACGACGCCCTCCTGTGCATCCAGACCGGGTCGCGGCTGAACGAGCCCAACCGCTTCAAGTTCAACGGCGACGGCTACTACCTGAAGAGCGCCGCGGAGATGCGGGCGCTGTTCCCCGGCGAGCTCGCCGCGGCCTGTGACAACACGCTGCTGATCGCCGAGCAGTGCGAGGTGTCCTTCACCGAGGGCGCCGACCTCATGCCGCGCTTCCCCCTGCCGCCGGGGGAGGACGAGACCTCCTGGTTCGTCAAGGAGGTCGAGCGCGGCCTGCACAAGCGCTGGCCCAACGGCATCCCCGACCACGTCCGCAAGCAGGCCGACTACGAGGTCGGGATCATCACCCAGATGGGCTTCCCGGGGTACTTCCTCGTGGTCGCCGACTTCATCAACTGGGCCAAGGACAACGGCATCCGCGTCGGTCCCGGCCGTGGCTCGGCGGCCGGGTCGCTGGCCGCCTACGCGATGGGCATCACCGACCTCGACCCGCTGGCGCACGGACTGATCTTCGAGCGGTTCCTCAACCCCGAGCGCGTCTCCATGCCCGACGTCGACATCGACTTCGACGACCGCCGCCGCGGCGAGGTCATCCAGTACGTCTCGCAGAAGTACGGCGAGGAGCGGGTCAGCCAGATCGTCACCTACGGCACGATCAAGGCCAAGGCCGCCATCAAGGACGCCGCCCGCGTGCTCGACCGGCCCTACTCGGTCGGTGACGAGCTGACCAAGCTCATGCCCCCGGACGTGATGGGCAAGGGCATCCCGTTGTCGGGGGTCTTCGACCCGGCCCACCCGCGCTACAAGGAGGCCGCCGAGTTCCGCGCCCGCTACGAGTCCGACCCGGGCGCGGCCGAGGTCGTCGACCAGGCCCGCAAGCTCGAGGGGCTGAAGCGGCAGTGGGGCGTGCACGCCGCCGGCGTCATCATCGGGCGGTACCCGCTCATCGACAGCATCCCGATCATGCGCCGGGAGAACGACGGCGCCATCATCACGCAGTTCGACTACCCGACCTGCGAGACGCTCGGCCTGCTGAAGATGGACTTCCTGGGCCTGCGCAACCTCACGGTCATCGACGACGCGCTGCGCAACATCGTCGCGAACGGCAAGGAGCCGGTCGACCTCGACGAGATCAGCAGGGACCTCACCGACAAGGCCACCTACGAGCTGCTGTCCCGCGGCGACACCCTCGGCGTGTTCCAGTTCGACGGCGGCCCGATGCGGTCGCTGCTGCGGCTCATGCGGCCGGACAACTTCGAGGACATCTCCGCCGTCGGCGCGCTCTACCGGCCCGGCCCGATGGGTGCGAACTCGCACACCAACTACGCCCTGCGCAAGAACGGCCAGCAGGAGATCACGCCGATCCACCCGGAGCTGGCCGAGCCGCTGGAGGACATCCTCGGCACGACCTACGGCCTGATCGTCTACCAGGAGCAGGTCATGGCGATCGCGCAGAAGGTCGCCGGGTACTCGCTCGGCAAGGCCGACCTGCTGCGCCGCGCGATGGGCAAGAAGAAGAAGTCCGTCCTCGACGCGGAGTTCGTCGGGTTCGAGGCCGGCATGAAGGAGCGCGGCTACTCCGACGCGGCGATCAAGACGCTGTGGGACATCCTCGTCCCGTTCGCCGACTACGCGTTCAACAAGGCCCACTCGGCCGCCTACGGCCTGGTGTCCTACTGGACCGCCTACCTGAAGGCCAACTACCCGGCCGAGTACATGGCCGGGCTGCTCACCAGCGTCGGCGACGACAAGGACCGCCGGCCGATCTACCTGGCCGAGTGCCGGCGGATGGGCATCAAGGTGCTCCCGCCGGACGTCAACGAGTCGTCCTGGGACTTCGCCGCCGTCGGCACCGACATCCGCTTCGGTCTCGCGTCGGTGCGCAACGTCGGGCACAACGTCGTCGACTCGATCCGCCGGGCGCGCGAGGAGAAGGGCGCGTTCAAGGACTTCGCGGACTTCATGCGCAAGATCGACACGGTGGCCTGCAACAAGAAGGTCATCGAGTCCCTGGCCAAGGCCGGCGCGTTCGACTCCCTCGGTCACTCCCGGCAGGGCATCGTCGCCGTCCACGCGCAGGCGGTCGACTCGGCCATGGCACTCAAGCGCAAGGAGGCCGAGGGCCAGTTCGACCTGTTCGGCAGCTTCGGGGGCGACGACGACGGCGCGGACGACCCGTTCGGCGGGGCCCTCGACATCGTCATCCCGACCGCCGACTGGTCGAAGAGCGAGCGGCTGATGTTCGAGCGGGACATGCTCGGCCTCTACGTCTCCGACCACCCGCTGCACGGCGTCGAGCACGTGCTCACCGCGCACGCCGACACCCCGATCGCCGAGATCAACGCCGGCGGCGTGGAGGACGGCGCGAACGTGACCATCGCGGGCATCCTCACGTCGGTCGCCCCGCGCACCAACAAGCAGGGCGCGCCCTGGGCGATCGCCACGCTCGAGGACCTCGAGTCCGGCATCGAGGTGTTGTTCTTCCCGAAGACCTGGGCCGAGGTGTCGGAGAAGGTCGTCCGCGACCAGATCGTGGTGGTCAAGGGCCGGATCAGCCGGCGCGACGACCAGCCCTCGCTGTTCGGCGCCGAGGTCACCATCCCCGAGCTCACCGAGGGGCCGCGCGGCCCGGTCATGGTCTCCATGGCGGCCGCCCGCTGCACCCCGCCGGTCGTCGAGCGGCTGCGCGAGGTGCTGGGCAGCCACCCCGGCACCACCGAGGTGCAGCTCAGGCTGGTCAACGGCAGCCGGGAGACGGTGCTGCGGCTCGACCAGGGCCTGCGGGTCCGGCCGAGCACCGCGCTGATGGGCGACATCAAGGCCCTGCTCGGCCCGACCAGCGTGGCGCTGCTGTGACGAAGGAGTACCACCCTTCCCCCCACGCCATTCGGACAAGGACCCCGTCCTCCTCACCGCTCGCAGGCTCGCGGCGAGCCTCTGGACGGGGCCGGCCGCCGACGGGGGCGAGGGCGCCGCGACCGTCGGGGAAGAGGTTCCCGGGTTCGCGCGGTTGACTGGGGACGTGCACGGTCCCGTTCCGCCCGGTCCCGCCGAGCCGCTGCGGGCTCCCCGACGGGCCTGGTGGGCGAGCGGGCCCCGCTGGCCAGGGGTCGTCGAGCTGCGCGCCGACCTGCCCGGCGCGCTGGGGATGACCGGCGTGCTGCTGCTCTGCGGCGCGCCCGCCGGCCTCCTGTGGTGGGCACTGGCCCCGCGGGCCCAGTTCCAGGTCACCCAGGACGGCCCGGTGGCCGTCGGGCGCCCGTCGGCCGAACTGCTCGTGGCCGACGACGGCGTCTTCACCCTCGTGCTGGCCGGTCTCGGCCTGCTGGCCGGCGTCGTCGCCTGGCGGCTGCGCCGGCGTCGCGGGGTGGCCCTGCTGCTCGCCCTCGCGGTGGGCACGCTGCTCGCCGCGGTCCTGGCCTGGCAGCTCGGGCAGCTGCTCGGGCCCCCGCCGACGCAGGAGCAGCTGGCCGACGTCGGCGCGGAGGGCACCACCGGGCTGCGGCTGAACTCCCTGGCGGCGCTGGCCGTCGGCCCGTTCCTCGCCGTCCTGGCCTATGTGCTGGCCACGCTGCTCGCCTCCGCCGAGGACCTCGACCGGCCCGACCCGCCGCACGGTGCGGCCCTGCCGCCGGGTGGGGCGGTCCCGGCCGCGCCGGCCCGCGAGGACGCCCGGTTCAGTTGACGCTGCGCGGCCCGGCGAAGCGCTGCAGCGGCGCCGGCACCGCCCCCACCGTCTCCAGCAGGGTCAGCTCCCGGCGCAGCAGCCGGGACTCCGCGCGCAGCCGCCGCCGCGTCGCCGACTCGGCCAGCAGCGCCTGCCGGTCCTCGGTGGTGAGCAGGGCGGCCGACGCCACGAGGTAGGACAGCGCCCGCGAGTCGCCGGAGACGGCGTCCAGCAGCGCCTCCGGGTCCGGCTCGTCGCCGTCGGCCTCCCCGGTGAGCTCCGCGACCGCGGCGACGTACTCCGCGAACAGCTCGCCCACCCCCCGGACCAGCACGTCCAGCGACCCGCGGGCGACGTCGGAGACGAGGTCGTCGTGCTCGGCGTCGGGCCCCGCGTCGTCGGCCGGCACCAGGCCCTCCTGGTCGCCGGCGGCCTCCTCGGCGGCCTCCTCGTCCGCGAGCCACTCCACCTCGGCCCGCAGGTACGGCGGGTCGTCGCCGACGAGCACGTCGAGCAGCCGGAACCGGTCGCCGCCGACGGTCATGATGCGGAACCCGCCGTCGGGCTGGGGGCGCACCGCCTGCAGCCGGGCGGTGCAGCCCACGTCGTAGAGCGCCTCCGCCGGGGCCACCTGCTCGACCTCCCAGCCCTGGCGGATGGCGACCACGCCGAAGAACCGGCCGTCGGCGTCGGGCCGGGCCAGCAGGTCACGCATCAGCCGCCGGTAGCGGAGCTCGAAGACCTGCAGCGGCAGGACCACCCCGGGGAACAGCGGCGTCCCGAGGGGGAAGAGCGGGATCACGTCGCCCACGCTCCGGGAGCCTACGGGGGAGGGGAGCGGCCCGGACCGGGCACGACACCGGTGCCCGCGGCCGCCCCGTCTACCCTGGGGTGTTCCCGTCCCCGCCTCGGAACCGCCCGGAGGTCCGCCGTGCTCGCCCGCATCGACCTGCGTGGGTCCGCACTCCCGGGGGTGCGTGAGCTCTCCGGCCTGCTCCCGCGCGCCGCGACCGACATCGACTCGGTACTGGCGACGGTCCGGCCGCTGTGCGAGGACGTCCGCATCCGCGGCGCCCGGGCGGTCCGCGAGATCACCGCCCGCCTCGACGGCGTCGACCTCGAGGACTTCGCCGTCCCGGCCGCCGCGATCGAGCGGGCGCTCGCCGAGATCGACCCCGCCGTCCGGGCCGCGCTCGAGGAGGCGATCACCCGGGTTCGGAAGGTGCACGCCGACCAGCGGCGCACCGACGTCACGACCCAGGTGGTCCGCGGCGGCACGGTGACCGAGCGCTGGGTGCCGGTGCGCCGCGTCGGTCTCTACGTGCCCGGCGGCCTCGCGCCGCTGCTGTCCAGCGTGGTCATGAACGTCGTCCCCGCGCAGATCGCCGGCGTGGAGTCGATCGCGGTCGCCTCCCCGCCGCAGCGCGACCACGGCGGCCTGCCCGACCCCGGCGTCCTCGCCGCGTGCGCGCTGCTCGGCGTCACCGAGGTCCACGCCGTCGGCGGCGCCCAGGCGATCGCGGTCTTCGGCTACGGCGCGGGCTCCTGCGAGCCGGTCGACATGGTCACCGGCCCCGGCAACGTGTACGTGACGGCGGCCAAGCGGCTGCTGCGCGGGCTCATCGGCATCGACTCCGAGGCCGGTCCCACCGAGGTCGCGATCCTCGCCGACGACACCGCCGACCCCGCACACGTGGCCGCCGACCTCATCAGCCAGGCCGAGCACGACCCGCTGGCCGGTGCGGTGCTGGTGACGACCAGCGAGGAGCTGGCCGACGCCGTCCTCGGCCTGGTCCCCGGGCAGGTGGCCGCCACCAAGCACTCCGACCGGATCACCACGGCACTGGACGGCAGCCAGTCCGGCATCGTCCTGGTGGACGACGTCGAGGCGGGCCTGCGGGTGGTCGACGCCTACGCCGCCGAGCACCTGGAGATCCAGACCCGGGACGCCCGGGAGGTGGCGCTGCGGGTGCGCAACGCCGGAGCGGTCTTCGTCGGCCCCTGGTCGCCGGTGTCGCTCGGCGACTACTGCGCCGGCTCCAACCACGTGCTGCCCACCGGCGGCTGCGCGCGGCACTCCAGCGGCCTGTCGGTGCAGTCGTTCCTGCGCGGCATCCACGTGGTCGAGTACGACGAGCAGGCCCTCGCCGAGGTGGCCGGGCACATCGACGCCCTCGCCGGTGCCGAGGACCTGCCCGCGCACGCCGCCGCCGTCCGGGTCCGGCAGCGCTGATGGCGCGACTCGACGAGCTCCCGCTGCGGCCGGAGCTGCGGGGCCGCACGCCCTACGGCGCCCCCCAGCTGCCGGCCAAGTACCGGCTCAACACCAACGAGAACCCGCACCCGCTGCCGCCCGAGCTGCTGGCCGACCTCGGCGAGGCCCTCGGGCACGCCGCGGTCGAGCTCAACCGCTACCCGGACCGCGACGCCCTCGACCTGCGCCGCGACCTCGCCGCCTACCTGACCCGCACCGGCGGCCAGGCGCTCGACGCGACGCAGGTGTGGGCGGCCAACGGCAGCAACGAGATCCTGCAGCAGGTCCTGCAGGCCTTCGGCGGCGCGGACCGGACGGCGCTGGGCTTCACGCCGTCCTACTCGATGCACCCGATCATCTCCGCCGGCACCGGCACCACGTGGGTCGACGGACGGCGGCGGCCGGACTTCACCATCGACCCGGAGGCCGCCGCGGCGCAGGTGCGCGAGGTCGCCCCCGACGTGGTCTTCGTGACCAGCCCGAACAACCCGACCGGCACCGCGGTGGAGCTGTCGACCGTCGAGGCGCTCCACGACGCGACGTCCGGCGTGCTCGTCGTCGACGAGGCCTACGCCGAGTTCGCCCGCACCGGCACGCCGTCGGCGCTCACCCTGCTGCCGGGCCGGCCGCGGCTGATCGTCAGCCGCACGATGAGCAAGGCCTTCGGCATGGCCGGCCTGCGCCTGGGCTACCTGGCCGCCGACCCCGCCGTCGTCGACGCGCTGCAGCTGGTCCGGCTGCCCTACCACCTGAGCTCGCTGACCCAGGCCGCGGCGCGGACCGCGCTGGCGCACACCGACGCCCTGCTGGCCACCGTCGACGCGGTCAAGGCCGAGCGGGACCGGATTGTCGCCGCGCTGCCCGGGATGGGGCTGACCAGCGTGCCCAGCGACGCCAACTTCGTCCTCTTCGGCCGCTTCGCCGACGCCCCCGCCGCCTGGCAGGCGCTGCTCGACCGCGACGTGCTCGTGCGCGACGTCGGGCTGCCCGGCTGGCTGCGGGTCACCGCCGGGACGCCGGAAGAGACCGACGCCTTCCTCACCGCGCTGGGTGAGGTGGCCGCCGACCACCGCCTGGGAGACTGAGGGTCATGAGCAGGACTGCACGCGTCGAGCGCGAGACCAGCGAGACCAAGCTGGTCGTCGAGCTCGATCTCGACGGCACCGGGGCGAGCTCCATCAGCACCGGGGTCGGGTTCTACGACCACATGCTCACCGCGCTGTCCAAGCACAGCGGCATCGACCTCACCGTGCGGGCCGACGGCGACCTGCACATCGACGCCCACCACACGGTGGAGGACGTCGCGATCGCGCTGGGTCAGGCGTTCGCCCAGGCGCTGGGGGACAAGAAGGGCATCACCCGCTACGGGGACGCCACGATCCCCATGGACGAGGTGCTCGCGCAGGCCGCGGTCGACCTCTCCGGCCGGCCCTACTTCGTGCACTCCGAGCCCGAGAACATGACGCCGATGATCGGGCCGGACTACCCGACCAGCCTGACCAAGCACGTGCTGGAGTCCTTCGCGTTCAACGCGCGGATCAGCCTGCACGTGCGAGTGCTCCACGCCGGCCGCGACGCCCACCACATCGTCGAGGGGCAGTTCAAGGCCCTGGCGCGGGCGCTGCGCGCGGCGGTCGCCCTCGACCCGCGGGTCACCGACGTCCCCTCCACCAAGGGCGCCCTGTAGCTCCATGACACGCGCTCCGCTGCCTCGCAGGGCCCCGCTCCGGTTCCTCGCATGACGTTCGCCGTCCTGCTGCTCGTGGTGGGCGGCTTCCTGCTCGGCGGGGCCTGGAGCATCTGGAAGGCCGACTCCGACACCGAGGGCCGGACCGGGCCGCAGGTGTTCTTCGCCGTCGTCCTGCTGGTCGCGGCCGTGCTGGCCACGGCGTCGGGCGTCCTGCGGATGGTGTGAGCCAGCTCCCGGAACAACCGCCGGGCGCGTCCTGGCTGAGAACTAGCGTGGGAGCCATGAAGAAGGTCGTCGTGCTCGACTACGGGTCGGGCAACCTCCGCTCGGCGGAGCGGGCGCTGGCCCGCGTCGGCGCCGACGTCATGGTGACCGGTGACCCGCGGGCGGCCCTGGACGCCGACGGCCTGGTCGTCCCCGGTGTGGGCGCCTTCGCCGCGTGCATGGCGGGGCTGCGCGCCGTCGACGGCCCGCGCGTGATCGGCCGCCGGCTGGCCGGCGGGCGGCCGGTGCTCGGGGTCTGCGTCGGCATGCAGGTCCTGTTCGAGCGCGGCGTGGAGCACGGCCAGGACGCCGAGGGCTGCGGGGAGTGGCCCGGCGTCGTCGAGCCCCTCGAGGCCCCGGTCCTGCCGCACATGGGCTGGAACACCGTGCAGGTGCCGCAGGCCAGCGTGCTGTTCGACGGGCTCGAGGACCAGCGCTTCTACTTCGTGCACTCCTACGGCGTGCGCAACTTCCCCCTGGGTTCGGAGGGGGCGCCGTCCCGGCTGGCCCCGCCGCTGGTCACCTGGGCCGAGCACGGGGACCGGTTCGTCGCCGGCGTGGAGAACGGCCCGCTGTCGGCGACCCAGTTCCACCCCGAGAAGAGCGGCGACGCGGGCGCCCAGCTGCTCATGAACTGGCTGGCCACGCTGGGCTGAGACGGCGCGATCCGCGGCCCGTCGGTCACCACCGGCCGCGGTGCACGACCTCCGCCACGCCCCGCCGGCCGCGGCGCAGGGACGGCGACCGGCGGTCCTCCGCGCCCGGGTAGCCCACCGAGACGCACCCCACCGGGCGGTACTCGGCGGGGACGCCGAAGGCCGCGCGGAAGGCGTCCACCCGCTCGGCCGGGACGCCGAAGAAGCAGGCGCCCAGCCCCTCGTCGACGGCGGTCAGCAGCACCAGCAGCGCCGCCATGCCGGTGTCGACGTCCCAGTAGGGGACCGGCCACCGCGCCTCGTCGCGGTCGGTCCAGCCCTTGTCCGGCTCGGCGTAGCGGTCGAGGTACGCGGCCTTGCACGACAGCGGCACGACCAGCAGCGGCGCCCGGCGCATCCGGGTCAGCCAGGCGTCGGGGGCGCCGGGGGAGGTGGTCGCGGCCCAGAACCGCTCGCGGTCGGCGGCGTCCTCCAGCACCAGGAACGCCCAGCCCTGGCTGAAGCCGGCCGACGGGGCGCGGATGGCGTGCTCGAGCAGCCGCTCGCGCACCTCGGGCGGCACCGGCCGGTCGGGGTCGTAGTCGCGCACCATCCGGCGCCGGCGGACGACGTCGGCGAACTCCACGGCGGCCACCCTGCCACCCCGGCACCGCGGCCGGTCCGGAGCCCACTACCGTGCTCCGTCCGGTCCCGCCCACGCCGTGGCCGGCCTCGCCGTCCCGGGGGCGCACGGCCGCGGCCCCGTCCCTCCGGAGGTCCGCCCGTGCGGGTGCAGTCGGTGGTCAACCTCGCCGAGATGCGGGAGCTGGCCCGCTGGCGGCTGCCCCGGCCGGTCTTCGACATGGTCGACGGCGGGGCGGACGACGAGCTGACGCTGGCCCGCACCGAGGCGGCCTTCCGCGAGATCCGGCTCAGCCCCCGCACCATGGTCGATGTCGCCTCCGTCGACCCCTCCGTCGCGGTGCTCGGCCGGCGCGTGTCGGTGCCGGTCCTGCTCGCGCCCACCGGCGGCGGGCGGATCGCGCACCGGCGGGCGGAGCTGGCGGTCGCGGCGGCCGCCCGCGCGCACGACACGGTCTACGTGCAGAGCACGGTCACCGGCTACCCGCTCGAGGAGGTGGCCCGGGCCGGTGGGGGAGGGCTGAGGGGTGGGGGAGAGCTCTGGTACCAGCTCTACCTGCCCGCGACGCGGGACGAGGCCCGCGCGTCGCTGGACCGGGTGGCCGCCGCCGGCTACCGCGTGCTGGTCCTGACCGTGGACACCCCGGTCTTCGGCGGCCGCGAGCGCGACCGCCGCAACGGCTTCTCGCTGCCGGTCCGCCCGCGGCCGCGGATGCTGCTGCACGGCGCCGCGCGCCCGGCGTGGGCGGTGGACTTCCTCCGCGGCAACCTGCCCACCCGGCGGCACGGCCGGCTGTCGGCGTGGACGACGCAGCGGCAGGTCCTGGCCTCGCCCCGGCCGGTCACCTGGGACGACCTCGCGTTCGTCCGCGACCGGTGGAGCGGGCCGCTGGTCGTCAAGGGGGTCCTGCGCGCGGACGAGTGCGCGCGCTTCCTCGACGCGGGCGTCGACGGCCTGGTCGTGTCCAACCACGGCGGCCGCCAGCTCGACGGGGTCCCGGCCAGCATCGAGGCGCTGCCCGCCGTCGCCGAGGCGGTGGACGGCCGGGTCGACGTCCTGCTCGACGGCGGTGTCCGGCGCGGCACCGACGTCCTCAAGGCGCTCGCGCTCGGCGCCCGTGCCGTGCTCGTCGGCCGCCCGTACCTCTACGGCTTGGCGGCCGACGGCCAGGCCGGCGTCGAGCGGGTGCTGGAGCTGCTGAGGGCGGAGCTCGTCCGCGCCCTGGCCCTCACCGGCTGCCGCGGCGTCGCCGACGTCGACGCCGGGCTGCTCCTCCGGCCGCACTGCTGAAGGACCACCCGTCCCCTCACGCCTCGCAGGCTCGCCGCGGGCCCCTGGCGGGGGGCCGTTGACCGCCGGGCGGAAGGGGCGTGGTGACCGTCGACGGCCCGCACCTACCGTGACCGGCAGCACACCCAGGAGCGGCCGCGCGAGGCGCGCGCGAGGGGCCCGGTCGAGGCGCTCCTGAGCTCCGGAGAGAGAAGAGGACGGATTGGCCGAGATGGTGCGCGCCGCGGTGCAGGTGGGGCCGCGCAAGATCGAGATCCAGGAGTTCCCCCGCCCGAAGACCGGTCCGGACGACGGCCTGCTCCGCCTCGAGGCCAACGGCCTGTGCGGCAGCGACGTGGAGTTCTACAAGGGCCACGCGCGGCCGGACAGCCCGGCGTTCGTGCCCGGCCACGAACCGATGGGCATCGTCGAGGAGGTCGGCGAGAACGCGGCGCGGCGCTGGGGCGTGCAGCCGGGGGACCGGGTCGCCCTGGAGGTCGTCATCCCGTGCCGCAACTGCTTCGACTGTCTGACCGGCAACTACCAGGCCTGCCGCAACCGGGTGGGCGGTCACGGGGTCACCCCGGTCGACGTCGCGCCGTCCCTGTGGGGCGGGTTCGCCGAGTACGTGTACTTGGCCCCCGGGTCCGTCGTCCACAAGATCGACAACACCCTGCCGGTCGAGGTCGCGGCCATGTACAACTCGATGGGTGCCGGCGTCCGGTGGGCGCTGCACTACGGGCAGGTCCAGTTCGGCGACACCGTGCTCGTGCTCGGCTCCGGCCTGCGCGGCATCGCCGCGGTCATCGCCGCCAAGGCCGCCGGGGCAGGGACGGTCGTCGTCACCGGTCTCGAGGCCGACGCGCACAAGCTGGCGCTGGCCCGCGAGTTCGGCGCCGACCACGCGCTGGTCGTCGACGGCGACGCCGCCGAGGACGTCGTCGAGCGCGTCCGCGACCTCACCGACGGCCGCGGGGTCGACGTCGCCCTGGAGCTCACCCCGATGGCCGCCGGCCCGGTCACCGACGCGCTGCTGTCCACCAAGCACGGCGGGCGGGTCGTCCTCGCCGGCATCAAGGGCGACCGCGAGATCCCGGTCCGCACCGACCTGATCATCAACCGGGCCCTCACCGTCCAGGGCGCCTTCGGCGTGGACGCCAGGGCGATGGCCGAGGCGATCGCGCTCATCGAGTCCCGCCGCTTCCCGCTGGAGCGGCTGCACACCCACACGTTCGGCCTGGACGACACCGCGCACGCCATCGAGGTCCTCGCCGGCGAGGTGCCCGGCGAGTCCGCCGTCCACGTCTCCGTCCACCCGAACCTCTGACCGGAGGACCGCATGCTCGTCGACACCCACGCCCACCTGCTGCCGTACGACTACCCGGCCGACGCCCCCGAGTGCTTCCCCCGCATGGAGCCGGTGGACGGCGAGACCGCTCGCACCCTGCTGTTCGGGCAGATGCAGTTCAAGGCCAAGGACGTCTTCTTCGACGCCGAGCGCCGCCTCGAGGCCCAGGACGCCTCGGGCGTCGACGTCGAGGTGCTCACCCCCATGCCGCCGCTGCTGCGCTACGACCTGCCGCTCGCCGACGGCCTGGCGCTGGCCCGCCACGTCAACGAGTTCAGCGCGACGCTGTGCCAGACCGACCCGACCCGGCTGATCGCCCTCGGCATGGTGCCGATGCAGGACCCGGACGCCGCCACCGCCGAGCTGTCCGCGATCGAGGAGATGGGCCTCGCCGGCGTCGAGATCGCCTCGAACGTCCTCGGCTCGTCGATCGGCCACGAGAAGTTCCTGCCGTTCTTCGCCGAGGTCGAGCGACTGGGCCTGTCGGTGTTCGTGCACGCCATGCCCTCGCCCACCGAGCGGCTGCCGATGTCGGCCATGGGCACCTACGTGGTCGGCGTCGAGGGTGCGTTCGCGGCCGCCTCCATGGTCACCGGCGGCACCGTCGCCAAGTGCCCCGACCTGCGGATCTCCTTCAGCCACGCGGCCGGCGGCTACCCGCTGATGATCCCGCGCCACCAGTACTTCTGGGGCGGCTCGTGGAACGAGGAGCCGAAGAACCCCGAGCGCGCGGTCATGCCCGACGACGGCCCCTCGCCGCTGGAGCTCGCCCGGCGCTTCTTCTACGACTCGCTGGTCTTCGACCGGCGGGCGCTGACCTACCTGATCGACCTGCTCGGCGCCGACCGGCTGCTCGTCGGCTCGGACTTCCCGGCCATGCCGCGCGAGGAGCCCGCCGGCCGGACGCTGAAGTCGATGGACCTGCCCGAGGACGTCCTGCGGCAGATCACCTGGGACAACGCCTGGCGCTGGCTGGGCATGGCGCCCACCCGCTGAGCGACCCGGCTCCGGGGCCGCACGGGCTCCGGAGCCGGCCCGCGCGGTCAGCCCCGGGCCGGCCCGCGGGCAGCCCCGGGCGGTCCGCGCCGTTCAGCGCCGGGGGCGGGACGGCGGCTGCGCCGACGGGGCGCCCAGCGCGCGGGAGATGCCGCGCGCGGTGGCGTTGAGCACCGGCACCAGCGCCGCCGCCTGCGTCGTGCCGGCGGCGACGGTCACCCCGAGCGAGGCCACCACCTCGTCGCCCTGGCCGCGCACCGGGACGGCGACCGCGAGCGCCGGCGCCTCGCGGTCAGCTGGTTCTCGGCGGCGGCGTACCCGGTCCGGCGCACATCGGCCAGCGTGCGCCGCAGCACCGCCGGGTCGGTGATGGTGTCCGGCGTGAACCCCCTCAGCGGGCCGTCGAGCACCTCCTCCTGCACCTCCGGGCCCGCGAAGGCCAGCAGCACCTGGCCGGTGCCGGTCGCGTGCAGCGGCCAGCGTCCGCCGATGCGGCTCATCAGCCGCACCGCGCCGCGGGCCCGCAGCGCCTCCACGTAGACGACGTCGGCGCCGTCCCGGACCCCGAGGACGACGTTGGCCCGCGTGGCCTGGTGCAGGTCGTCGACGTAGGGCACCGCCAGCTCCCGCAACTGCAGCCCGTGCGGCGCCAGCGCGCCGAGCTCCAGCAGCCGCAGCCCGATGCCGTGGCGCCCGTCCTCGCCCCGTTCCAGGGCGCCCCACGCCCGCAGCTCGCCGACGAGGCAGTGCGTGGTGGTGAGCGACAGCCCGGACCGGCGGCTGATCTCGCTGAGGGTCAGGGTCGCGTGCGCCGGCCCGAACGCGGCCAGGACGGCGAGGACCCGGCCCGCCGCGGTGGCGCCCTGTCCGCCGCCGGGGAGCCGCTCCGGGCCCTGCCGGCCCCGCCCGCCGGCCGGTCGCAGCGGCCTCGGAGTCGTCACGCCACCCTCCACCCCTGCCGCGCGGGCAGCGTCCATCGCACGGGCACGGAGCGTCCCCCGGGCCACTGTCCGTCCGCGCGTCCGCGCGTGTCGATCGAGCCCGCCGGCCGGTGCGTGTGCCCGCTGCGACGGGTGGGACGGGCACCGCCGGGCGGACCGTCCGGTCCGCACCGGGGAGCCAACTTGTCTTCCGCGGGACGAAAGCGACGGGGCTCCCGGGCAGGCCGCTCACGGAACCTGGTCCGGCCGCCAGTGACCCCCATCACGGCGTCCAGCCACCGGTCCGCCCGCGCGAGTCAGTCCTCGGCGTACCGCTCCGCTCACCGTCCACCCCGTCACCGAGGCCCCAAGGGGAGCACCTACATGAAGCAACGGACTGTCCTGTCCCTCCTCACCACCGCCGCGCTGGCGCTGTCAGCGTGCGGCGGTGGCGGCGGAGGCACCGACGCCTCCGGTCCCGGGGGCCCGGTCGGCGACCCGCAGTCCGGGGGCGAGCTCACCGTCCTGGAGGACGCCGCGTTCGCGGGCAGCTGGCCGGCCGGTCTCGACCCGGCGACCAACACCACCGGTGGGTCCAACATCGCGATGCAGCAGGCCATCTTCGGCGGCCTGTTCCTGCTCACGGCCGACGACGACGGCGCCAACGCCGAGGTCACGCCGAACCAGGCGGAGAGCTACGAGCTCTCCGAGGACGGCACGGTCTTCACCGTCAAGCTGCGCGAGGGCATCCAGTTCAGCGACGGCACGCCGCTGGACGCCGAGGCGGTCCGCTTCAACTGGGAGCGCGACCTGTCGAACCCCTGCACCTGCAAGCCGACCTGGCCGCTGGCCGAGAACGGCATCCAGGTCGTCGACCCCCTGACGCTCACGCTGACGTTCACGCAGCCGTACCCGGCGATCCTGGCCTCGTTCCCGGTGAGCAACGTCAACTGGATCGCCTCCCCGACGGCGCTGCAGGAGATGGGCGAGGACGCCTTCAAGATCACCCCGGTCGGCGCCGGTCCGTTCACGGTGGTCGAGAACCAGCTCAGCTCGGTGCTCGAGCTCGAGCGCAACGAGAACTACTTCAAGGAGGGCCTGCCCTACCTGGACAAGCTCACCTTCCAGTCGATCGGTGGTGACCAGCCCGCGTACCAGGCGCTGCAGGCCGGTCAGGCGCAGGCCTACGAGGGCATGAACACCACACCGCTCGTGGAGCAGGCGCAGAACAACCCGCAGCTGCAGGTGACGATCCAGCCGGCGACCTCGCCCTACGTCGTCCAGCTGAACACGAAGACCGCGCCGTTCGACGACCCGCGGGCCCGCGAGGCGATCTACCGGGCGACCGACTTCGACGCCATCAACGAGGGCATCTTCGGCGGCAACTACGAGGTGGCCGACTCCTTCGTCGCGCCGGGCGGCAAGTTCTACCCGCTCGAGGTCGGCAACTACCCCGAGTACGACCTCGACCGCGCCAAGGAGCTCGTCGAGGAGCTCGGCGGCCTGACGGTCCGGCTGGGGACGATCAGCAACTACGTCGCCACCCAGATCAACACCGCCCTGCAGACGCAGTGGCAGGAGGCCGGCATCGACGTCGAGATCAACGACTACCAGCTCTCCGGCGTCATCCAGGAGTTCACCGGCGGCCAGTGGCAGGCCATGCTGCAGACCGCCGGCGCCTGGGACCCCGCCGCCGGTGTCGGTGTCGGCTTCCGCTTCAACTCCGGCGTCCCGTACAGCGGCGTCAACGACCCGGAGCTCGACCAGCTGCTGTCGCAGGGGGCCTCGACCCTCGACGAGGGACAGCGGGCCGACCTGTACACCCAGGCCGCCGAGCGGATCGCGGAGAACTTCTACGCGCCCTTCGGCCTGGCCTTCGCCCCGGCCAACATCGCCGCGCAGGGTGTCCACGGCCCGGGCCTGACCACCAAGATCCCGCCGCTCCTGGTCAACACCGGGGTCATCTGGGACGAGGTCTGGCGGGAGCAGTGACCACGACCGCGACCACCCCGCGGGTCCCGGCGCAGAGCCGGGGCCCGCGGGCCTCCCGCCTCACCCGGGTCACCGGGTCGCCGGTCCTGCGGCTGGTCGTCAAGCGCCTGCTGATGGCCATCCCGATCATGCTCGGGGTCACGATCCTGACGTTCTGGGTCCTGAGCCTGATCCCGGGCAACGCCGCCCAGCAGCTGCTGGGCCCCGAGGCCACCCCCGAGGACGTCGCGCTGCTCGAGCAGCAGCTCGGCCTCGACGAGCCCGGCGTCGTCCGCTACCTGGAGTGGCTGCAGGGCGCCGTCACCGGCGACCTGGGCAATTCGATCGTCAGCCGCCAGCCGGTCAGCGACATCCTCTCCGACCGGCTCCCGGTCACCGCCGAGCTCGTGCTCCTGGCCTTCGTCGTCTCCCTGGTCCTGGCCATCCCGGTCGCCCTGCTCGCCGCGCACAAGCCGGGCGGGGTCATGGACCGGATCAGCATGGTCGTCAGCACCCTGGGCCTCTCGGTGGCCAACTACGTGCTGGCCCTGATCCTGGTGCTGGTCTTCGCGGTCACCCTCGGCTGGCTGCCGGCCATCGGCTACGTCCCGCTCGAGGACGGGCTGTGGGCCAACCTGCAGGGGATGATCCTGCCGTCGGCGGCGATCGGCCTCCCGCTGTTCTGCTTCTACACCCGGTTCCTCCGCGGTGACCTGGTCGACCAGATGCAGCAGGAGGAGTACGTCACCACGGCCCGCGCCAAGGGCGTCGGCTCCTGGTCGGTGCTCATCAAGCACGCCTTCCGGAACTCGTCGTTCGGCCTGATCACCGTCGTCGGCCTGAACCTGGGCGCGCTCATCGGCGGCACCGTGATCATCGAGCAGATCTTCGCGCTGCCGGGCATCGGCCAGATGCTCCTGCAGGCCATCAACACCCGTGACTTCGTCGTCGTGCAGGCCGCGGTCGTGATCTTCGCGCTGGTCGCGGTGGTCGCCAACCTGGTGGTGGACCTGCTCTACGCCCTCCTGGACCCGAGGATCCGCTATGGCAGTCGTTGAGCCGGCTCCGTCGATCGCCATCGCCCCGGAGATCGACGAGGCCGAGACCAAGGTCGGCGCCCGCGGCCGCCGCTGGCGCAGCACCCTGGGCACCTGGATCCCGGCCGGGCTGATCGCCTTCGTGGTGATCGCCTGCTTCCTGGGCCCGACCCTGCTGTCGCTGCCCAGCCCGGTCGGCGGCAACATCCTGGAGAGCAACCAGCCGGCGTTCTCGCCGGGCCACATCCTGGGCACCGACCCCAACGGCAACGACATCCTGTCGCGGCTGCTCAACGGCGGTCAGTCCTCGATCTGGATCGCCGTGGCGGTCAACCTGCTCGGCCTGGCCATCGGCGGGACGCTGGGCGCGCTGTCCGGCTACGTCGGGGGCGTCGTCGACACCGTCATCATGCGGGTCCTCGACGTGCTCATCGCCTTCCCGTCGCTGGTGCTCACCCTCGCGGTGGCGCAGGCCCTCGGCCCCAGCATGACCAACACGATCTTCGCGCTGGCCTTCTTCAGCATCCCGGCGTTCGCCCGGGTGGCCCGCTCGGCGGTGCTGCGGCTGCGGGAGATGCCGTTCATGGCCGCCGCCCAGCTGGCGGGGACGCCGGCCCGGCGGATGCTGTTCAAGCACCTCGCGCCCAACATCGCCCCGCAGCTGATCACCTTCGGCATGCTCGGCATGGGCATCGTGATCATCATCGAGGGCGCGCTGAGCTTCCTCGGTCTCGGCATCCCCGACCCCGCTCCGAGCTGGGGCAACATGGTCGCCACCGGACAGCTGAGCCTCTCGGCCACGCCGATGCTCGTCGTCTGGCCCAGCGTGGCGCTGCTGGTCACCGTCCTCGCCTTCAACCTCCTCGGCGAGAACCTGCGTGCACGTTGGAGTGGTCGATGAGCAAGCGAACGGTGACCTACCCGGCGGGCGACTCGATCGTCTCCGAGGGCGTCCTGGAGCCCGCGCCCGTGCGCCGGCC
>NZ_JBJGYU010000033.1:0-49853 GCF_054050155.1 Geodermatophilus sp. SYSU D00703 | reverse complement strand
CGCGGCCAGGTGCCGTCCCCCAGCCGCGCGGAGCCCCACCGTCGCACCCGGCGGGGACCCTCCAGGCCCGCCACCGGCCACGACACCGCGGCCAGGTGCCGTCCCCCAGCCGCGCGGAGCCCCACCGCGCCGTCCTCGGGAGGCCTCCGGCCCCCGCTCCGGACGACGCCGGTCCAAGGGGCTGGAGCTACGCCAGCTCGACCAGGTCGGCGAGGTCCTCGCTCCAGGCGTCCTCGGTGCCGTCGGGCAGCAGGATCACCTTGTCCGGGTCCAGCGCCCGCACCGCGCCCTCGTCGTGGGTGACCAGCACGATCGCGCCGGTGTAGGTGCGCAGCGCGTCGAGCACCTGCTCGCGGCTCGCGGGGTCGAGGTTGTTCGTCGGCTCGTCGAGCAGCAGCACGTTGGCACCGGAGACGACCAGCGTGGCCATCGCCAGCCGGGTCTTCTCGCCGCCGGAGAGCGTGCCGGCCCGCTGGTCGACCGTGTCGCCGGAGAACAGGAACGCGCCCAGGATCCGCCGGAGTTCGGTGTCGGTGGTCTCCGGGGCCGCCGCCCGCATGTTCTCGAGCAGTGAGCGGTCGTGGTCGAGGGTCTCGTGCTCCTGGGCGTAGTAGCCGACCCGCAGGCCGTGCCCGGGCCGCACCGCGCCGGTGTCGGGCGCCTCGGTGCCGGCCAGCATCCGCAGCAGGGTCGTCTTCCCGGCCCCGTTGAGGCCCAGCACGACCACCCGCGCGCCGCGGTCGACGGCGAGGTCGACGTCGGTGAAGACCTCCAGCGACCCGTAGCTCTTCGACAGGCCCTCCGCGGTGAGCGGCGTCTTCCCGCACGGCGCCGGCGTCGGGAAGCGCAGCTTGGCCACCCGGTCGGAGACCCGCACCGCCTCCAGGCCCGCGGCCAGTCGCTGGGCGCGCTTGTCCATGCTCTGCGCCGCCTTGGCCTTGGTCGCCTTGGCCCGCATCTTGTCGGCCTGGGCGGTGAGCGCGTCGATCTTGCGCTCGGTGTTGGCGCGCTCCTGCTTGCGGCGGCGCTCGTCGGTCTCCCGCTGCGCGAGGTAGGGCTTCCAGCCCAGGTTGTAGACGTCGACGGTGGCCCGGTTGGCGTCGAGGTGCCACACCTTGTTGACGACGGCGTCGAGCAGTTCGACGTCGTGGCTGATGACGATCAGCCCGCCCCTGTGCGCGGACAGGAAGCCCTTGAGCCAGGTGATCGAGTCGGCGTCGAGGTGGTTGGTGGGCTCGTCGAGCAGCAGCGTCTCGGCGTCGGAGAACAGGATGCGCGCGAGCTCCACACGGCGCCGCTGACCGCCGGAGAGCGTGCGCAGCGGCTGCCCCAGCACCCGGTCGGGCAGGCCCAGGGCGGTGCAGATGCGGGCCGCCTCGCTCTCGGCGGCGTACCCGCCCAGCGCCGCGAACTGGTCCTCAAGGCGGCCGTAGCGGCGGACCGCGCGGTCCCGCTCGACGTCGTCGGCGGGCTCGGCCATTGCGATCTGCGCCTTGGTCATCTGGGCGCGGAGGACGTCGAGCCCGCGGCCGGAGAGGACCCGGTCGCTGGCGGTGGTGTCGAGGTCCCCGCTGCGCGGGTCCTGCGGCAGGTAGCCGATCTCGCCGCTCACCTCGACCTTGCCGGCGTGCGGCAGCCGCTCGCCGGCGAGCGTGGTGAGCGTCGTGGTCTTGCCGGCACCGTTGCGGCCGACGAGCCCGATGCGGTCCCCGGACTGCACGCGGAGGGTGGCCTCGCTGATGAGGATGCGGGCGCCGGCGCGCAGCTCGAGACCGGTCGTCGTGATCACTGATCCCAGGGTAGGCGCTCGCGCGCCCGCATCCGACGGCATTCCACGGTGACGTCCGTCCACAGGCAGGCCGTGTGCGGGCCCCCGGGACCGTTCGGCGCGTCACCATCCCCTCCATGACCTCGGCGAACGGCGATCTGTGGGTGCTGCCCTGCCCGGTGTGCGGCCGAGGAGTCCTGCGGTCCGACCCGGGCCCGTGCGCGTCGTGCGGCCTGCCGGCGGTGGGACAGGCCGCACTCGTGGTCGCCCGGATCGAGGTGACGATCGACGAGATGGCCCGCGACCGCGACCGCCTGCTCGACACGCTCCGAGCGGCCGCGGCAGGCGCTCCACCCGCTCCGCCGGAAGCACCGGCCCGACCGGCGCACCGGGGGTCCCCCATCGCGGAGCGGGTGCCTCCCGGCCGGCCCGGGAGCGGACCGTTCCCCGCCGCGCCGCTCCCGGCCCCGTCGACGGAGGACCGCCCGCGGTTGCTACCCGCGCCCGCCCGCCGGATCAGCCCCCAGCAGGTGCTGCTCGGCCTGGGCGCGCTGCTGGTGGTCGCCGCCGCGATCGCCTTCGTCGCCGTGGCCTGGACCCGCCTCGGCCTGGTCTTCCAGGCGGCGGTGATGGGCACCGTCACGGTGAGCGCCTGCGGGATCTCGGCGTGGACGGCGCGGCGCGGGCTGCGGGCCACCGAGGAGGCGCTCGCGGCGGCAGGGGCCGCGTTGCTGGCCGTCGACCTCGGCGCGGCGCACGCGCTCGGGCTGTGGGGCCTCGACGGCGTCGTGCTGCGGCTGTGGACGGCGGCGTCGTGCGGGACCGTCGTCGCCGTCGCGCTCGCCCTGGGTCGGCTGACCCGCAGCACCACGACCTGGCCGCTCGTCGCCCTGCTCGCCGCCCAGCCGGTCCCGGTGCTGCTGGTGCCGGAGAGCGCCACGACGGCGGCCGTGGCCGCGCTGCTCGGCACCGCGCTGCTGGACGTGGGAACGCTGCTGCGGCTGCGGCCGGTGCTGGCGCCCATCGCGCAGGTGCTGGCGACCCTGGCCACGGTCGCCGCCGCGCTCGGTGGCACGGCCGTCGCCTGGTCGGGGACGGCGCTCGACGGGTGGATCGCGACCGCACTGCTCGCCGCGGCCGGGCCGGTCGGCCTGCTGTTGCGGCAGGAGCCGCGGCTGGCGGCCCGGCTGCCGCGGGCCGTGCTCGTCGCCGGGGTCGGGGCGGGGGTCGCCGCGGTGGCGCTGGCGGGGTCGCTCGCGCGCAGCGCCGCCCCGGGCTGGATGGTCGCCGCGGGGCTCGGCGTCGCCCTGCTCACCGCCTCGGTGCCCGTGGTGCGGCGACCGGTGCCGCTCGCCGCCCTGCTCGCGGGCGGCGGGGTGCTCGTCGTCCTCGGCGGTGCCCTGCTGGCGCTGGACCCCCGCCTGGGCCTGCTCGGTCTGGTCGTGGCCGCCGGCACCGTGCCCGCGGCGCTGGCCGCGGTGCGCGTGCCCGAGGTGCGCCGGACCGCACTGATCACCGCGCTGCTGTGCCCGCCGGGAGCGGTGCTGCTCGTCCGCGAGGACGGGTGGCTGACCTCGGCCGTGGCCGGGCTGCTCGTCGTGCTGGTCGCCGTCACCGGGTTCGCCCTGGCCAGCGCTCGGGTCCGCACCCCGGAGGAGCCGGTGGCGGCGGGGGCGGCCACCCTGGTCGCGCTGGTCGCCGCGCTCGCCACGGCCGAGGTGGGCGCCTGGGGGCAGACCGCGCTGCACCTGGGTCTCGGCGGTGCCGCGGCCGGGGTCTACGCGCTGGTCAGCCGCCGCAGGGACGTGGCGGTGCTCGCCGTCGCCGACCTCGTCGTCGCCGCCTGGGTCGCCGCGGCCGGGGCACGGGTCGAGACACCGGAGGCCTACACGCTGCCCGCGGCGCTCGGGCTGCTGCTGGTCACCCTGCCGCAGCTGCGGGCCCGGGGGTGGTCGTGGACGGCGGAGGGGCCGGCGCTCGCGACCGCCCTGGTCCCGTCCGCGCTGGTCGTGGTCGCCGAGCCTTCGGTGCTGCGCCTGGTCCTGGTCGTCGTCGCCGCGGCCGCGCTGACCGTGGGCGGCACGCTCGCCCACCGCCAGGCGCCGTTCGTCCTCGGGTCGGCCGCGCTGGCCTTCGTCGTCCTGAGCCGGCTGGCGCCCTACGCCCCGCTCGTGCCGCGCTGGCTCACCCTGGCCACCGTCGGCCTGACCCTGCTCATGCTCGGCGCGACCTACGAGCGGCGCCGGCAGCAGGCCCGCGAGGCGGTCGCCTGGGTGGCGCAGATGCGCTGACGCCGGCAGGTGTGGCCGCGCCCCCGCCTCTACCGTGGACATCGCCGCCAGGTGAGCGGGAGGGGGACGGCCATGGGCTCCGCGCCGGTGCCACCGCTGCCGGAGCGCGCCCGTCCGCCACTGGTCTTCCTCGTGGTCGGCGCGGTGCTGGTCGTCAGCGCCGGCGGGGCGGCGGCCGCGGTCTACGGCGGCGGCTCCGCGCGGCTGCTGCTCCTCGGTCTGGCCGCGGCGGCCGCCGGCGCCTCGGCATGGGGCTCCCGGGCCCGGCTGCGCGGCACCGAGGAGGTGCTGGCCGCGGCCGCCGTCGCCCTCGCCGTCCTCGGTGCCGACGCCGGCGCCTCGCTGTTGCGCGGCTCGGCCGTCCCCCCGGCCGTGCTGGCGGTCGGGTTCCTCGTCCTGTCCCGGCTGCTCCCCCGCCCGGCGACCTGGCCGCTGGCCGCCTGGGTCACCGGGCAGCTGGCCGTGCTACGGGCGCTGCAGGGCGTCGAGGACGGCGTACCGCGCACGGTCGCGGTGCTCGCCGTCGCGCTGGTCGGTCTCGGGGCGGTGCTCGCCGGACGCCGGATCGTGGCCCGCGTCGTGCTGCTCACGACCGTGCCGTGGTGGGTCACCGGCGTGCTCGAGGGCATCGCCACCGCGTGGGAGGGGCCGGGGGTCGCTCGCTGGCTCCCGGCCGTGCTCACCGTCGCCGCCGCGGCGGAGTTGCTGGTCGTGCGGCTGGAGCGCGACGTCGAGCCGCTGCTGGGCTCACGGTTCGTGGTGCCGGTCGTCTCGGGCGTGGTCGCGGGCGCCGCCGTCGGCGGGCCGTTGTCCGCGCCCGGACCCGGTGCGGTCATGCTCAGCGGCTTCGCCGGGGTGCTGCTGGCCGCGGTGTCCGCGGCCCTCCTCACCGGCTGGCGGGAGCGGTTCCTGCTGCCGGTGACGATCGGCGCCGGCGGCACGCTCGGGGTGCTGAGCGTCGTGCAGCTGGTGTCCGGGGGGCGCTGGCTGGAGTTGACCCTCCTGCTGCTCCTCACCGCGCTGCCGAGCCTGCTGGTGTCCGTGCTGCGGCCGGACGAGCGGCCGGTGTCGGTGCCCACCACGGTGGGCTGCGGAGCGGGCGCCGCGCTGTGCGCGGTCGCGGCGGACCTGCTCAGCCCGGCCGCCGCCGCGATCGTGCTCGGCCTGCTCTACGCCGGGACCCTCGCCATGGGACTCGCGCTGGAGGAGCACACCCGCCGGCCGACGCTGGTCGCCGGGGCCGTGTGCGCCGCCGTCGCGGTCGTCCTGCTGGTGGCCGCGCGCGACCGGCCGCCGCTGGCCTGGCAGCTCGCCGGGCAGGGGCTGCTCACGTGCGCCTGGGCGTGGCGCATCTGGCGGTGGGGGCCGCGCGAGGAGGCTGCCGCGGGCACCCGCGCGTGGCGCGCCGGCGCCGCGCAGCTGGTGCTGGCCGCGTGGACGGCGGTGGCCCTGTGGAACTGGTCGGTGCTCGAGGCGTTCACGCTGCCGCTGGCCGCGGGCCTGCTCGTCGCGGCCGGCCCACGGCTCGTCGACGGCCCGTCCTGGCCGGCGTGGGGACCGGGGCTGCTGGTCGCCGCCGTCCCGTCCGCGGTGTGGGCGGTGGTGGTCCCCGGCGGCCTCCGGTCACTGCTGGTCCTGCTGGCCGCCGCGGGCGTCATGGGCGTGGCCGCGTGGCGTGCGGTGCGCGCGCCGCTGCTCACCGGCGCGGGGACGGCGATCGGCCTCGCGGTGGGCCTGGCGCTGGTGGAACTCCCGCTGCCGGTGACCAGCGCCCTGGTGGTGGGGGTGGCGCTGGTCGTGCTGGGTGCGGGGCGGGAGCGCCGCCCGGTGGCCGGCTTCGGCGCCCGGCTCGCCGAGATGCGCTGACCGCGAGAGACGACGCCGGCCCGCGTCCCGGGCGGGACGCGGACCGACAGTGACGTACTGGAGCGGCCCCCAGAGGACCAGGCCGGTGGCCCCTCGCAGGGTCCCGCCGCGAGCCTGCGAGCGGTGGGGCGAGGGGTCCTTCTTCAGACGCGGAAGCCCAGGGCGCGGAGCTGCTCGCGGCCGTCGTCGGTGATCTTGTCGGGACCCCACGGCGGCATCCAGACCCAGTTGATCCGGACGTCGTCCACCAGGCCGGGACCGGGGCCGCCGGTCAGCGCCTCGCGGGCCTGGTCCTCGATGACGTCGGTCAGCGGACAGGCCGCCGAGGTCAGCGTCATGTCGATGACGGCGACGTCGTCCACCACGTCGATGCCGTAGACCAGGCCGAGGTCGACGACGTTGACGCCGAGCTCGGGGTCGACGACGTCGCGCATGGCCTCCTCGACGTCCTCGACCAGCGCCGACTTGTAGGCCGGCAGCTGGCCCGCCGTCTCCTCGGCGGCCGGTGCGGTGTTCTCGGTCGTCTCGCTCACGACTGCCCTCCCGGTGGGGCGGTGGGGTGGGTGACTGACAGGGCTCGTGCGCTGGCGTCCTTCAGGGCCATCCAGCTCATCAGCGCGCACTTGATGCGCGCCGGGTACTTGGACACCCCGGCGAACGCGACGGCGTCCTCGAGCTCGTCCTCGAGCTTCTCGGCCACCGCCGGGTCGCCCTTGCTCTGCATCAGCGTCATGAAGTGCTCACCGGTCTCCAGCGCCTCGGGCACCGTCTTGCCGATGACCAGCTCGTACATCGCCGACACCGACGCCTGGCTGATCGAGCAGCCCATCCCCTCGTAGGAGATGTCGGCGAGGCGGTCGCCGTCCAGGTGCACCCGCAGGGTCACCTCGTCCCCGCAGGTGGGGTTGACGTGGTGCACCTCGGCCTCGAACGGCTCGCGGAGCCCGCGGCCGTGGGGGTTCCGGTAGTGGTCCAGGATGATCTCCTGGTACATCGACTCCAGTTGCATGTCAGGCATCAACCTCCGCCCGAGCAACGCCGAAGAACTCCTGCGCCTTCCGGATGCCGTCGGCCAGTGCGTCGATGTCGTCGTACCCGGTGTGCACGTAGAACGTCGCGCGCGTGGTCGCCGGGACGCCGTAGCGCCGGACGACGGGCCACGCGCAGTGGTGGCCGACCCGGACCTCGACGCCGAGGTCGTCGAGGACCTGGCCGACGTCGTGCGGGTGGACCCCCTCGACCGTGAACGAGATCGCGCCGCCGCGGGCCACGGTGTCGGGCGGGCCGACCACCGTCACGCCGGGGATCTCAGCCAGCTTCTCCAGCGCGTACGCGGTGAGCGCCTCCTCGTGCGCGTGCACGTTCGCCATGCCGAGGCGCTGCAGGTACTCGACGGCGGCGGCCAGGCCGATCACCTGTGCCGTCATCGGCACGCCGGCCTCGAAGCGCTGCGGCGGGGGCATGAACGTGCTGCCCTCCATCCGCACGACCTCGATCATCGAGCCGCCGGTGAGGAACGGCGGCAGCGCGTCGAGGACCTCGTAGCGGCCCCAGAGGACGCCGACCCCCGTCGGGCCGAGCATCTTGTGCCCGGAGAAGACGAGGAAGTCCGCGCCGAGGGCGGTGACGTCGACCGGCTGGTGCGGCACCGACTGCGCGCCGTCCACCAGGACCAGCGCACCGACCTCGTGGGCCCGCGCCACGATGGGCTGCAGCGGGTTGATCGTGCCCAGGATGTTCGACTGCTGGGTGACCGCGACCAGCTTGGTCCGCTCGTTGACCACGGTGCCGAGGTCGGCGAGGTCCAGCCGGCCGTCGTCGGTCAGCCCGAGCCAGCGCAGGGTGGCGCCGGTGCGCTCGCACAGCTGCTGCCAGGGCACCAGGTTGGCGTGGTGCTCCATCTCGGTCACGACGATCTCGTCGCCCTGGCCGACGGCGTACCGGCGGAACTCGGGCTCCTTGGCCGTGGCCGCGTTGGACAGCGCGTAGGCGACCAGGTTGATCGCCTCGGTGCTGTTGCGGGTGAAGACGACCTCCTCGGCCGGTGCGCCGATGAACGCGCCGATCGTGGCCCGCGCCGCCTCGTAGCGGCCGGTCGCCTCCTCCGCCAGCTGGTGCGCGCCCCGGTGGGGAGCGGCGTTGCAGGTCTCGTAGAAGTCCCGCTCGGCGTCCAGGACGCTGCGCGGCTTCTGCGACGTGGCCCCCGAGTCGAGGTAGACCAGCCGCTTCCCGTCGCGGACGGTGCGCGACAGGATCGGGAAGTCCGCCCGGATCGCCTCGATGTCCAGAGGCAGGGGCGCCTTCTGCGCCCCTGTACCGGGACGCGAGACGGTCTGGGTCATGCGGACGCACCCTCCACGGCTGCCTTCTCTGCGCTGGCCTGCTCGTTCGAGTCCTTCACGTAGGCGGCGTAGCCCTCGTTCTCCAGCTTCTCCGCCAGCTCCGGGCCGCCCTCCTCGGCGATCCGTCCGTTGACGAAGACGTGCACGAAGTCCGGCTTGATGTAGCGCAGGATCCGCGTGTAGTGCGTGATCAGCAGGACGCCGACGTCGCCCTCCTCGCGGGTGCGGTTGACGCCCTCGGAGACGATCCGCAGCGCGTCGACGTCGAGGCCGGAGTCGGTCTCGTCGAGGACGGCGATGCGCGGCTTGAGCAGCCGCATCTGCAGGATCTCGTGGCGCTTCTTCTCACCGCCGGAGAAGCCCTCGTTGACGTTGCGCTCGGCGAACGCGGGGTCCATCTCCAGGGCCGCCATCTCGTTCTTGACGTCCTTGACCCAGGTGCGCAGCTTGGGCGCCTCGCCCTGGACCGCGGTGGCGGCGGTGCGCAGGAAGTTCGACACCGAGACGCCGGGGACCTCGACCGGGTACTGCATGGCCAGGAACAGGCCGGCGCGGGCGCGCTCGTCGACGCTCATCGCGAGGACGTCCTCGCCGTCGAGGGTCACCGAGCCACGGGTGATCGTGTACTTCGGGTGGCCCGCGATCGAGTACGCCAGGGTCGACTTGCCCGACCCGTTCGGCCCCATGATCGCGTGCGTCTCACCGGACCGGACGGTCAGGTCGACGCCGCGGAGGATCTCCTTCGCGTCGTCGCCCTCCCCCACGGTGACGTGCAGGTCGCGGATCTCCAGCACGGACACTCTTCTTCTCGCTCCTCAGTTGCTGGCCGCGGGGACCTCGGCGTCGACGTCCACCAGGACGTCGTCGCCGTCGACCCGGACCGGGTAGACGGGCACCGGCTCGGTGGCCGGCAGGTTGGTGGGCTCACCGGTGCGCAGGTCGAAGCACGACCCGTGCAGGTAGCACTCGATGGTGGGGGCGCCGCCGAACTCCTCGACGTCGCCGTCGGACAGCGGGACCTCCGCGTGCGAGCAGAGGTCCTCGATCGCGAAGACCTCGCCCTCGAACCGGACGACGGCGACGTCGACGTCCGCGAGCTCGACCCGCAGGGAGCCGTTCTCGGGGACCTCCGACAGCGCGCACACCCGCTCGAAACTCACGCGCCGACCTCCACGGGCTGCTCGTGCAGGCCCGGCAGGGCGCCGAGACGGGCCTCGATGGAGCCCATCAGGCGGTCCTGCAGCTCGGGCAGGCCGATGTGCTGGACGACGTCGGCGAAGAAGCCGCGGACCACCAGGCGACGCGCGGTCTCGGCGTCGATCCCCCGCGAGCAGAGGTAGAACAGCTGCTCGTCGTCGAACCGGCCGGTGGCGCTGGCGTGACCGGCGCCGACGATCTCGCCGGTCTCGATCTCCAGGTTCGGCACCGAGTCGGCGCGGGCGCCGTCGGTGAGCACCAGGTTCCGGTTGAGCTCGTAGGTGTCGGTGCCGGTGGCCGTCGGGCGGATGCGGACGTCGCCGATCCAGACCGTGCGCGCCTTCTCCCCCTGCAGCGCGCCCTTGTAGAGCACGTTGCTGCTGCAGTTCGGCACGGCGTGGTCGACCCACAGCCGGTGCTCCTGGTGCTGGGTCTCGTCGGCGAAGTACACGCCGAACAGCTCCGCCGTCCCGCCGGGGCCGGCGTACTGGACGTTGCTCAGCAGCCGGACGAGGTCGCCGCCGAGGGTGACCACGACCTGCTTGAAGGTCGCGTCGCGGCCGACGACCGCGTCGAACTGGCCGCCGTGCACGGCGCCGGGCGCCCAGTCCTGCACCGAGACGACGGTGACCTGGGCGCCGTCCCCCACGAGGACGGCGACGCCCCCGGAGTACCTCGCCAGGCCGGCGTGGTCGAGGACGACCGTCGCCTTCGCGAACGGGCCGACCTCCACGACCAGCTGGCCCCACACGACCTCGTCCGCGCCGGTGCCCGACAGCCGCAGGGTGACCGGGCGGTCGAGCTGGGCCTCGGCCGGCACGCGGACGACGGCGGCGCCGCCGCTGCGCTGCCGGGTGAGGGCGGCCAGCCGGTCGGCCGGCTCGGGCAGTCCCTTGATCAGCGGGTCGTCGGCGTCGACGCTGGTCAGCTCGACGCCCTCGGGCAGGTCGGTGTCCCACTGCAGGTGCGCGTCGGACGGCGCCCCCTGCAGCAGCGGGCGGATCCGGCGCATCGGGGTGAAGCGCCAGGCCTCCTCGCGGCCGGTCGGCTCGCCGAACGCGTCCGGGTCGGTCGAGGTGAACCGCTCCGCCGGGGACCCGGTGGGCGTCGGGCCGCCGTGCGAGTGGGCCCCCGGGGTGGCGCGGCCGGCGGTGGCCGTCTCCGAGGCCGGGGTGGTCGGCGGGCCGGCCTGCGCACCCACGCCGGGGGCGAACAGCTCGCCGGCGAGGGTGGCGGGCGCGACCGCGACGTCCTCGGTGGTGCTGGGGGTGTTCTGGTCCGCCATCAGCCGACGGCACCTTCCATCTGCAGCTCGATCAGGCGGTTCAGCTCGAGGGCGTACTCCATGGGGAGCTCGCGGGCGATCGGCTCCACGAAGCCGCGGACCACCATCGCCATCGCCTCGTCCTCGGACAGGCCGCGGCTCATCAGGTAGAAGAGCTGGTCGTCGCTGACCCGGGAGACGGTCGCCTCGTGGCCCATCGCGACGTCGTCCTCGCGGACGTCGACGTAGGGGTAGGTGTCCGAGCGGCTGATCGTGTCGACCAGCAGCGCGTCGCACTTCACCGTCGACTTCGACCCGTACGCGCCCTCGTCGATCTGGACCAAACCGCGGTAGGAGGTCCGGCCGCCGCCACGGGCCACCGACTTCGACACGATCGTCGAGGAGGTGTTCGGCGCCGCGTGCACCATCTTGGCGCCGGCGTCCTGGTGCTGGCCCTCGCCGGCGAAGGCGATGGAGAGCACCTCGCCCTTGGCGTGCTCGCCGGTCATCCAGACCGCCGGGTACTTCATGGTCACCTTGGAACCGAGGTTGCCGTCGACCCACTCCATGGTCGCGCCCTCGTGGGCGATCGCCCGCTTGGTGACCAGGTTGTAGACGTTGTTCGACCAGTTCTGGATGGTCGTGTACCGGCAGCGGGCGTTCTTCTTGACGATGATCTCGACGACCGCCGAGTGCAGCGAGTCGCTCTTGTAGATGGGCGCGGTGCAGCCCTCGACGTAGTGCACGTACGCGCCCTCGTCGACGATGATCAGCGTCCGCTCGAACTGGCCCATGTTCTCGGTGTTGATCCGGAAGTAGGCCTGCAGCGGGATCTCCACGTGCACGCCCTTCGGCACGTAGATGAACGAGCCACCCGACCACACCGCGGTGTTCAGCGCGGCGAACTTGTTGTCGCCGGACGGGATGACCGAGCCGAAGTACTCCTTGAAGAGGTCCTCGTGCTCCTTGAGCGCCGTGTCGGTGTCGAGGAAGACGACGCCCTGCTCCTCGAGGTCCTCACGGATCTTGTGGTAGACGACCTCGGACTCGTACTGGGCGGCGACACCGGCGATCAGCCGCTGCTTCTCGGCCTCCGGGATGCCCAGCTTGTCGTAGGTGTTCTTGATGTCCTCGGGCAACTCGTCCCACGACGTGGCCTGCTGCTCGGTGGAGCGGACGAAGTACTTGATGTTCTGGAAGTCGATGCCGGAGAGGTCCGAGCCCCAGTCGGGCATGGGCTTGCGCTCGAAGAGCTTGAGGGCCTTCAGGCGCCGCTCGAGCATCCACTCCGGCTCGTTCTTGCGGCGCGAGATGTCCCGGACGACCTCCTCGTCCAGGCCGCGACGGGCCGACGCCCCGGCGACGTCGGCGTCAGCCCAGCCGTACTGGTAGCGGCCGAGCTGCTCGATCTGCTCGTCCTGCGTCAGCGGCGTGCTGCTCACCGGCTGCTGGGTGCTGGTCATGCGGGCGTCCTCTCCCGGGTGTTCGTGAGGGTGGAGCTGGTGGACGGTGCGGTGCGCTGGGTGGCCGGATCCGGCCGCGCTCCCCGCTCACCTGGTACAGGGCGCGCGGGGCTCGATCTGTTCCCCGCGCGGGTGTGAGCGACGACCCCCGTCCGCAGCGGGCCGGGGATGTGGGTGGTGCAGACGCCGTCGCCGTGGGCGATCGTCGCCAGGCGCTGTACGTGCGTACCCACCAGGCGGCCGATCACCGCCGTCTCGGCCTCGCACAGCTGCGGGAACTCCGCCGCCACGTGCGCCACCGGACAGTGGTGCTGGCAGAGCTGCCCGCCGCTGGAGATCGCCGAGGCCGAGGCAGCGTAGCCCTCGGCCGTCAGCGCCGTGGCGAGCACCTGCGCCCGGTCGACGGGGGCGCCCGAGCCGGCGGCCTGCTCCACCGCGGTCGAGCAGCGCTGCTCCAGGCCGGACAGCTGCTGCTCGGCGACCGCCCGGACCGCCTCGGGGCCGCCCTGGGCGGCGACGAAGCGGAGCGCGGTGAGCGCGAGGTCGTCGTAGGCGTGCGGGAACGTCGAGCGGCCGGCGTCGGTCAGGTGGAACAGCCGGGCCGGCCGGCCGCGGCCGCGCGGGGCGCCCGTCGCGTGTCGCTCCTCGACCCGCCCGGTGGCCACCAGGGCGTCGAGGTGCCGGCGGACGGCGGTCGGCGAGACCCCCAGCCGCGCGGCGAGCTCGCTCGCGGTCTGGGGCCCGTGCTCGAGCAGGAGCGCGGTGACGCGGTGGCGGGTGCGCCGGTCGTCGGCGGCCGCCGACGACCGGGGCGCGCTGCCCGCCGGCACCCGGTCGCTTTCCACAACACAAGTGTTACCTATTTCCCGGCGCTCGCAAGGAAGGCTGACCTAACTGGAGGACCCCGCCCCCCTCACCCCTCGCACGCTCGGGGCGCGCCTCCAGACGGGGGCCACGTCGGGCGCGGGACCTGCGGCGATGGCCCGGCACCGGTTCCCGCGCCGGCCTGTGACCGGGACCCCACCCGCCCGTGGCCGCCGCGACGCCCGCCGGCCCGGGAGGTGCGACGGCGCCACCGCCTAGCATCGGGACGTGCCGGTCTCCCCTGCCGTCGTCTCGCGCATCGCCCTCGCCAACGCCGCCGCCAACGGGGCCATCGTGCTCACCGGCGGAGCGGTCCGGCTGACCGGTTCGGGGCTCGGGTGCCCCACCTGGCCGCGCTGCACCGACGAGAGCTTCGTCGCCACCCCCGAGCTGGCCGGGCACGGCGTCATCGAGTTCGGCAACCGGCTGCTGACGTTCGTCCTCGCCGCCGTGGCGATCGCCACCGTGGTGGCGGTCTACCGCTCCTCCCGGCGGGACCTCCGCGCGCTCGCCGTCCTCTCCTTCCTCGGCATCCCCGCGCAGGCGCTGCTCGGCGGCGTCACCGTGCTGACCGGGCTGAACCCGTGGACGGTGGCGGCGCACTTCCTGCTCTCGTCGGTCCTCGTGGCGCTGACGACCGTGCTGTGGCTGCGCTCCCGCGAGCCGGGGGTGGGCCAGCTGCTGGTGCGCCGCCCGTTCGCGCTGCTGGTCACCGGCATCGGCGTGGCCACGGCCGCCGTCCTGGTGCTCGGCACCGTGGTGACCGGCAGTGGTCCGCACAGCGGCGACCCCGCGGCCGGCCGCACCGGCCTCGACCCCGAACTGGTCAGCCAGCTGCACGCCGACGTCGTCTTCCTGCTCCTCGGCCTCACCGTGGCGCTGCTGGTCGCCCTCTACGCCACCGACTCCCCCGGCCGCGTGAGGCGGGCCGTCCGCGACCTGCTGGTGGTGCAGCTGCTGCAGGGCGTCGTCGGCTACGTGCAGTACTTCACCCACCTGCCGGTGGTCCTGGTGCTCGCGCACATGCTCGGCGCGGTGCTGGTCACGGCGTTCACTGCGCGGCTGGCGTGGTCGGTGCGCGGCCCGGCGTCCGAGCTGCCGCTGGAGACCCCCTCCGTCCCCGCGCCCGCCGCCCGCTGAGGCCGGGGCGGCCGCTCGGCCGCCCTGCCGGACCGCGGTCTCCCCGCCGTCCTCGCCGTGTCGTCGCCTCCCTCGCCGCACACCGCGAGGACGGCGACCACGCGGCGAGGGAGCTGCCGGAGTCCCCGGCCCGACCGGGGGGCGGTGACGGGGCTGTGGCTCCCGACGCGGCTCCGGCGCCCACGGCGCGGCTCCGGCCGGCACCCGAGCCGGGCCTCGACCCTCAGACCAGGACGTCGACGATGATCGCGATCGACAGCAGCGTCATGTACGTGATGGAGATGTGGAACAGCTGCATCGGCCGGGTCTGCGCGCCGGACCTGATCCGGCCGAGCAGCCGGTGCGCCTCGATCGCGAACCACAGGCCCAGGCCGGCCGCGGCTGCCGTGTAGATCCAGCCGATGCCGGTCGCCGCGCCCACCGGCCACAGCAGCAGCGAGACGGCGACGGTCAGCCACGTCCAGACGACGGTCTGCCGGCCCACCGACAGCGGGGTGGCCACCACCGGCAGCATCGGCACGTCGGCGCGGGCGTAGTCGGCGCGGAAGCGCATCGCCAGCGCCCAGAAGTGCGGCAGCTGCCAGCAGAAGACGACGCCGAAGAAGACCACCGCCGGCCACGCCAGCGAGCCGGTCACCGCGGCCCAGCCGATGAGCACCGGCGCCGCACCGGGCACGCCGCCGAACAGCGTCGAGTGCCGGGTGTGCCGCTTGAGCACCATCGTGTACAGGACCGCGTAGTAGACGATCGCGCCCAGCGCCAGGACGGCGGCCAGCAGCGTCGTCGTGGCCGCCAGCAGGGTGACCGACAGCACGGTCAGCGCCAGGCCGAAGACCAGCGCCCCGCGCGGGCTCACCTCGCCCATCGGCAGCGGCCGCCGCTCGGTGCGGTGCATGAGCCGGTCGATGTCGCGGTCGTACCAGCAGTTGAAGACGTTGGCCGCGCCCGCGGCGAGGGTGCCGCCGGCCATCGTCGCCAGCAGCAGCCGCCAGGACGGCCAGCCGTGCGCGGCGAGCATCATCGCCGGCACCGTCGTCACCAGCAGCAGCTCGATGATCCGCGGCTTGGTCAGGGCCACGTAGGCCTTGACCGTGGTGGAGAGGCGGCGGGCCTGGACGGCCGGCCGCTCGGAGAGCGCCGTCACCGCGAGGCTCCGGTCGGGCGGAGACGGGGGCAGGGCACCACCGGGCACCAGGACAGCACGGGGTCCCTTCCGAGCGGGGACAGCGGAACGCGACAACTGTATCCCCCGCCCTCGTCGCGGGCCGGTGGGCATGACCAGGGTCTCGTTCCCACCGGGCGGACTAGTGTCGATCACGTTGGTGCTGCGCACGCAGCGGGTAGGGCCGACGTCGACGACGACGGTGCGTCCAGGTCCAGCGCGCCTAACGGGTGCGCTCGCGACCGGTCGCTGGAGCCGCGCACCGTCGTCCGCCCGCGGTCGGTCGGTCCACACCGACCCGGGCGGTCCCGCACACCGGCCGACCCCCGAGGGAGCACGCGAGAATGGGAACCCAGAGCACCGAGCCCGAGGCCCCGGCCGAGGCCGCGACCGACAGCCCGCGCGGTAACCCGGGCCAGCCGCACCCGACGCTGCCGGAGGACTTCGGAGAGCTCGACCGCCGGGCCATCGACACGGTGCGCGTCCTGGCGATGGACGCCGTCCAGAAGGTCGGCAACGGCCACCCGGGGACGGCCATGAGCATGGCCCCGACCGCCTACCTGCTGTTCCACAAGTGGCTGCGGCACGCCCCCAGCGACCCGAACTGGGCCGCCCGCGACCGCTTCGTGCTGTCGATGGGCCACTCGAGCCTGACGCTGTACATCCAGCTGTTCCTCTCCGGCTACGGCCTGGAGATCGAGGACCTGCAGGCGCTGCGCACCTGGGGTTCGAAGACCCCGGGGCACCCCGAGGTCAACCACTCCCCCGGCGTGGAGACGACCACCGGGCCGCTGGGCCAGGGCGTCGGCAACGCGGTCGGCATGGCGATGGCCGCCCGGCGCGAGCGCGGCCTGCTCGACCCCGACGCCCCCGAGGGCGAGAGCCTCTTCGACCACACCATCTGGTGCTTCGCCTCCGACGGCGACCTGGAGGAGGGCGTCAGCGGCGAGGCGTCGTCGCTGGCCGGCACGCAGCGGCTCGGCAACCTGGTCCTCGTCTACGACGACAACCGGATCTCCATCGAGGACGACACGAACGTCGCCTTCACCGAGGACGTCGGCAAGCGCTACGAGGCCTACGGCTGGCACGTGCAGCACGTGGACGACGGCGAGGACCTCGCCGCGGTCGACGCCGCGTTCGCCGCCGCCAAGGCCGAGACCGGCCGGCCCTCCATCATCGTGCTGCGGACGATCATCGCCTGGCCGGCGCCCAACAAGCAGAACACCGGCGCCGCGCACGGCTCCGCCCTCGGCGACGACGAGGTGCGGGCCACCAAGGAGGTCCTCGGCTTCGACCCGGAGAAGACCTTCGAGGTCGACCCGGAGGTCCTCGAGCACGCCCGCTCGGTCGTCGAGGAGGGCCGCAAGCGGCGGGCCGAGTGGGAGGAGCGCTTCACCGCCTGGCGGGAGGCGAACCCGGAGCGGGCCGCGCTGCTCGAGCGCATGACGACCCGCACCCTGCCGGAGGGCTTCGCCGCGGACCTGCCGAGCTGGGACGCCGACCCCAAGGGCGTGGCCACCCGCAAGGCCTCCGGCGAGGTCCTCGCCAAGCTCTACCCGGTGCTGCCGGAGCTGTGGGGCGGCTCGGCCGACCTGGCCGAGAGCAACAACACCGCGGTCAAGGGCGAACCGTCGTTCCTCCCGGCCGACCGCCAGACGAAGATGTGGTCCGGTGGTCCGTACGGCCGCACGCTGCACTTCGGCGTCCGCGAGCACGCGATGGGCGCCGTCATGAACGGCATCGCCCTGCACGGCGGGACCCGCGTGTACGGCGGCACGTTCCTCACGTTCTCCGACTACATGCGCGGGGCGGTCCGGCTGGCCGCGCTCATGCAGCTGCCGGTGATCTACGTGTGGACCCACGACTCGATCGGCCTGGGCGAGGACGGCCCCACCCACCAGCCGATCGAGCACGTCGCCGCGCTGCGGGCCATGCCGGGGCTGGACGTCGTCCGGCCCGCCGACGCCAACGAGGTCGCCGTCGCCTGGCGGACCATCCTCGAGCACAACGACCGCCCGGCCGGCCTGCTGCTCTCCCGGCAGAACCTGCCCGTCTTCGACCGCTCGACCCTCGCCTCCGCCGAGGGCGTGGCCCGCGGGGCCTACGTCCTGGCCGAGGCCTCCGGCGGCGAGCCCGAGGTGATCCTGCTCGGCACCGGCTCCGAGGTGCAGATCGCCGTGGCCGCCCGCGAGCGGCTCGAGGCCGACGGCGTGCCGACCCGGGTGGTCTCGGTGCCGTGCGTCGAGTGGTTCGCCGACCAGGACCAGGCCTACAAGGACGAGGTGCTCCCGCCGTCGGTCCGCGCCCGGGTCAGCGTCGAGGCGGGCGTGCCGATGGGCTGGCGCGAGTTCGTCGGCGACGCCGGGCGGATCGTCGGTCTGACCCACTACGGGGCCAGCGCCGCCTACAGCGTCCTGTACGAGCAGTTCGGCCTCACCGACGAGGCCGTCGTGACCGCCGCCCGGGAGAGCATCGAGGCGGCGCGGTCGGGCGCCGCCGTCCCGGCCGGCCCCGTCCCGGCCACCGGCGGCCTGCCGCACCCGACCGGCGACCGCTGACACCCACCACGAACCCGAGAGGCAGAGACATGGCACAGAACGAGAAGCTGGCCGAGCTGTCGTCCGCCGGGGTCGCCGTCTGGCTCGACGACCTGTCCCGCGACCGGATCCAGACCGGCGACCTGCAGTCGCTGGTCGACGAGTTCTCCGTCGTCGGCGTGACGACCAACCCGACGATCTTCGCCGCGGCCATCAGCGGGTCCGAGCGCTACGACGACCAGTTGCACGCGCTCGCCGTCCGCAAGGTCTGCGTGGACGAGGCGCTGCGCACCATCACCGCCGCCGACGTCCGGGACGCCTGCGACCTGCTGGCGCCGGTGGCCCAGCGGCAGCCCGGCGACGGCCGCGTCTCCCTGGAGGTCGCGCCCGGCCTGGCGCACGACACCGACGCCACCGCGGCCGAGGCCGCGCACCTGTGGTGGCTGGTCGACCGGCCGAACCTGTACATCAAGATCCCGGCGACGGAGGCCGGCCTGCCGGCGATCACGACGTCCATCAGCCGGGGCATCAGCGTCAACGTCACCCTCATCTTCAGCCTCGAGCGCTACCGGGCGGTCATGGACGCGTACCTGTCCGGGCTGGAGAAGCGGGTGGCCGAGGGCGGCTCGCTCGACGGCATCGCCTCGGTGGCGTCGTTCTTCGTGTCCCGCGTGGACACCGAGATCGACAAGCGGCTGGACAAGGCCGGGGCCGACGCCGCGCTCAAGGGCAAGGCGGCCCTGGCCAACGCGCAGCTGGCCTACCAGGCCTACGAGGAGGTCTTCTCCTCCGACCGCTGGAAGGCGCTGGAGGCGCAGGGCGCCCGTCCGCAGCGGCCGCTGTGGGCGTCGACCGGCGTGAAGAACCCCGAGTACTCCGACACGCTCTACGTCAGCGACCTGGTGGCGCCCGGGACGGTCAACACGATGCCGGAGAAGACGATGCGGGCCTACGCCGACCACGGCGTCCCCGGCACCCCGGTGCAGAAGACCTACGACGAGGCCGCGGCGACGATGAAGGCGATCGCCGACGCCGGCGTCGACCTCGACGACGTCTTCCGGGTGCTCGAGGACGAGGGTGTGCAGAAGTTCGCCGACTCCTGGGACGAGCTCACCGAGTCGGTGCGCACCCAGTTGCAGGACAAGGCGTGATGCCGGCGCCCTCCGCCACCGGGGGCGACGACCCCCATCCGCTCCGGTTCCGGCCGGCCGGGGACGCCGTCCCCGGCCGGCCGGTCCGGGTGCTCGGCGCGCTCACCCGCACCGCGTGCTCCGCGGCACGGACCTGAACCGCCTCCCGTCCGGTCCACCGCCGCGCCGGACGACGGCTCCCCTTCCGACCCTGAGGACGGACGATGATCCCCAACCCGCTGCGTGATCCGCGGGACCGGCGGCTGCCCCGTGTGCCCGAGCCGTGCGCACTGGTGGTCTTCGGCATCACCGGCGACCTGGCCCGCAAGAAGCTGCTGCCGGCGGTGTACGACCTGGCCAACCGCGGGCTCCTGCCGACCAACTTCGCCCTGCTCGGCTTCGCCCGCCGGGACTGGGGCGACACCGACTTCGCCGAGCTGGCCCGCGAGGCGGCGCGCAAGGCCGCTCGCACCCCGTGGCGCGAGGAGGTCTGGGAGCGGCTGGCCGGCAGCGTCCGCTTCGTCCAGGGGTCGTTCGACGACGACAACGCCTTCGACCAGCTCGCCGCCACCCTCGGTGAGCTGGAGGGCACCCACGGGATCGGCGGCAACGCGGCGTTCTACCTCTCCATCCCGCCGGCGATGTTCCCGGTGGTGCTCAAGCAGATGCAGCGCACCGGCATGGCCGACAGCACCGCGGACCGCTGGCGGCGGGTGGTCGTGGAGAAGCCGTTCGGCACCGACCTGGCCTCCAGCCGGGAGCTCAACGCGCTGGTGGACTCGGTCTTCAGCGCCGACGACGTATTCCGCATCGACCACTACCTGGGCAAGGAGACCGTCCAGAACCTGCTGGCGCTGCGGTTCGCCAACACCCTGTTCGAGCCGGTCTGGAACGGCCACCACGTCGACTCCGTGCAGATCACGATGGCCGAGGACGTCGGCATCGGCGGCCGGGCGCAGTTCTACGAGCAGACCGGCGCCGCCCGCGACGTGCTGCAGAACCACCTGCTGCAGCTGCTGGCGCTGACCGCGATGGAGGAGCCGGTCGAGTTCTCCGCCGAGGAGATCCGCACCGAGAAGCTCAAGGTGCTGCGCGCCATCTCGCTCCCCGACGACCTGGGCACCTTCGCCGTCCGCGGGCAGTACGAGCAGGGCTGGCTGGCCGGGCAGCGGGCCAACGGGTACCGCCAGGAGGAGGGCGTCGACCCGCACTCGACGACCGAGACCTACGCGGCCGTCCGGCTGGGCGTGGAGACCCGCCGGTGGGCCGGGGTGCCGTTCTACCTGCGCACCGGCAAGCGGCTGCCGCGGCGGGTCACCGAGATCGCGCTGGTGTTCAAGCGGGCGCCGCACCTGCCCTTCGCCGACACCGACACCGAGGAGCTGGGCAACAACCAGCTCGTCGTGCGGGTCCAGCCCGACGAGGGGGTCACCCTCAAGTTCGGGTCGAAGGTGCCGGGCAGCGTCATGGAGGTCCGCGACGTGTCGATGGACTTCCTCTACGGCGAGCAGTTCACCGAGGCCAGCCCGGAGGCCTACGAGCGGCTGCTCCTCGACGTCCTGCTGGGCGACGCGACCCTGTTCCCCCGCAACGCCGAGGTCGAGGCGTCCTGGTCGGTCATCGACCCGCTGGAGGAGTTCTGGACCGGGACCACGCCGCACCCCTACCGGGCCGGCGAGTGGGGACCACGGGCGGCCGACGAGATGCTCGCCGCCGAGGGACGCCGGTGGCGGCGACCGTGAACCCACCCCACGAGGACGCTCCGCTGCGCTCCACGTCCCCACGGGGACCCCGGGGCAGCGGCACGCGCCCAGTCCACGAGGAGACCCGATGACGACGCTGTGGGACACCACCGGCTCCGCCGTGGTCAAGGAACTGGCCGCCCAGCGGCGCACCGGCGGCGCCGTGCTCTCCGGCGTGGCCCTGACCCTGGTGGTCGTGGCCGACGAGGGCCGGGTGGCCGAGGCCGAGGAGGCCGCGACCGCCGCCGCCGAGCAGCACCCCTGCCGGCTGCTCATCGTGGTCCGCCGCCAGATCGAGGCCCCGACGCCCCGGCTGGACGCCGAGGTGCTCATCGGTGGCCGGCTGGGACCCGGCGAGGCGGTGGTCATGCGGATGTACGGCCGCCTCGCACTGCACGCCGAGTCGGTGGTGCTGCCGCTGCTGGCCGCCGACGCCCCCGTGGTGACCTGGTGGCACGGCACCCCGCCCGACCAGCTGTGCACCGACGCGCTGGCGGTCATCGCCGACCGCCGGATCACCGACTCCTCGCTCGCCGACGACCAGCTGGTCGCGCTGCGCACCCGCGCCGACGACTACGCCCCCGGCGACACCGACCTGACCTGGACGCGCAGCACCCCCTGGCGGGCCACGCTCACCTCGACGCTCGACTCGGTCTCCGGCCGCCGCGGCGACGCGGTCCGGGTGCTGGGCGGCCGGGTCGAGGGCGACCCCGGCTCCGCGACCGCCCAGCTGCTGGCCGGCTGGATCAGCTCCCGCTGCGGCTGCGAGGTCGACGTCGTCGAGGGCGAGCGGCGCCCCGGGCCGAGTGGGGTCGCCTCGGTCCTGCTGCGGCTCGACCAGGACGAGGAGGTCCGGGTCACCGCCGACCGCCGGGGTGGCGCGGTCATCGCCCAGCCCTACCGGCCCGAGGCCATGGTCGCCCTGCCCGAGCGCCAGCTCGGCGACCTGGTCGGCGAGGAGCTGCGTCGCCTCGATCCCGACGAGCCGTTCGCGGAGGCCCTGGAGGCCACCACCGGCACGGCCGGGCTCGCCGAGCGCTCTCCGGTGCGCGAGCACGTGTGGTTCGACCCGGCGCAGACGCAGGGCGCGGACGGCGAGCCGCTGCCCACCGTGCCGGCCGACTCCCAGGGGACCGAGGAGGTCGCCGAGCACGGCGAGCGCAACGCCGAGGAGGTCGTCCCGTGACCGAGCTCGCGAGGTCGCGCAGGGGCAGAGCAGCCCGGCTCATGAGCCGGCCGAGCGCCGGCGGGGTCGACTCGTGAGCCTGCCGCCCGGGGAACGGATCGCCGCCGGGCTGGCGGAGGAGGGCCGCCCGGTGCCCGACGTCGTCGTGGAGCCCGACGCCGACCGGCTCGCCCGGGCGGTCGCCTCGGCGCTGGTCGCGCGGCTGGCCGCCGCCCAGGCGGTGCACGGCACCGCCTCGGTCGTGCTCACCGGCGGCGGCATCGGCACCGCCGTCCTCGAGCGGGTGGCGGAGCTCGCCGCCGAACCCGAGCGGGAGCGGGTCGACTGGACGGCGGTGGACGTCTGGTGGGGCGACGAGCGGTTCGTCCCCGCGGGCGGCGACGAGCGCAACGAGACCGGCGCGCGGGAGGCCCTGCTCGACCGCGTCGGCGTGCCGTTCGAGCGGGTGCACGCCATGCCCGCGTCGGACGCCGGCTTCGACGAGCCCGAGGACGCCGCCGCCTGGTACGCCGAGCAGCTGGCCGCCGCGGCGCCCGAGGGCACACGGCTGCCCCGCTTCGACGTGCTCCTGCTCGGCATGGGCCCCGAGGGGCACGTGGCGTCGATCTTCCCGGAGTCGCCGGCCGCCTCGGACGAGCGTCTGGTGGTCGCCGTGCGCGACTGCCCGAAGCCGCCCCCGACCCGGGTGAGCCTCGGCTTCGCCGCGATCAACTCCGCGGAGGAGGTCTGGCTGCTGGTGTCGGGAGAGGGGAAGGCCCCAGCGGTCGCGGCGGCCCTGCGCGGCGACGCCGGTCCGCAGCAGCTGCCCGCGGCCGGCGTGCACGGCCGGCGGGCCACCCGCTGGCTGCTGGACGCCGCCGCCGCGAGCGGGCTGGAGACCCCCGGCGGCTGAGCGGAGGCGGGAGCGCCGGCCACCGTCCGCAGGCGTTCCGGTCGGTCGGACCGAACGGCGCGCCGGGCCGTGCGCCCGTTCCGAAAGTCCCTGGCCCGCGGTCGACACGGCGGAGCACACTGCCTTGGCGCGGCCGCTGCAAGCAGATCGCACGTGGGACGCCAGACGCCGACGGCGCCGTGACCGCACCACGTCGGCCACACCCCCGGAGACCCCCATGACGCTCCCCGCCACGACCGTCCCCCACCCGGCCCGGGCCGAGGACGCCCTCGCCGGCGCCGCGGCCGAGGAGGGCACCGGACGCGCCCGGCACCACCGCGGCTGCTACTGGGACCTCGAGCAGGCGGCGTGGGTGCCCTACGCCCCGGTGCCGCTCCCCCGGGAGCCGCTCGACTAGAGAGAGGACCCCGTCCTCCCCGCCGCTCGCACGCGCGCGGAGGTGCCCTGGACGGGGCCGCCCGGCCCTGTGCAGGCTCAGGGCGGGACCCGGGACGGGGCCGTGCTCAGGCGTCGCGTGGCTCAGGCGTCGCGTGCCGCGGCGCCTGTCGCCGCAGCCTCAGGCGCCGCGCCGGGCTCGGAGCTTGGCGAGCGCCTCTTCGAGGAGCGCGTCACCGTCGGCGTCGGTGCGCCGCTCGCGCACGTAGGCCAGGTGGGTCTTGTACGGCTCGGTCCGGGGCGCCGGTGGCGGGGCGGCCTGGTCCTGCCCGGCGGGCAGCCCGCAGCGCGGGCAGTCCCACAGCTCGGGGACCTCGGCGTCGCTGGCGAAGGCGACCCGCGTCTCGTGCCCCTGTGTGCACCAGAAGGCGACGCGCCGTCGAGGTGCGGTCTCGCCGCGCTCGGCCTCCCCCATCGGCCCGGCACCGACCCGCGTGCCCCGGATCGCGTTCCCACCAGCCACGAGCGCTCCCTGTGTCTCGAGAGGTCTGCGGCGTCGACCGGCCGCGCGGGCAGTCTAGGGCCTGAACGGGGAGATTCCCCTCACCTTTCGCACGAGCACCACCTCGCCGGGCGGGTCAGACCTTGAGCAGGATCCCGAGGCCGACGATGCAGATCGCCCAGACGAGGCCGGTGAAGACGGTCAGGCGGTTGAGGTTCTTCTCCACCACGGACGAGCCGGCCAGCTGCGAGGACACCGCGCCACCGAACATCGAGGACAGGCCCCCGCCCTTCCCCCGGTGCAGCAGGATCAGCACCACGAGGAGCACGCTGGTCAGCACCAGCAGCACGTTGAGGACCAGCTCGATCATGCATCGAGGGTAACCGACCGCGCGCCAGCGCCCGGCCGACACGACCCGGACGGGTCATCGGACGATAGGACCGGTCCCCTTCCGCGCCCCGGTCCGCTCCTCGCTCGCTGGCGCTCGCTGCGATGCCCCTCGCAGGAACGACTGTCAGCGGACGCCGGCGGTCGCGACGTCGTAGCCGCTGTAGGCGGTCATCACCACGCCGTTGCGCAGCCGCTGCCCGGCGAGCAGCTGGATGCGGGCCTCGGCCAGGGGCACGTACGCACTCGTCGCGGTGGCCGCGGCCGCGACGTCGCGCCAGGCGGTACGGGCCTCCTCCGGGTCCCCGACGGCTCGGGCGGCGTCGATCAGCCCGTTGAGCGCCGGGTCGGCCAGCCGCGCGAAGTTGGTGTTCCCGACCGGGCTCACCGAGCGGCCGTCGACCAGGGGGACGAGGAACGCGCCGGGGGTCGGGAAGTCCGCCGTCCAGGTGGCCAGGACGACGCCCAGCCCCTGGGCCGCGACGTTGTCCGGGTTGCCCACCTCGGTGGCGTAGAAGCTGGGCGCGGCCAGCGGCCGGACCTCGGCCTGGATGCCCACCTCGGCCAGCTGGCCGGCGATCTCCTCGGCCACGGCCACGCTGCTCGCAGCGTCGGGGACGGCCAGCACGGTGCTGAACCCGTCGGGCTGCCCGCACGCGTCCAGGTGTTCGCGGGCGGCGGCGGCGTCCGGCTGGGGATCGGGGTCCTCGGGGCCGCCGTCCAGGCCGCGGGGCCACAGCTGGGAGGTCCGCACGGCGTTGACCGCTCCGCCGAGGACCTCCTGCACCGCCCGCCGGTCCACGGCCGCGGCCACCGCGGCGCGGCACTCGGCGTCGTCCAGCGGCGCCACGTTCGTCGGGAGGGCGAGCAGCCGCACCACGCCGCTGGTCACCTCGTCCACGCGGTCGGTCACCGGGACCTCACCGCCGGTGCCCTCCGCCAGGCGCGCCTGGGTCGCGGCCTGCACGCCGCTGCCGGAGACGTCGACGTCCGCGGACCCGGCCAGCAGCGCCTGGTCCCGCTCGACGCCGCTCATCCCGGTGCGGACGACGACCCGGTCGGGCAGCGCGGTGCGGACGTCGTCGGTCGCCGGGTCCCACTCGGGGTTGCGGTCGAGCAGGATGCCGGTGACCGCGTCGACGCTGGTGATCGCGTACGGGCCGGAGGAGACCGGGTCCCCGCCGTAGTCCGCGCCCCGGTCGTTCTCGATCGGCACCGGGCTGCTCGACGGCAGGGCCATGACGTACGGGAAGTCCGGCTGCTGGCTGCGCAGGCGGAAGGTGATCGTCCGGTCGTCCGGCGTCTCGATCGCGGCCAGGGCCAGCTTGTCCGGCGACTCGTCCTGGTACGGGCCGGCGTAGGGGTTCGCCGGGTCGTCCAGCAGCTCGACGACGTGCGTGGGGCCGCCGACCACCACGTCGGAGGCGAAGGAGCGCTCGATGCCGTACTTGACGTCCCGGGAGGTGATCGCCCGGCCGTTCTCGAACCGGGTCCCCTCGCGGAGGGTGAACGTCCAGGTCGTGCCGCCGTCCGGGGTGGTGCCGAGGTCGGTGGCGAGGTCCGGCACCAGCTCGTCGGTGCGCCCGGGCTCGGTGGAGTAGGTGACCAGCGTGCGGGTGTAGAGCCGCATGAGGTTCCACACACCCGGCAGGTAGGAGCGCTGCGGGTCGAGGTTGTCGATCTCGCCGGTCACCACCCGCAGCGTGCCGCCGGTGGCGTCGGACGCGGCCCGGACGCCGGTGAGACCGGCGTCCGGGCCGTCGCCCTGCACGGGGACGCCCGAGGCGTCGTCCGCGCCACTGCTGCAGCTCACGGCCGCCACGAGCACCAGGACGACGGCGCCGGCGATGGCCGCGACCCGGCCACGCGTGCCGCGGGCCCAGGCCGGGCCCCGCCCCGCCGGTCCCTGCTGCGTGCTCTCCACCTACCGCTCCCGCCTCGCCGGCGGCGGCGGTCAGCTGCCGTCGGCTGCTGTCCGACAGATCTGCGCGAACTCGTCGGCGTCCAGGCTGGCGCCACCGACGAGCGCACCGTCGACGTCCGGCCCGGCCAGGATCCCGGCCGTGTTCGCGGCCTTCACCGACCCGCCGTAGAGGATACGGACCGCCGCGGCCGTCTCCGGACCGAAACGCTCGGCGAGCCGTGACCGGAGGGCACCGCACACCTCCTGAGCGTCCTCGGGAGTCGCGACCTCGCCGGTCCCGATCGCCCACACCGGCTCGTACGCGATGACCACCCCGCCGCCGGACCCGACGCCCCCGCCGTCGACGGTGCCGCGCACCTGCTCGCCGGTCAGCCCCTCGAGCGCCGCGTCGAGCTGGGTCGTGCAGTGCGGGACGTGCTGCCCGGCCCTGCGGACGTCGAGCCCCTCCCCCACGCAGAGGATCGGCACCAGGCCGTGCCGCAGCGCGGCCTGGACCTTGGCGGCCACCAGCGCGTCGTCCTCACCGTGCAGCGCACGCCGCTCGGAGTGCCCGACGACGACGTAGCTGCAGGCCAGGGCGGCCAGCATGGCCCCGCTGACCTCGCCGGTGTAGGCCCCGGAGTCGTGGACCGAGAGGTCCTGCGCCCCGTAGCCGACCTCCAGCTTGTCGCCGGCGACCAGCGTCTGGACGCTGCGCAGCGCGGTGAACGGCGGCAGGACGACGACCTCGGCCGCCTCGAGCTCGGGCTCCTTGAGCGAGAAGACGAGCTTCTGCACCAGGCCGATGGCCTCGAGGTGGGTGAGGTTCATCTTCCAGTTGCCGGCGATCAGCGGTCGCCGTCCCTCCCGGCGCACCGGGGTCTTGCGTGCCATCACTCGCCCCCTCGGTCGGCCAGCACCGCGAGGCCCGGCAGCTCCCGGCCCTCCAGGTACTCCAGCGACGCGCCGCCGCCGGTGCTGATGTGCCCGTAGGCGGACTCGTCGAGGCCCAGCTGGCGGACCGCCGCCGCGGAGTCCCCGCCGCCGACGACCGACAGCCCGGCGACGGCCCCGACCGCCTCGGCCACGCCGCGGGTGCCCGCCTGGAACGGGGCGAGCTCGAAGACGCCCATCGGGCCGTTCCAGAAGACGGTGCGCGCACCGCCCAGCTCCCGGCCGAACGCCTCGACCGTGCGCGGGCCGACGTCCAGGCCCATCTGGTCGTCGGGGATCGCGTCGATGCCAACCGTGGTGGTGGGGGCGTCGGCGCTGAACTCCGGCGCGCACACCACGTCGAGGGGCAGCACGATCCGGTCCCCGGCCTCGGCCAGCAGCCGGCGGCAGGTGTCGACCTGGTCGGTCTCCAGCAGGGACCTGCCCACCCCGTGACCCTGGGCGGCCAGGAACGTGAAACACATCCCGCCGCCGACCAGCAGCCGGTCCACCTTCGGCAGCAGCGCCTCGATGACGGCGAGCTTGTCGCTGACCTTGGAGCCACCGAGCACGACGACGTAGGGCCGCTCGGGGTCCTGCGTCAGCCGGGTCAGGACGTCGAGCTCCTCGGCGACCAGCCGGCCGGCCACGTGCGGCAGCCGCTCGGCCACGTCGTACACCGAGGCGTGCTTGCGGTGCACCGCGCCGAAGGCGTCGTCGACGTAGACGTCGGCGAGGGCGGCCAGCCGGTCGGCCAGCTCGCCCCGCTCGGCGTCGTCCTTGGCCGTCTCGGCCGCCTCGAACCGGACGTTCTCCAGCAGCAGGACGTCGCCGTCGCCGAGCGCCCCGGCCCGGGTGCGCGCGTCGTCGCCGGCCACGTCGGCGGCCAGCGGCACGTCGGTGCCCAGCAGCTCGCCCAGCCGCGCGGCGACCGGGGCGAGGGAGTACTGCGGGTCGGGCTCCCCCTTGGGCCGGCCGAGGTGCGCGGCGACGACCACGCGGGCGCCGCCGTCGCGCAGCGCCTGCAGGGTGGGCAGGCTGGCGCGGATCCGGCCGTCGTCGGTGATCGCGCCGGTGCCCTTGTCGAGGGGGACGTTCAGGTCGGCGCGCACGAGCACGCGCCGACCCGCGACCCCCTCGGCGAGCAGGTCGTCGAGGCTGCGCATCGTCGCTGTCAGAGGGAACGGCCGACGAGCTCGACGGAGTCGACCAGGCGGTTCGAGTAGCCCCACTCGTTGTCGTACCAGCCGAGCACCTTGGCCATCGGGCCGAAGACCTTGGTCAGCTTGGCGTCGTAGATGCACGACGACGGGTCGGTGACGATGTCGGAGGAGACGATCGGGGCGTCGGTGTAGGAGAGGTAGCCGGCCAGCGGGCCGGAGGAGGCGGCCTCGCGGTAGGCGGCGTCGATCTCCTCGGCGGAGGCCTCACGGGTGAGCTGGACGGTCAGGTCGGTGGCCGAGCCGGTGGGCACCGGGACGCGGACGGCGTAGCCGTCGAGCTTGCCGTTGAGCTCCGGCAGGACCAGGCCGATCGCCTTGGCCGCACCGGTCGAGGTCGGCACCATGTTGAGGGCGGCGGCGCGGGCGCGGCGCAGGTCCTTGTGCGGGCCGTCCTGCAGGTTCTGGTCGGCGGTGTAGGCGTGGATCGTGGTCATCAGGCCGCGCTCGATGCCGAACGCGTCGTTGAGGACCTTCGCCAGCGGGGCCAGGCAGTTCGTGGTGCAGGACGCGTTGCTGATGATCGTCTGCGAGCCGTCGTACTCGTCGTGGTTGACGCCCATGACGATGGTGAGGTCGTCCCCGGTGGCCGGCGCGGAGATGATGACCTTCTTCGCGCCGCCCTTGTCGACGTGCTTGCGCGCGTCGTCGGCCTTGGTGAAGAACCCGGTGGACTCCACGACCACGTCGCAGCCGAGGTCGCCCCACGGCAGGTTGGCCGGGTCGCGCTCGGAGAGCACCTTGACCGTGCTGCCGCCCACCTTGATGCCCTCGCCGTCGGCGGCGACGTCCTCGGGGAACTTGCCGAGCACGCTGTCGTGCTTCAGCAGGTGCGCGAGGACCTCGGGGCTGGTGAGGTCGTTGACCGCCACGATCTCGACGTCCTTGCCGCTGGCCGCGGCGGCCCGGTAGAAGTTGCGGCCGATCCGGCCGAATCCGTTGATGCCCACCCGTACGGTCACTGCAGACCTCCGATGTCGGTCGACGACTGCCACTCGGGGCCGCGCACTCGCGGCCTCGCCCCGTGCAGACCCTATCGGTCCCGGCATGCGCGCGGCCCGGGCCATCCGGCGGCGGCCCGGGCCACGGAACGGCCTCCCCGCAGGGTCCCGCCGCGAGCCTGCGAGTGGCCGGGAGGTCCTCCTCCTACTGGGCCAGCATGTCCTCGGTCACGACGGACTCGGTGTCGGGGATGCCGAGGTCCTTCGCGCGCTTGTCGGCCATCGCCAGCAGTCGCCTTATGCGGCCGGCGACGGCGTCCTTGGTCATCGGCGGGTCGGCCCGCTGGCCGAGCTCCTCCAGCGACGCCTGCCCGTGCTCGAGCCGCAGCCGGCCGGCGATCAGCAGGTGCTCGGGGGCGTCCCCGTTGAGGATCTCGAGGGCGCGCTCCACGCGAGCGCTGGCGGCGACGGCGGCCCGCGCGGAGCGGCGCAGGTTGGCGTCGTCGAAGTTGGCCAGCCGGTTGGCCGTGGCCCGGACCTCGCGGCGCATCCGCCGCTCCTCCCAGGCCAGGACGGCGTCGTGGGCGCCCATGCGGGTGAGCAGCGCGCTTATGGCGTCGCCGTCCCGGACGACGACGCGGTCGGCCCCGCGCACCTCCCGGGCCTTGGCGGCGATGCCGAGCCGCCGGGCCGCGCCGACCAGCGCCATCGCGGCCTCAGGGCCGGGGCAGGTGACCTCCAGGGACGACGAGCGGCCCGGCTCGGTCAGCGACCCGTGGGCGAGGAAGGCCCCGCGCCAGGCGGCCTCGGCGTCGTTGAGGCTGCCGGAGACCACCGCCGGCGGCAGGCCCCGCACCGGGCGGCCGCGCTGGTCGACCAGCCCGGTCTGCCGGGCCAGGCCCTCGCCGTGCTTGGCGATGCGGACCAGGTAGCGCACGCCCCGGCGGATGTTGCCGCCGGCGAGCACGCTCACGCCGCTGGTGTAGCCGTAGACCTCGCTGATGTCGCGACGCAGCCGACGGGCGACGGAACCGGTGTCGAGCTCGGCCTCGATGACCACGCGGCCACCGACGATGTGCAGACCACCGCTGAAGCGCAGCAGGGCGGTGACCTCCGCCTTGCGCTCGGAGGTCTTGGTGCACTCGACCCGAGACAGCTCGTCCTTGACCATGGCCGTCATCGCCATGCCGTCCACCCCCACGTTCCCCCGGGGTAACCAGGCCCCATGTGCGGCGTCCCCTCTTCTCCCCCTCGTACCGGTGCCGGTACCGAAGGGTCCGGTACCCGGCGCCGGATTTCCATGCCCGTTGGGCCCTAGCGCGATCCGAAGGCCGCCCCCAGCGCCGCCGCGAGGCGGCCCGAGTCGTGCCTCGGCGACCCGTCGGGTGCGGCGACGGGAGCCAGTACGAGCTCCGCACCGCACTCGCGGACTGCAGAAAGGAGACCACAGCGGTCAACAACCGAGTCGACATCCGCGATCACCGTGTGCAGCGCCACCCCGCCCAGGTGGCTGCGCAGCACCGTGAGGTGCTCCTCCGGGGAGAAGCCGTCGGTCTCTCCCGGCTGCGGTTCCAGGTTCAGCACGACCACCACCCGAGCGCTGCTCGCCTCCAGGGCGGCGCGCAGCCGCGGCACCAGCAGGTGCGGCAGGACGGACGTGTACCAGGAACCGGGGCCCAGCGACACGACGTCGGCCGCCGCGATGGCCTCGAGGACGGCGCCGTTCACCGGCGGGTCCGGCGGCGAGACGATGATGTCGCGGACCCGGCCGGGGGTCGACGCGATCGCCACCTGGCCGCGGATCGTGCGGCTCCGCGACGGGTCGTCGGGATCGGTGCTCTCCACCCGCGCGACCAGGTCCAGCGGGACGTCGGCCATCGGCAGCACCCGGCCGCGGGCGCCCAGCAGGCGGCACAGGTCGTCCAGCGCCGCCACGGCGTCCCCGCTGTGCAGCTCGGTGAGGCCGGTGAGCACCAGGTTGCCGACCGGGTGCCCGGCCAGGACGCCGGTGCCGCCGAACCGGTGCTGCAGCAGGGCGGCCATGCGGCGGCTGTCCGCGGTCTCGTCGGCCAGGGCGGCGAGGGCCATGCGGAGGTCGCCGGGCGGCAGCACCGGCATCTCCCGGCGGATGCGGCCGGAGGAGCCGCCGTCGTCGGCCACCGTGACGACCGCCGTCAGCTCGGGCGTGAGCCGGCGCCACGCGCCGAGGGCGGCGGCCAGGCCGTGGCCGCCCCCGAAGGCCACCACCCGCGGCGGTCGGTCGAGCGCCGGGCCCCGCGGCCCGGCCTCCACGGCCCCCACTACTCGCGGCCCAGGTCGCGGTGCTGGACGGTGGCGGCGATGCCGTCAGCGGCGAGCCGGCGGGCGAACTCCTCGGCGATCGCCACGCTGCGGTGCTTGCCTCCGGTGCAGCCGACGGCGAGGGTCAGGTAGCGCTTCCCCTCGCGCCGGAACCCGGGGATGAGCAGCCGCAGCACGTCGGTGTAGCGGTCCAGGAACGGGCCGGCGTCCTCCTGGCCGAGGACGTAGTCGCGGACGTCGGCGTCCCGCCCGGTGTGCGGCCGCAGCTCGGGCAGCCAGTGCGGGTTGGGCAGGAACCGGGCGTCGACGACGAGGTCGGCGTCCAGCGGCAGGCCGTACTTGAAGCCGAAGCTGAGCACCGTCGCGGTCAGCGGCGGCAGCTGCCCCTCGTGCGCGAACGACTTCTCGAGGGTGGCGCGCAGCTGGTGCACGTTGAGGTCGCTGGTGTCGACCCACAGGTCGGCCTCGCCGGCGATCCCCGTCAGCAGCGCGCGCTCGGCGGAGATGCCGTCGATCAGCGTGCCGTCGCCCTGCAGCGGGTGCTCCCGCCGCACCGACTCGTACCGGCGCACCAGCACCTCGTCGCGGGCGTGCACGTAGACGACCCGCGGCCGGTGACCGGCCTCGGCGAGCACCCGGATGGCCTCCTGCAGGTCGCTGGAGAAGGCCCGGCTGCGGACGTCGACCACCGCGGCGAAGCGGCGCAGGTCGCCGCGGGCGCCGAGCTCCACCATCGGCTGCAGCAGCGCCGGCGGCAGGTTGTCCACGACGAAGAAGCCGAGGTCCTCGAGCACGCGGCCGGCGCTGTTCTTGCCCGCGCCGGACAGGCCGGTGACGACGACGACGTCCAGCGGCTGGGTCTCGGTGGACGCCGGGTCGATCGGCGGCGGGACGTCGGTGTGCGGGTGCCCCGGGGTGCCCGGCGGCGTCCCGAGGGGGCCGTGCGGACGCGCGAGCCCGTCGCCGTACCCGTCACGGGAGCTGGTCACCTCGGTGCCGCCGCTCACGAGGCCACCAGCCCGACCCCGGCGGTGGCCCCGGCCCCCGGCTGCGGGGCCCCCCGCTCGGCGGGACCGGACGGCCCGGTCGTCGTCTCCACGACGTCGTCGGCCGGTGGTGAGTCCGGAGCCGGTTCCGCCACCGCTGCCTCCCCCGCCTCCGGCGGTGCCACCGCCGCCTGCACCGCCTCGGCGGTGCGCCGGCCGATGCCGGGCACGGCCGTCAGCTCCTCCACGGTCGCGGCCCGCAGCCGCTTGAGGGACCCGAACTGCTTCATCAGCGCCTTCCGCCGCGTCTCCCCGAGGCCGGGGACGTCGTCCAACAGGGAGACCAGCATGCTGGTGGACCGCTTCTGCCGGTGGTAGGTGATGGCGAACCGGTGTGCCTCGTCGCGCACGCGCTGCAGCAGGTACAGCGCCTCGGAGGTGCGCGGCAGGACGACCGGATCGCGTTCGTTCGGCAGCCACACCTCCTCCATGCGCTTGGCCAGCCCGCACACGGCGACGTCGACGATGCCGAGCTCGTCGAGGGACCGCGCGGCCGCGGCCACCTGGGGGGCGCCCCCGTCCACGACCAGCAGGTTCGGCGGGTAGGCGAACCGGCGCGGCCGGCCCTCCTCCGCGGCGATCCCCTGCTCGTCCTGGCGGTCCTGCTCCTCCTTGAGGTGCCGGGCGAACCGGCGGCGCACGACCTCGGCCATCGCGGCGGTGTCGTCGGTTCCGTGGGTGACGCTGAACCGCCGGTAGTCGGACTTCTTCGCCAGCCCGTCCTCGAACACCACCATCGAGGCGACGACGTTGGTCTGCTGGACGTGGCTGACGTCGATGCACTCGATCCGCAGGGGGGCGTCCGGCAGCTCGAGGGCCTCCTGCAGCTCCTGCAGCGCCAGCGAGCGGGCGGTGAGGTCGCTGGACCGCTTCACGCGGTGCCGGACGAAGGCCTCCTTGGCGTTGCGCTCGACGGTCTCGAGCAGGGCCCGCTTGTCACCCCGCTGCGGCACCCGCAGCGACACCCGGGAGCCGCGCAGCTCGCTGAGCAGCTCGGCGTAGACGTCGGCGTCGTCGGGCAGCTCGGGGACGAGCACCTCGCGCGGCACCGCCTCTCCGGCCTCTGCGGACTGCTCGGCCCCGCCCCCGGACCCCCCGTACACCTGCAGCAGGAACTGCTCCACCAGCTCGCCGGTGGTGACCTCCTCGACCTTGTCGACGATCCACCCGCGCTGGCCGCGCACCCGCCCGCCCCGGACGTGGAAGACCTGCACCGAGGCCTCCAGCTCGTCCTGCGCGAAGGCGACGACGTCGGCGTCGGTGCCGTCGCCGAGGACGACGGCCTGCTTCTCCATCGCCCGCTTCAGGGCGCCCAGGTCGTCGCGCAGCCGGGCGGCCTTCTCGTACTCCATCGCCTCGGCGGCCTCGGCCATCTCCCGCTCGAGGCGCTTGACCATCTGGTCGGTCCGGCCGGCCATGAAGTCGCAGAAGTCGTCGACGATGGCGCGGTGCTCCTCGGCCGTCACCCGGCCCACGCACGGCGCCGCGCACTTGCCGATGTAGCCCAGCAGGCAGGGCCGGCCGATCTGCCCGGCGCGCTTGAAGACCCCGTTGGAGCAGGTGCGGGCCGGGAAGACGCGGGTCAGGGTGTCGAGGGTCTCGCGGATCGCCCAAGCGTGCGCGTAGGGCCCGAAGTAGCGGACGCCCTTCTTCTTCGGCCCGCGCATCACCTGCAGCCGCGGGTACTCCTCGTTGAGGGTGACCGCCAGCGACGGGTAGCTCTTGTCGTCCCGGTAGCGGACGTTGAACCGCGGGTCGAACTCCTTGATCCAGTTGTACTCGAGCTGGAGCGCCTCGACCTCGGTGCCGACGACGGTCCACTCGACGCCGGCCGCCGTCGTCACCATCTGCCGGGTGCGCGGGTGCAGGCCCGCCACGTCGGCGAAGTAGCTGTTCAGCCGCTGCCGGAGGTTCTTGGCCTTGCCGACGTAGACGACCCGCCCGTGGGGGTCGCGGAACTTGTAGACCCCCGGGTCCTCGGGGATGCTGCCGACCGCCGGTCGGTACGTGGACGGGTCGGGCATGGCCTCCAGGTTAGGTCGGGGGGACGACGGTCCGCCGTCCGCGGGGCGTGGAAGTGGCCACTGGGGCGACACCGGTGTCATTCTCCGCGGACCCCGGAGGACCTCGTGGGACCTCCGCCTCTGTCCCCCGCGCCGGACCCCGATCCAGCCTCGGGCGGTCAGGTCGTCCTCCACGGGGGGAGCGCCCATGGGCTCGACGCAGGACCCGACGAGCCGGACCCGCCCGGCGTCCATCCCGGAGGCCCGGACGGCGCCACCGGCACTGACCGACCCCCTGACCGACCTCGCGACCTTCCCGCTCGTCGAGGCCCTGTTCGGGCGGCGTTCCCGGCGGTTCGCCCTCGGCGACGAGATCCCCGACGGCCCCCTCGCCTACCGGTCCCGGCACGAGCCGATGCCGCTGACCGAGCTGGAGCGGATGCTGGTGCTGAGCGCCATGGGCGGGACCACCGGCTGGCACCACTCGATCACCCGCAACGCGCACTACGCGCCGCACCCGGCGAACTACGCGGGCGCCGCGGCCGGGCGGACGTTCCCGTCCGCGGCCGGCTTCCACACCGCCGAGCTGTTCTTCACCGACGACTCCGGCGTCTACTTCTTCCCCACCCGGGACGCCGGTGCGCTGGTCGACCCGGCCACCGAGGAGGTCACCGCCGAGCTGGTGGTCGAGCGGCACCGGGGCCGGGTGCGGCAGCTGTCCGACCGGCGGCTGCACCTGCCGGCGGAGGAGCCCTACCTGGAGGGGCACAACACGTGGTGCGTCAACGTGCCGGGCTCGCTGCTGGTCGTCCCGGTCGCCGACATCGCCCAGCACCTGCTGGCGATCCTCTGCTTCTTCACGCAGAACGGGTACGCGGTCTTCGACGACGTCAACGGCCGCGAGGTCCCTGGCCTGGACCGGTTCCGCCACCTGGTGGACGTCGACGCGCCGTTCCCGCTGACCTTCACCGAGCAGTACGCGCTCACCGAGGCGACCGCGGAGCTCGCCACCTGCTGCTACGCCGGGGTGCTCGTGCTCCAGGCGATGGGGCTCGGCGGGTGGATGTTCGACGGGATCGACCGGTTCGCGGTGCTCGGGGCCTCGGGGGACCCCGCCGTCCCCGGCCTGGGGTTCCGCTACGACTCCGACGAGCGCTGGGCGGTGCCGAACCCGACCGGCCTGCCGGGCGTCTTCGAGGCGTTCTGCCCGCCCCACCACGCGGACATGGCGGCGGCGGTCGAGGCCTTCGCCGAGCGCAAGTTCGGCGAGGGTGGCCCGTTCAACCCGCGCACGCCCGGCCCGTGGACCGACAGTCCCGGCTTCCGCGGCAGCGCGCAGGTCCACGACGCGGAGTTCAAGGCGTGCGTGGCGCTGCAGGCCCAGTACGTCCTGGACACCTTCGGCAAGTTCCCCGGCACCGTGCCGACCGTGTTCATCCTCAACTACGTGCAGGCCCACCACCTCGACCTTGAGTTCTACGACCGCTTCTTCCGGCCCGGCGCCTACCTGCGGACGCACGCCGAGCACCGGCAGCGGTGGCACCCCTGAGGGGACGTGGCGATGGGCGCACACGTGCGCGTCGGTGACCTCGACGTCTGGGTGGAGCAGGTCGGCCAGGGGCCGGACGTTCTGCTCATCGGCGGGCTCGGGGACACCGTCGAGTCCTGGCAGCTCCAGCTCGACGGGCTGGCCGACCGCTACCGCCTGACCGCGTTCGACAACCGGGGCGCGGGGCGGACGGCGATGCCGCCCGGCCCGGCGAGCCCCGAGGTGATCGCCGACGACGCCGCCGGCGTCCTGGACGCCCTCGGCATCGCGTCGGCCCACGTGGCGGGGTTCTCGGCCGGCAGCGTCTTCACCCAGGAGCTGGCGCTGCGGCACCCGGCACGCGTGCGCAGCCTGGTCCTGCAGAGCACCTGGGCGGTGATGGACACCTACGCCCGCAGCTGGGTGCGGTTCATCCAGTGGCTGGTGGAGGCGGCGCCGAGCGAGCGGGCGTTCCTCGAGGCCTTCTACCTCGACATCTACACGCCGCGGGCGCACGAGGACGGCACGGTCGCGGCGATCGTCGACGAGGTGCTCGCCTTCCCGTACAAGCAGTCGCCGCAGGACCTGCAGCGCTTCCTCGAACCGCTGACGACCCACGACACCCGGTCCCGCCTCCCCCGGGTCACCGCACCGACGCTCGTCCTGGCCGGGGGCATCGACCAGAACGCGCGGCCGGAGCTGGGCCGCGCGGTCGCCGGCGCGATCCCCGGCGCCCGGTTCGAGGTGTGGGAGACCGAGGCGCACCAGCCGTTCCAGGAGGTGCCGGAGCGCTGGAACGCCCGGGTGGACGCGTTCTGGCAGGAGGTGGAGGCCCGTGCCGCCCCACGCCCTCGCCGGAGCCCGGACCGCGACCGGCCGTCCCAGGAGGTCACCGGCGGTTGACCACCCCTGATCCCGGAAGGAGCGCGGCATGGGCCGACACGTGCGGGCGGGAGCCCTGGACGTCTGGGTGGAGCAGGTCGGGGAGGGCCCCGACGTCCTGCTCATCGGTGGGCTCGGGGACACCGTCGAGTCCTGGCAGTTCCAGCTCGACGGGCTGGCCGACCGCTACCGCCTGACCGCGTTCGACAACCGGGGCGCGGGGCGGACGGCGATGCCGGACGGGCCCGTGACGGTGGAGGCGATGGCCGACGACGCCGCCGCGGTGCTGGACGCGGTCGGCATCGCCTCGGCGCACGTGGCCGGCTTCTCCGGCGGCAGCATCATCGGCCAGGAACTGGCGGCGCGGCACCCGGCGAGGGTGCGCAGTCTCGTCCTGCAGAGCACGTGGGTGGCGCCCGACCCCTACCTGCGCGCGTGGGGCCGGTACGTCGAGTGGCTCATCGACGCCGCCCCCGACGAGCGGACCTTCCTGGAGTGCTTCTTCCTCGGCATCTACACGCCGCGGGCGCACAACGACGGGACCGTCGCCGCGTTCATCGACGAGCTGCTCGCCTTCCCGCACAAGCAGTCGCCGGACGACCTGCACCGCTTCCTGAGCGCGTTCTGGGCGCACGACGGCACCGACTCCTTGCCGAGGATCGAGGCGCCGACCCTGGTGCTGGCCGGCGGACTCGACCTGGGAGCACGGCCCGAGCTGGGCCAGGCGGTCGCCGACGTCATCCGCGGCGCGGAGTTCGAGGTCTGGGCGACCGAGTCGCACCAGCCGTTCCAGGAGGTGCCGGAGCGCTGGAACGCCCGCGTCGACGCGTTCTGGCGGGAGGTGGCGGCCGCCGAGGCGCCGCCACCCCGCACGGCCGCGGACGACGACCGGTTCTCCCCCGACCGTCCGCCGGAGGTCGTCGGCCCGCCCGGGTGAGGTCAGCCGCCGATCCGGTCGTCCAGCCAGGCCAGCAGGTCCCCGGTCACCTCGTCCCGGTTGGTCTCGTTGAAGACCTCGTGCCGCGCGTCCGGGTACACGTGCAGCTCGACCGGGAGGCCGCGGGCGCGCAGCAGGTCGGCGAGGGCGGTCACCTGGGCGGCGTCCACCCCGCCGACCGGGTCCCGCTCCCCGGCCAGCAACAGCACGGGCAGGCCCTCGGCCAGCCGGGCGACGGCCTCCGCGGTGGCCGAGCGGACGGCGAGGCCGAAGACGCCGGCGGCGTAACCGGTGGTCAGCGGCATCCGGTCGCCGCAGAGCGGGTCGGCGAGGTAGGCGTCGACCTCGGCGGGGTCCCGCGAGAGCCAGTCGAACGGGGTGCGCGCCGGCTCGAAGGGCTGGTTGAACGCGCCCAGGGCGTCCAGCGGCACGTCGCCGGCACCGGCGGCCGTCGAGGCCTCCAGCGCGGTGACCGCCTCGGCGAGGTGCGGCGCGACACCGACCGGACCGGAGAGCACCAGGCCGGCGAGGTCCCCGCGCTCCTCCTCCGCGGCGGCCAGCGCGACGATCGAGCCCATCGAGTGGCCGAGCAGCACGGTCGGGAGGCCGGGGTGCTCGCCGGCGGCGACCGCGGCCAGCGCCCGCACGTCGGCGAGCAGCGCGTCCGGGCCGCCGGCACCGAACCGGCCGGGTCCGGTCGACTCCGCCGTGCGGCCGTGGCCGCGCAGGTCCACGGCGTACACGGCCAGGCCGCGCGCGGTGAGGGCGCGGGCCAGCCGGCCGTACCGCCCGGAGTGCTCGGAGGCGCCGTGCACCACCAGGACGGTGCCGCGGACGGCGCCCTCCGGCAGCCACCTCCGGTACACCAGCCGGACTCCGTCGGGGACCTCCAGCAGCCGCAGGTCCTCGTCCGTCTCCGTCATCGCGTCGCCTCCGCGGGTGGGCCCTTCACCGCCAGGATCGGGCAGTCGACGTCCAGCAGGATCCGCTGGGCGGCGCTGCCCATGAGCAGCTTGCCCACCGCGGACCGCCGGCGCAGCCCGATGACCAGCAGCTCGGCGGCGGTCTCGGTGACCACCGCGGACAGCTCCTCGGTGACGTCCCGGCCGATCGGCTGGCGCACCTCGAACGGCACCCCCGACACCGTCAGGTCGGCGTGCAGCTGCCGCAGCCGGTCGCCGAACAGGAACTCCTCGTCGACCAGCGCGTCCCCCCGCGAGCTGTTGACGACGACCAGCCGGGCCTCCCGCCGCTGGGCCTCCAGCACGGCGTGCTCGAGCGCCGCCGTCCCCCGCGGGTTGGGGACGACCCCCACCACCACGACCCCGCCCACTAGCCCTCCCGTCCCTCCCGGCTCAGCGCCGCGTCGTCCCGGTGCCGGAGCCCCTCGCCGTGCTGGAGCTCCTCCGGCGTGGACCGCCGGCCGCGGACGACACGCAGCACGATCGGCACCACCAGCGCCAGCAGCGCGAGGAACAGCACGACCCGGCTGAACCACGACTCGACCAGGACGCTCAGGTCGCCACCGCTGATGGCCAGCGCACGGCGCAGGTTGGTCTCCGCGACCGGGCCGAGGATCAGCCCGATGACCGCGGGCGCCACCGGCCAGCCGTAGCGGCGCATGAAGAAGCCGAGGAAGCCGAGCACCAGGAGCAGCACGAGGTCGAGCGGGTCGGCGTTGACCGCGTAGGAGCCGAGCGAGGCGAACAGCAGGATGCCCGCGTACAGGTAGGGCCGCGGGATGCGCAGCAGCTTCACCCACACCCCTGCCAGCGGCAGGTTGAGCACCAGCAGCATCGTGTTGCCGATGAACAGCGCCGCGATCAGCGTCCACACCAGGGTGGACTCCGTGGTCAGCAGCGTCGGGCCGGGCTGGATGCCGTACCCCTGGAAGGCGGCCAGCAGGATCGCGGCCGTCGCCGAGGTGGGCAGGCCGAGGGTCAGCAACGGGACGAGGACGCCGGCGGCCGCGGCGTTGTTGGCCGCCTCCGGCCCGGCCACGCCCTCGATCGCGCCGCGCCCGAACTCGTCGGGGTGCTTGGTCAGCTTCCGCTCGGCGGCGTAGGAGAGGAACGTCGGGATCTCCGCCCCGCCCGCCGGCATCGCCCCCAGCGGGAAGCCCAGGGCCGTCCCGCGCAGCCACGGCTTCCACGACCGGCGCAGGTCCTCGCCGGTCATGTACCGGCCGGTCGCCGCCATGACCTCCACCGGCCCGCGGCGCAGCCGGGAGGCGACGTACAGCGCCTCCCCCACGGCGAACAGCGCCACCGCGACCACGACGACGTCGATCCCGTCGGACAGCTGCGGGATGCCCAGGGTGAACCGCTCCTGCCCGGTGAGGACGTCGGTGCCGACCAGCCCGAGGTAGAGCCCGACCCCGAGGGACGCCAGCCCGCGCAGCGGCGAGGAGCCGAGCACCGTGGACACCGCGACGAACGCCAGGACGGCGAGGGCGAAGTAGTCGGCCGCGGTGATCCCGATGGCCAGGTCGACGATCGTGGGTGCGAGCAGCGCGAGCAGCAGGGTGGCGATCGTGCCGGCGACGAAGGAGCCGATCGCCGCGGTCGCCAGCGCCGCCGCGCCCCGGCCGGCCTTCGCCATCCGGTTGCCCTCGAGCGCGGTCATGATCGAGCTCGCCTCGCCCGGGGTGTTGAGCAGGATCGACGTCGTCGACCCGCCGTACATGCCGCCGTAGTAGATGCCGGCGAACATGATGAACGCGCTGGTCGGCTCCAGGACGTAGGTGATCGGCAGCAGCAGGGCCACGGTCATCGCGGGCCCGATGCCGGGCAGGACGCCGACCGCCGTCCCCAGGAGGACGCCGATGAAGGCGAACAGCAGGTTGACCGGCGTGAGGGCGTCGGCGAAGCCGGCGGCGAGGTCGCTGAGCGCGTCCATCAGAACCAGCTCGTCGCCAGCTCGAGCAGCGTCCCGCCGGGCAGCGCCACGTTCAGCGCCTTGACGAAGACGATCCAGACCACCACCGAGGTGACGCCGCCGGCGATCAGGGGCCGGACGATCCCCTGGGCGCCCAGGGCCCAGGCGACCGTGCCGAACATGAGGGTCACCGCCAGCGGCCAGCCGATGACGTTGATCAGCAGGGCCTGGGCGAGGAAGGCGACCGCGATGATGCCGACCGCCCGCCAGGAGGTGCCGGCGGTCGGGTCGACGTCCTCGCTCTCGTCGGCCGGGCCGCGGTCGCCGCGCCAGACCCGGTAGCCGAGCGCCAGCGCCGTCGCGATGACCAGGCCGCCGACCAGGTAGGGGAAGAACCGCGGCCCGACGGTGTTCGTCGAGCCGGGGACGGCGATGTTCCCGGCGTCCACGACGAGGTAGACCCCGAGCACGCCCAGCAGGACGGTCATGGCCAGCTCGCCGTTGCTGCGCCCGCGCGGCTGCTCGGCGAGTGCCGTCGCCTGCGGACGGTCGGCGGCCGCTGTCACTGGACGAGGCCGATCTGCACCAGGATCTCGCGCACCCGCGCCTCCTCCTCGGTGAGGAACTCGCCGTAGTCGTCGCCGGTCAGCAGCAGGTCGTCCCAGCCGTTGTTCGCCAGGGCCTCGGCCCACTCGTCGCTGTCGTGCATGTCGACGACCAGGGCGGTAAGGTCCTCGCGGGCGGTGTCGGTCATGCCGGGGCGGGCCATCACGCCGCGCCAGTTGGACAGCTCGACGTCGAACCCCGACTCGACCAGCGTCGGGACGTCGGGCACCTGGTCGCTGCGCTCGGCGGTGGAGACGGCGAGCCCCTTGAGGTCCCCGGAGGCGACCTGCGGGCCGTAGTCCGCGGTGCCCGAGATCCCGGCCGTGACCTGGCCGCCGAGCAGCGCCGAGAGCGACTCGCCGCCGCCCGAGTAGGCGATGTAGTTGATCTGCCCCGGGTCGACGCCGGCGGCCTGGGCCAGCAGCCCGGCGAGGATCTGGTCGGTCCCGCCGGCCGACCCGCCGGCGATCGGCGTGTTCGCGGGGTCGGCCTTCCAGACCTCGACGAAGCCGGCGATGTCGTCGAAGGGGGCGTCGGGCGGGGCGACGATGAGCTCGGTCTCGCCGATGAGCCGGGCGATCGGCGTGACGTCGGTGAGCCGGGTCGTGGAGTCGTTGGTGTCGACGGCGCCGACCATGACCAGCCCCATCATCATCAGCAGCGCGTCGTCGTCCTCCCTGGCGAGCTGACCGAGCCCGATGACCCCGCCGGCCCCCTCGACGTTGAAGACCTGCACGTTGCGGGCCAGTCCGCTGCTCTGGATGGTCCGCTGCATGACGCGGGCGGTGGTGTCCCAGCCGCCGCCGGGGCTGGCCGGGGCCATGATCCGCAACCGGGAGAGGTCGCCGGGCTGGACGACGGTGCCCGCGCACCCGGCGAGCGAACCGAGCGCGCCGAGCGCCGGCGCAGCCACCAGACCGGCGAGGAAGGACCTACGAGTGAGCACGGTGACCCACCTCCGCGACCGCGTGATGACGGTCACCTGCACGATAGGCCACGCGCCGCTGAGCAGCAGGTGCGCGCCCGCACGGCTCCGGGGAGGACCGTCCGTCAGAGCCGCCGTCCGACGAGGGGCGGCGGGACGGTCAGGGCGGTGGCCCGGTCACCCCGCCGGACGCGAGCGCCAGCCCGCCGCGACCCCGTGCGCCGAGGCGGCGACGGCGAGCGCGGCCCGGCGGGCGAGCCGGCCGGCCCGGCGACCCAGCACCAGGGCGGAGAGCAGGGCGACGCCGACGGCGAGGAGGCTCAGGACGCCCGGCACCGCCTCGCCGGTGGCGACGAGCACGGAGGCGACCAGGAGCGCGAGCAGGACCGCGGTCGACCGGCCGCCCCCGCCGCCGCGGTCACCCGGGAGCGGGCCGACGCGCACCGGCGACCCGCAGGTGGACAGGTCCGGGTCGCAGTCGGGCGTGAGCGCGCTCATCGCACGGTGCCGGTCTGGTGCAGGACTGCGCCCATGCGTGTCAACTCCTCCGAAGCCCCACCGGGACGACGTGATCTCCGTCACACCGACAGTACGGTGACGGCCACTCCCTGCTCAAGGGGCCGCTCGTGGATGCCCGGGTCCACGGTGGCGGCGAGGTGGTCGCTTCACCCGGGAACCTGGATCAGGGTGCCGGCGCCCTGCTCCGTGTCCACGACGCGCCAGCCGAACAGCGGCGCGTAGAAGGCCACCGCGGTGTCGCGGTCGGGCGTGTGGAGGTCGCTGGAGTTCCAGGCCCCCGGGGCGTTGGCCAGCTGCGCCCCGAGCCGGCGGCGGGCCTGCCACAGCCGGAAGCCGGCCCCGGCGGCGTCGGTGCAGGTGGCGGTGCGACCGCCGGGGCCGGCGTCCTCGGGGCCCGCGGTCACCGTTCCGCCGAGCCGGGGCACGACGGCGGCCGTGGCGTCGGCCTCGTCCACGGCGACGTAGGTGTTCCAGGCGGCGGCCCGGCCGGTCGCGACGGGATCGGGCTGGTCGGTGTCGATCCAGCACGTCACGCCGTGCGGATGGGTCCGTTGCTCGGTCACGCCGCCACCTCCGGCATCGTCGTCGTTCCGGCGACGCCAGAGCCGGGAGGACGGTTCCGGTCGAGGCGACGGGCCGGCCGGGCTCCTCGGGCGGGGGCCCGGCCGGCTGGGCTCAGCTGGCCTTCTTGCGGGCCCGCTTCTTAGGGCCCGCCGCGGCCGCGATCGCGTCGGCGTCGAGCATCGGCACCAGGTACCGGCCGGTGTGGCTCTCGGGGACCGTGGCGACGAACTCCGGCGGCCCCTCCGCGACCACCGTGCCACCGCGGAACCCGCCCTCCGGCCCCATGTCGATCAGCCAGTCGGCGCTCTTGATGACGTCGAGGTTGTGCTCGATGACGATCACCGAGTTGCCCTTGTCGACCAGCCCCTGCAGGACCAGCAGCAGCTTGCGGATGTCCTCGAAGTGCAGCCCCGTGGTGGGCTCGTCGAGCACGTAGATGCTGCGGCCGTTGCTGCGCTTCTGCAGCTCGCTGGCCAGCTTCACCCGCTGCGCCTCACCGCCGGACAGCGTGGTGGCCGGCTGCCCGAGCCGCACGTACCCCAGGCCGACGTCGGTCAGGGTGCGCAGGTAGCGGGCGATCGCCGGGATGGCGGCGAAGAAGTCCGCGGCCTCCTCGATCGGCATGTCGAGGACCTCGGCGACCGTCTTGCCCTTGTAGTGCACCTCGAGGGTCTCCCGGTTGAACCGGGCGCCCTTGCACACCTCGCAGGGGACGTACACGTCCGGCAGGAAGTTCATCTCGATCTTCAGCGTGCCGTCGCCGGAGCACGCCTCGCAGCGGCCGCCCTTGACGTTGAACGAGAACCGGCCGGGCTGGTAGCCGCGGACCTTGGCCTCGGAGGTCTGGGCGAACAGCTTGCGGACGTGGTCCCAGACCCCGGTGTAGGTCGCCGGGTTCGACCGGGGCGTGCGGCCGATCGGCGACTGGTCGACGTGCACGACCTTGTCCAGCTGCTCGATGCCGGTGATGGTGCGGTGCCGGCCGGCCACCTGGCGCGCACGGTTCAGCTGGTTGGCCAGAGTCGTGTAGAGGATGTCGTTGACCAGCGTGGACTTGCCGGACCCGGACACCCCGGTGACCGCCACCAGGCAACCCAGCGGGAAGCTCACGTCGATCCCGCGCAGGTTGTTCTCGCGGGCGCCCTTGACCACCAGCTCGCGGCCGGCGGTGGGCTGCCGGCGCACCTGCGGCACCGCGATCTCCTTGCGGCCGGACAGGTACTGCCCCGTGAGGGACCGCTCGCTGGCCAGCAGGTCGGCGACGGTGCCGCTCACGACGACCTCGCCGCCGTGCTCGCCCGCACCGGGCCCGATGTCGACCACCCAGTCGGCGGTCTTGATCGTGTCCTCGTCGTGCTCGACGACGATCAGCGTGTTGCCCATGTCGCGCAGCCGCACCAGGGTGTCGATCAGCCGGGTGTTGTCCCGCTGGTGCAGCCCGATCGACGGCTCGTCGAGGACGTAGAGGACGCCGACCAGCCCCGAGCCGATCTGGGTGGCCAGCCGGATCCGCTGCGCCTCGCCGCCGGCGAGGGTGGCCGCCGGCCGGTCCAGGGAGAGGTAGTCCAGGCCGACGTCGACGAGGAAGGACAGCCGCGCCTGGATCTCGCGGAGCACGCGGTCGGCGATCGCCTTCTCCCGCTCCCCCAGCTCGAGCGCGCCCAGCCAGTGCGCGGCCTCGCCGATGGAGAGGCCGGTGACGTCGGCGATCGAGCGGCCGCCCAGCTTGACCGCGAGGATCTCCGGCTTGAGCCGGGTGCCGTGGCAGACGGGACAGGGCACGTCGCGCATGTAGCCCTCGTACTTGTCCCGCATGTAGTCGCTGTCGGTGTCCTCGTGCCGCCGCTCGAGGAACGGGAGCACGCCCTCGAACGCGGCGTAGTAGCTGCGCTCGCGGCCGTAGCGGTTCTTGTAGCGGACGTGCACCTGGTCCGGCGAGCCGTGCAGCACGGCCTTCTGCACCTTGGCGGGCAGCCGCTCCCACGGGTCGTCCATGGAGAAGCCCAGCTGCTGGGACAGGCCGGTGAGCAGCCGGGTGAAGTACTCGTTGCTCATCGACGTCGACCACGGGGCGATCGCGCCCTGGGCCAGGCTCTTCCCGGGGTCGGGGACGACGAGCTCGGGGTCGACCTCCTTGCGGGTGCCGATGCCGGTGCACTCGGGGCAGGCGCCGAACGGCGAGTTGAAGGAGAACGACCGGGGCTCGAGGGCCTCGAACGACAGGCCGTCGTCGACGCAGGCCAGGTGCTCGGAGAAGGTGCGCTCCCGGTGCGGGTCGTCCTCGGCGAGGTCGACGAAGTCGAGGACGACGAGGCCACCGGCCAGGCCGAGCGCGGTCTCGACCGAGTCGGTGAGCCGCCGCTTGGCGCTCTCCTTGACGGTGAGGCGATCGACGATCACCTCGATCGAGTGCTTCTCCTGCTTCTTCAGCTTCGGCGGCTCGGTGAGCTGGTGGACGGTGCCGTCGACGCGCACGCGGGAGAAGCCCTGGGTCTGCAGCGAGCTGAACAGGTCGACGTACTCGCCCTTGCGCGCCCGGACGACCGGCGCGAGCACCTGGAACCGGGTGCCCTCCGGCATGGCGAGCACCTGGTCGACGATCTGCTGGGGCGTCTGCCGGGAGATCGGCTTGCCGCAGTTCGGGCAGTGCGGCTGCCCGGCGCGCGCGTAGAGCAGCCGCAGGTAGTCGTAGACCTCGGTGATCGTGCCGACGGTCGACCGCGGGTTGCGGTTGGTCGACTTCTGGTCGATCGACACGGCGGGCGAGAGGCCCTCGATGAAGTCGACGTCCGGCTTGTCCATCTGGCCGAGGAACTGCCGGGCGTAGGCCGACAGCGACTCGACGTACCGGCGCTGGCCCTCGGCGAAGATCGTGTCGAAGGCGAGGCTGGACTTCCCGGAGCCGGACAGCCCCGTGAAGACGATCAGCGCGTCGCGGGGCAGGTCGAGGTGGACGTCCTTGAGGTTGTGCTCGCGGGCGCCGCGGACGACGAGACGGTCCAATGTGATCCCTGTCGGTCAGCCGGGCCGGCCGGTCGCGCCGGGCCTGCGGTGGAGATGTGGTGATGTCGATACGGGCAACGCGTCACCGCACCGGCGCAATCCGTGACGACGGCGACGTTGCCGTGAGGCGGACGTGCTCAGACGGGAGCCGGGGAAGGGGCTCCGGCGGGGTCGAAGACCGGCGCGTGCCGGCGCCACGGCTGCCGACGCTCCAGCTCTCCGGCCAGCCAGAGTAGTCGCCTCTCGGCGCCCGGGGGGCCGGCGAACTGGACTGCCAGCGGGAGCCCGCCGGGGCGCGTCCCGGCGGGCAGCACCAGCGCGGGCAGGCCGGCCAGGTTCCAGGCCGCCGTCCACGGGGCCCAGCGGGCGTTGGCTGTGACGTTGGCCAGGAACGACCGCTCGTGCCAGGGCCGGGCGGGCAGCGGCGGGCCGGTGGTCACCGGGGTGAGCAGCACGTCGAGGACCTCCCCGCCCCCCACTCCTGACAGGCTCGGGGCGGGCTCCTGCGGCGAGGCCGAGGGGCCCGCTCCACCGAAGAAGGCGACCATCCGCTCCCGGAACCGCTCGGCCGTCCCCGGCCGGACGAGGCCGGCGGCACGGACGAACCGGCCGATGCGGGCGTGCGTGCGGCTGCGGGGCTGCAGGTCGGCCGGCGCGATGCCGAGGTGGGCGGCGTCGTCCGCGGCACCGGCCATCCAGCGGGCGATCGCCCCCGCGGCCGCGGAGGGCGGGACCGGGGGGTCGCGGCGGACGACCTCGTGCCCGGCCGCGCCGAGCGCGGCGGCGACCCGTTCCACCGCGTCGAGGGCCGGGGCGTCGGCCCGGACGCCGGGCACCGGCGACCGGGTGGAGACGGCGATCCGCAGCGGCCGGCCGGGCGGCTCCAGGGGCGCCGGCTCCTCCCCCGCCATCACCGCGTGCGCGAGGGCGAGGTCGGCCACCGTGGTCGCCAGCGCGCCGTTCTCGGTCATGCCCGACCAGTCGTCGGCGCCGACCCCGGCCGGCACGACGCCGCGGCCGGGCTTGAGGGTGACCAGCCCGCACGCGGCGGCGGGCAGCCGCATCGAGCCCATCCCGTCGTTGCCGTGGGCGAGCGGCACCACGCCCGAGGCGACGGCCGCCGCGCTGCCCCCGGAGCTGCCGGCCGGGGAGCGGGCGGTGTCCCAGGGGTTGCGGGTCACCGTGCCGGGGCCGTCGGTCGAGGCGTAGAGGCACAGCTCGGGGGCGCGGGTGATGCCGACGACGACCGCGCCGGCGGCCCGGAGGCGGGCGACGACCGGGTGGTCCTCGGCCGCCGTGCGCTGCGGACAGGCCGGCGACCCGTCCGTGCAGGCCTCCCCCGCCACCGCGACGTTGTCCTTGACCGCGATCGGCACCCCCGCCAGGGGCAGCGCGGCCCGGTCGGGTGCGGCGTCGACGGCGGCGGCCTCGGCCAGCGCCGCCTCGCGGCGGACCACGCGGAAGGCGGCCACCCGGGGCTCGACCTCGTCGAGGTGGGCGAGGTGGGCCCGGACGACGTCGACCGCCGTCAGGTCCCCCGCCCGGACGCGCGCGGCCAGGTCGGTGGCGGGCAGGCCGACGACGCCCCCCGGACCAGCGACGCGGTGCCGGGCACCGACCTCGAGACCTCCGCTAGCGTCCATGCCAGGACCGTAGCCACGGTCGCCGACACTTCTCGAACGGAGTCTGGGATGAGCTCGGGGACCTACACCGGGGACGTCGAGGTCGGCGGGCCCGCCGACGTCCGGGAGCTGCCGGGGCTGACCATCAGCAAGGTCGCCGTCAGCGAGATGGCCAACAACGCCTACCTGCTGCGCGACCCGGAGACCGGCGAGGCCCTGCTGGTCGATGCCGCCGCCGAGCCCGAGACGCTGCGCGCGTTCATCGGCGACGCCGACGTCCGCACCGTCGTCACCACCCACGGGCACTGGGACCACCACCGCGCCCTCCCGCAGGTCGTCGCGGCGACCGGCGCGACGACCGTCGCCCACCCCGCGGACGCCGCCGACCTGCCGGTCCCCGTCGACCGCCCGGTCGAGCACGGCGACACGGTGACCGTGGGCGGCCAGACGCTGGAGGTCGTCCACCTGCGCGGGCACACGCCGGGCAGCATCGCGCTGGTCTGGCGCGGCCCGGGGGACGCCGGCACGCACGTCTTCACCGGCGACAGCCTCTTCCCCGGCGGTCCTGGGAGGACAACAAACCCGAGGGACTTCACCTCCCTGATGGACGACCTGGAGGCGCGGATCTTCCCGCTGCCGGACGACGCCTGGGTCTACCCCGGCCACGGCAAGGACACCACCATCGGCGCCGAGCGCCCGCACCTGGGCGAATGGCGGGCGCGCGGTTGGTAGGCGGGAGCCGCTCCCCCCGGCCGAGGGCTCGACGGTCCGAAGCTTCACACGAGGAAGTCCCGCAACAGGCATCCCAGACCTCGTACGGGCCTGTCATCACGTGCCGGCGGGAGGTGGACAGGGACTGTCCGGCCGGATCCGCCCGTTCGGTGACCGGCTAGAAGTCGACAGCGGAGGACATCTGCTCGGCGGCATCGGCGTCCGCGACCAAGACCGTGACGCCCTTGTCGCGCAGCCGTGAGACATCGTCTGGGGACGTGGCGGCATCGACGACCACCACGTCGAAGTCGGGGACGGCGATGTGGGCATGCAGCGCCCGCTTGGTGAACTTCGAGTGGTCCACCATGAGGACGCGCGTTGCGGCGGACTCGAACATCGCCCGCTTGACCAGCGCCGCGTCGTGGTGCTGATGGAAGCAGATGTCGTCGGTGATCGCCGGCGTGGACATGAAGAGGATGTCGGCGCGCAACGAGCGCAGTGCGTCGAGCGTGACGCTGCCCATGTATGCGTCGCACCACTGGTAGTGCTGACCCCCCAGTGCGATCAGGGCGATACCCGGGTGCCCGACCAGTTCGGTGATGGCGCGCTGGAAGTTCGTGATGACCGTCAGGGGCTGGCGCTGGGGCAGCATGTGGGCCAGGTGCAACCCGGTCGTCGAGTCGTCCAGGATGACCGCTTGACCGGGCTCCACGAGGGTGAAGGCCGCCCGCGCCAGCGCCTGCTTCTCCTGCCGGTTCTCCCGGTCCCTGTACTCCGGGCTCGACTCGAACAGGCTGGTGGCCACCGCGGTGACCACACCGCGCGACTTGCGCAGGATGCCGCGGGCTTCGAGGGTGTCCAGGTCCCGGTGAACCGTCATGGTGCTCACGCCGAAGCGCTCGGCGAGTTCCTCGATACGCATCGATCCCGCGCTGAGCACGAGCTCGGTGATCGCGTCGTGCCGTTCGCTGGGGCGCAGGTGATGCGCGGTACGGGTCTGAGCGGCGCCCCCCGAGCCTGCGGACACCGGCTTCCTCTGGACGGGGTTGGACATGCGGCTTGCACTCCCTACCACGCGATGGATGTCGGCACGAGCGACCGTGCTGCGCCGGAAACGACAGTGGTGGGGGGGGGGGGGGGGGGGGCCCCCCCCCCCCCCGCCCCCGCCCCCGCGCCCCGCGCCCCCCCCTCCCCAGCCCCCGCACCACGCTGCCCGGCCCGCCC